>NZ_JBQFRJ010000002.1:0-442776 GCF_056537345.1 Ruegeria sp. CF4 | reverse complement strand
AAATCCAAACCTCAGATGCCCCCAGTCTCTCCCGAGCGTCCAACCGTCTCTCCGGCCCGTCTCCGCCGTTCCCAGCGTCCCAACAACCACCTCAGCAGCGCCGGTGAAGGGCGTTCTATGCCTTACGCATTCAACGCGCAAGTGGAAAATTCAAGAAACTCGCAAAAAACTGCAAAATCATGTTTTACACAATTATATCAAATGTTTGACGAGACGCAGTTGCGAAGAAGCTTGCCGAAATCGACCACTCAGGCGTCTGGCCGTCCCGCTCGACGTTCGGAGCCTGTCTGCTCGACCCCTATATATAGTGAGAACTTCCAAACTCGCCACAAGACTGATCCGACTCGATTGCGAAAACCGATTCATTTTCAAGTTCAGAATCGCTACCCCAATCGGTTCAGTTCGGCGCGACACCCGCCAGCCTTGCAAGGCCTTGCGCATTCTCTGCGGATAGGCTCAGGTCTCCTCAACGCACAAACTATAAATCCGCGAACGTGACATGACACCTGACCCTCGATTCCCCTTGATGCGAACCGTCGGATTTGACGGGCTGCTGGTGACATTTGCTGAAACCATGTCTGAGCCGTCAAACCGCGCTGCCTTAGCGTTCCGAGGGGCTGTTGAGATGTTACAGCTAGACAGTGTGCTTGAAACCTCGGCCTCGCTGGCATCTGCCTACGTGCGGTTCAACCCATCACAGGTGTCGCATCAAGATATCGAAGCCCAGCTGCACGCTCTATTGGATAGTCGCGACTGGTATCACGCGCCGCTGCCAACCGGGCGACGGTTCTGGAAAGTGCCGACGGTCTACGGCACCGATCTTGCGCCACAGTTGGTAGACGCGGCGGCGGCGGCAGGACTGGATCCGGCAGAAGCGATCAAACGACTCAGCGAGACGCGCGTGCGGGTTCTGACAATTGGGTTTGCACCGGGGCAGCCGTATCTCGGCCCGTTGGGACCGGAGTTCAACATTCCGCGTCTGAAGGAGTTAACGCCAATGGTGCCCGAAGGAGCGCTGGTTCTGGCGATTTCGCAATTTGTGTTGTTCTCGGGGCCCACGCCCACCGGATGGCGCCATGTCGGACAGACCGCATTCAGGTGCTTTCGCCCTGACATGGAGCAGAGCTTTGCGCTCAACCCCGGTGATGAGATGCAATTCGTCTCGGTCTCGCGCGATGACTTGGAGAATATCCGGGCGACATGCACCGACGGGACAGGCGGCGCAACCTGCGAGGAGATCACGGTATGAGTCTGATCGTTCATCGCATTGGTCCCGCCTGTACCATTCAGGATCAAGGGCGTACCGGATATCTGGATCAGGGTCTGTCGCGCTCGGGTGCGGCGGATGTATCGGCGTTGTACGAAGGGGCTGCTCTATTGGGACAGAACCCTGCCTGTGCCGCTCTGGAAATGGCGGGGATGGGCGGTGAGTTCGAAGCGACTGCGTCCACCGCCATCGCCCTGACCGGAGCGCCGATGCAAGCCAGCATTGGTGGCAGCCCGGTTGCGTGGAATGCATCTCATCAGATGGAGGCCGGACAGCGGTTGGTGATCGGGTCGGTGCTGCAAGGTAGTTATGGGTACCTGCATCTGGGTGGTGGAATTGAAGCCGACGTCATGTTGGGATCTCGTTCGGCCCATCTGACCGCCAGAATCGGGCGTGCCGTTCAGGTGGGAGATCACCTGCCTGCAGCCGGAACGGGCAAAACAGGCCTGAAACTGCGCTTGGATGATCGCTTCTCTGGCGGGGTCTTGCGGGTGATCGCCAGCTTTCAAACCGCGCTGTTTGATGACGAGACACTGGAGCGGTTCACGCAAACGATATTTCAACGGGGCGCACGGGCCAACCGCATGGGCATGCAATTGGACAGCGATGGTGACGGGTTCGCAGCCAGGGGTCAGCTGAACATCCTGTCCGAGGTCATCACCCCCGGCGACATCCAGATGACGGGCACTGGCGCGCCCTTTATCCTGCTGCCCGAATGTCAGACCACCGGAGGTTATCCGCGCATCGCAACCGTCTTGCCCTGTGATCTGCCCCGCGCGGCACAAACCCCGGCGCACGATCAAATTCAGTTCGAATTCATATCGCTGGAACAGGCCTCAGCACTGCAAGCCGCTTTCGAGGCTGACCTTGCGCGCTTGCCTGGTCGTGTTGAACCTCTGGTCCGCGATCCACACGACATTCCGGACCTTTTGTCCTACCAATTGATCAGCGGAATGGTCTCCGCCACTGACTAGGGAGTTATCGCGATGCCGAGCGTCGATCTGAATGCCGATATGGGGGAAAGTTTTGGCCCATGGAACATGGGCAATGATGAAAACCTTCTGAGGATCATCACTTCGGCCAATATCGCTTGTGGTTTTCACGCCGGAGATCCGGATGTGATGGCCAAGACCATGGCTCTGGCAGCCGAAAACGGCGTTGGCATCGGCGCGCACCCCGGCTTTCCTGATTTGCAGGGGTTCGGGCGGCGGAACATGAAAGTGCCCCACGAAAGCTTGCGAAATCTGGTGCGCTATCAGTTGGGATCGGCCGTTGGCATGGCCAAGGCGGTCGGCACCGAAGTGCGGCATCTTAAATTGCACGGGGCGCTGGCCAATATGTGCTCGGTCGATATCGATATGGCACGGGCCTGTTATCAGGGCGCGCTGGATGTGGATCCGGACATCATCATCATGGTGCTGGCAGTCACCAAACAGGAAGAAGCCGTACGTGGGCTGGGCTGTAAGTGGGTCGGCGAAATCTTCGCCGACCGTGCATACAATGACGATGGCACGCTGGTGGATCGGTCTCTGCCGGGAGCGGTTATTCATGACCCCGCACTGGCCGGGCCGCGTATTCTGAACATGGTGAAAGAGGGCGCGATCATCACCGAATCCGGTAAGCGGCTTGAGACTTCAATCGATACGATCTGCCTGCATGGGGACGGTCCGACGGCGGTTCAGATCGCGCAGTCGGTGCGTGAGAACTTGATCGAGGGCGGTGTCGAGGTCACGAAATTCATGCCTTAGTCATCTTTGCGTCAGGTTCAAACCCCAAGTGCAGACTGTTGCCCGTGCAGGCCTAAGCGCCTAGCATGAACGGCAAGTGTATGTTCCGACTGCCACAAATTTGCACGAGACCGCACAGGGAGGTGCGCCAATGTCTTTTGATCTGATGTCTTATGAACCCCGGGGCGACAAGAAGAACTCGGACTTCTTCACCGAATATCTGCCAAAGATTTACGAGCGCCGCGTCAGCTCGGGAATTTCAGATCAGGTTGACGCAATGCGTGCGATTGTCATTCAGGTTGAACCCGATGCGTTGTTCGACACTTTGATCGAGCTTTATGTAATGACCCCATATCGCCATACGGCCAGCTATCTGGGTCAGACACACAAGTTCTCAGTGATGCATTCGCACTCCGATTATCCTGCGCTGATCCTAATGGCCCCACTCAGCCCGGCGTTCGAGGATTTCATTCCCCGTATCAATCGCATGTATCCTCTGGCACGCGGCACTCCGCAAACACGCTATGTCGGCGAAATCTACGGGGCCACCGATCTGAAAGCGCTGACCGGAACGCTTGAGGATCAGAATATTCGGTTCGAGTATTCTGGCGACACCGAGAACCCGTTCTACACGCTGGACGGGTTCCGTTTCACAACCCCTTCAGATTTCACCTGTAATCGGGTGGGATACTCGACGCTGGATTTCAACGACACCGACAGTCTGGGATTGGGCGATCGGGTGCTGCTGAGCGATGCAGAACAGGCGCGGCTGGATCAGGCCGCAGCATTTGGCACAGACAGCAAGATCGCGCCGCTGATGCTGGGCATCGACCACCTCGCCACCCGCGTTCTGGCGGGCGAGCGTGAGGACGCGATCCTCGAATTTCTGACCATGGTCCCCTATTACTTCTGGGGGGCGTACAACATATTCGACATGAACTCGTCGACCAATGTGAACCGCAATGCCAATGTGGATGACGACAAGAAATCCCCCGCAAAGGTGTTCACGGCCAATAACACGCCTTCCTTCGTGAATTCCTTCGCCAAGCTGCCCATGCCGACCGAGGATTTCGTGCGCAACTTCGGACGGCGCCTGCACCATATGGCGGTCGAAATCCAGGACGGCGATCATGGCGCGGGCGAAAAGAATGTCGACTTCGTGGTCAACACACTCAAAGACAAAGGCGTGCCGTTTCTGGCCCATGTGGTGGGCGAGTGCAAAGACGACCCGAACCTGAAGCAGATTTTCTCGAAACACTCCAAGAACACGCTGCTGATTACCGAATATATCGAACGCTGCCATCACTATGACGGGTTCTTTACCAAAGATAATGTGGCCGCGCTGACAGCCGCTGCGGGTCAGGACGAACAATACCAGCACGGCCACGTATTCGACTGACGAGGTAACAAAAAAGGGCTGCGAAGTGATCGCAGCCCAGGCCCATCCAGGAGAGAATATGCCGGGTCTTATGACGGCCCGATCATGAAACAAGTGACATTTCGTGCTTGCAACCGGCGGCAGGCCAAATCTGCCTGTTCGCGGGTCATGCCCTGAAATGTAGCATCAAAACCGCGCGAACTCTGGTTCACCTTGCGCAGCGTGCCTTCCAGGGTGGTCATTTCCGACAGGGCAGTTTTCAACAGAACCTTCTCGGCCTCATACCGGGTTGTATAGCGGCCCACGTTGACACCCCAAAGATGCCCGCCTGAGGTCGACAGGCGCGTTACAACCTCCTGTTCGGGCTCTGGCTGTTTCGCGGGCGCAGCAGAGGCAAGCACCACATCGTCAGGACGCGCTTCGGGGCGTGTTGTTGCCTCAGATGGTGCAACATCTGCCTGCGCAATGGCTGCGGCAATACCATCCTGAATCCGCGTGCGGTTCTTCTCGGCGGTCTCGGCCACCGAGCCTGCCACCTGCACGGCTGCAACCGGACGCAGCACCGGGCGCAGGCTGGTCTTGGGTGCACCGGCCGCAGCAACCTGAACCGCCCCTACCCCTGCATTCCCAGCATAGGCCGGGCGTGCAGGCTTGCGGATTGGCGCACGCGAGGGGGCACGGCGGAAACCCATATCCAACAGTTCGGCCACACGGGCGTTACGCGATGCACCCGATTTGCCACCAAAGACAGTGGCGATGATACGTTCATCCTTGCGCTTGGCCGAGGCGACCAGATTGAAACCAGCCGCGCGGGTATAGCCGGTCTTGATTCCGTCCGCGCCTTTGTAAGCCGCCAGCAAGCGGCGGTTGGTATTCGGAACGGTTTTGATCCCGGCATTTGTCGATTGGCGCGAGAACAGATTGTAGTATTGCGGATAATCATACAGCAGATGCCGTCCCAGCGTGGTCATGTCGCGCGCGGTCGACAAATGCCCCGACTCGGTCAGGCCATGGGCATTCTTGAAGGTCGTCCGGCTCATTCCCATCGCTTTGGCGGTGCGGGTCATGCGGCGCGCAAAGGCCGCCTCGGACCCGCTGAGCGTGATGCCGATTGCGGTCGCGGCGTCGTTGGCCGATTTCACCGCTGCCGCACGGATCAGATAGCGGAAGGCAATCTTCTGCCCCGACCGAAGCC
Source organism: Ruegeria sp. CF4 (assembly GCF_056537345.1). NCBI lineage: Bacteria > Pseudomonadati > Pseudomonadota > Alphaproteobacteria > Rhodobacterales > Roseobacteraceae > Ruegeria > Ruegeria sp. CF4. Next base: position 437,209 of record NZ_JBQFRJ010000002.1, on the reverse strand, counting down.
CCAGCTTGGAAGGTGGCTCTGCCGCTGCCGCCTTGGTGATGCGTACCTGAGTGTCCAGTGTGATCTCACCGTTTCGGACCGCCTCGAACGCGATATACAGCGTCATCATCTTGGTCAGCGATGCCGGATGCAGCCGCGTGTCGGCATTGCGCGAATGCAGCACCTCACCCGTGCGCGCGTCAATGACCATTGCCGCGTAAGGGGCCGCAAGGCCCTGGAGTGGCGCAAAAGAAAGCAGCCACAGGAATGCTATAAGGAATAAGCCCGTTCGGGCCGGAACTGTCCGCCGAATCTGCACGATCTTTGCCTCTGTCTGCCTCGCACCGCCGGGTTTTCCCGGTCGGCAATTCTTTTCTTTATATCTCGCAGGCTAACACAGAGACTGATTTAAAGAAACCGAAAGCTCGGGGCGCAGCGATCACAATCCCGGAAGTCGCAACGCCATATCTTGTGGAACTCGTCGCTCTATCTACCAAACCGGCGATTGCGCCAGAAATCGGGCAGAGCGTCGATACAATTTTCCGGCAACTGAGGCGAAACGGCAACAGGTCAGGAAATCCGCGCAACCAGCGCCGCAAGATCGCCCAAATCGCGCAATTCACAGAATCGAGGGCTGGCGGCCGGCACCTCTGCCTGCTCGATTTCCCAGACCAGCCCATGCGGCACATACACGCCCCAACAACCGGCCTGAATCGAAGCCACCACATCGGACCGCATCGAGTTGCCCACCATCATCGCCGCCTCGGGGCCATCGCCATGCTGGGTAAAGATTGACGCATAGGTCGCTGCCGTTTTCTCGGACACAATTTCAACTCCGTCAAACAGCTCACCCAGACCGGATTGCGCCAGCTTGCGCTCCTGATCGATCAAATCTCCTTTCGTGATCAGCAGGACCCTGTGCGTCTCAGCCACCGCCTCGATGGCCTCGCGGGCATGGGGCAGCAATTCGATGGGATGGGCCAGCATCTCTTGGCCAGCTTCGATCAATTGGCGGATTACCCCAGCCGGAACCCGGTCTTCGGTCACTTCAATCGCGGTTTCGATCATCGAAAGGATGAAGCCCTTGATGCCATAGCCATAGTGCCGGATATTACGCTTTTCAGCGGCCAGCAGACGCTCCATCAGATGATCGCGTTCTGCATGATCTGCCAGCAGCTCGGCGAAGTATGCCTGCGTTAATTGAAAAAACCGTTCGTTATGCCAGAGCGTATCATCGGCATCGAACCCGATTGTGGTCAGCTTGTCCTGCATAGCGATTCCGACTCGTAGCTCTTTTCTCTGGCAATGGTGACGTTATATAAGCCCTGAAACAAACCGAAGCGTGAATCGGGATTCTCTTACAGCAATGCGCCAAGACCAGTGGATCATGTCCGACAAGGATGACGAGAGCGACGAAACGTCGGTCCTGGTGCAGACGCGTCCCAAGACCAAGCGTCCGCCTCTGTATAAGGTTTTGTTGCTGAATGACGATTACACACCGATGGAGTTTGTCGTTCATGTGCTGGAGCGGTTCTTCGGCATGACTCACGCTCAGGCGTTCGAGATCATGTTGACCGTGCACAAGAAAGGTGTTGCGGTGGTTGGCGTGTTCAGCCATGAGATCGCCGAGACCAAAGTGGGTCAGGTGATGGACTTTGCCCGCCGGCACCAGCACCCTCTGCAATGCACCATGGAACGCGAAGAATAACGCGCGTCCGCAGCCGGGTTTGCCCATCATGTCCCCTCGTCTCGATCTAGCCCTGAACAGCGGGCTCAGCCTGTCGCAGCCGCTGACTGTTCTGGCCCCGGCCACCGACCAAGATTTGACGGATCTGGCGCATGAGACGCAGGTGGTGCAGCCGTTCAAACCCTTTCACGATCACTTTGCCGCCCAAGGCTTTGCAGCCACACCCGAAAGCGATGCGCCCTGTCAGGATGCCATCGTCTTTCTGCCTCGCGCCAAAGCGCTGGCCCGTGCGTTGGTCCATCAGGCCTGCAGCCGCGCCAGCGGCGTGGTGGTGGTAGACGGGGCCAAAACCAATGGCGTGGACAGCCTGTTGAAAGACATCCGCAAGCGCGTTGCGGTCGAAGGGCCGATCTCGAAGGCGCATGGCAAGATTTTCTGGTTTCAGTCCAATGCGGATGCGTTTGCCGACTGGGCCGCGCCCGAGGGCCAGATGGTCGACGGCTTCCAGACAGCACCCGGCGTGTTTTCCGCTGACGGTATCGACCCTGCCTCTGCGCTGCTGCTGAAATCTCTACCGGCGAAACGCGGTGCGCGCATCGCTGATCTGGGCGCGGGCTGGGGCTTTCTGTCCGCCAACCTGATCGACGATACGCTGCATAGCCTACATCTGGTTGAGGCCGATCACACCGCCCTCACCTGCGCCCGTTCCAATGTGCCGGACCCACGCGCGCAGTTTCATTGGGCCGACGCCACCACTTGGACTGCGCCCGAGCCGCTGGATATGGTGGTCATGAACCCGCCCTTTCATACCTCGCGCAGTGCCGATCCGGCCCTGGGTCAGGGCTTTATCGCCAGTGCAGCGCGCAATCTGACACGAAATGGCAACCTGTGGATGGTCGCCAATCGCCACCTTCCTTACGAAGCCACACTGACCGAGGCCTTCGCGCAGGTCGAAGAAATCGCAGGAGACAACCGGTTCAAGGTGTTCCATGCCTCTCGCCCTCGCAGGTAGGGCCCGTTAACCTGCGCCAGAACTCAGGAGGATTCGCATGTCCTTTTCCATCGCGGGCAAAACCGCAATCGTCACAGGCGGTGCAAACGGCATCGGGCTGGCCATCGGACGGCACTTTGCCGATGCGGGAGCCAATGTCATGTTCGCAGATATGGACGAAAAACGCCTGTCCGAAGAGCTGGGCGAACAGGCCGATGACAGTAACATCCGTTACTTCGCCGGAGACCTGCGCGAGAAGCTGACCATCGCCAATCTTCTTTCAGCCACACTGGATGCGTTCGATCAGGTCGATATCCTGATCAACGGCGCACGGCAGGTGATCCCGTCGGACCCGCTGGACAGTGATGACGACTCGGTGCGCATCTTGCTGAATCAGAACCTGATGCCCGCGTTGCGGCTGAGCCAACTGGTCGCCAAGCGCTTTATCAAACAAGCCGATGGCGATGATGAGAACCCCGCCGGATCGATCATCAATCTGTCCTCGATTGCTGCACGCCGCACGCACCCGGACCTGATGGCCTATTCCGTCTCGACGGCCGCCTTGGATCAGATGACGCGTTCGCTGGCCGTGGCGCTTGCGCCGAGCCGCATCCGGGTGAACTCGATCGCGCTTGGATCAGTGATGAGTGCCTCGTTGCAGTCCACGCTGAAAGAAAACCGCGACTTCCGTGTCGATATCGAAAAACACACGCCGCTCGCCCGGATCGCCGCCCCGAACGAGTTGGTCGAAACCGCGCAATTCCTGGCCTCGGACGCTGCTGGCTTCATGACCGGACAAATCCTCACCATTGACGGAGGCCGCACGCTGCTGGACCCCGTCGCAGCCCCGGCCCATTGATCCTGATGTTTGACACTGAAAAAGCCACCGCCTCTGCCTGGTTCCGCCAGTTGCGGGATGAGATCGTCACCGCGTTTGAGGCGCTGGAAGACAGCCACGACACCGGTCCTTTCTCGCAGGCCGAACCGGGCCGGTTCGAGGTGAAAGAGACGCAACGCCAGTCCGACGATGGCTCGGACGCAGGCGGAGGTCTGATGTCTGTGATGCGCGGCGGCCGCGTATTCGAAAAAGTAGGCGTCAATGTATCAACCGTTTATGGCACGCTAGGCGAACGTGCGCAGAACGCCATGGCCGCGCGCAAAGGCATTCCGGGTATGAAGGACGACCCGCGGTTCTGGGCCTCGGGCATTAGTCTGGTGGCGCATATGCAGAACCCGCATGTGCCTGCCGTCCACATGAACACGCGGATGTTCTGGACCCCACACGCCTGGTGGTTCGGCGGCGGGTCCGATCTGAACCCCTGCATCGAATACGATGAGGACACCGCCCATTTCCACGCCACCCAGAAGGCCCACCTGGACCCGCACGGGCCAGGGCATTACCCGCGCCTCAAGGACTGGGCCGACGAATATTTCTATATTCCGCACCGCAAGCGTGCGCGGGGCGTCGGCGGTATCTTCATGGATGACTACTGCACCGGCGACTGGCAGGCTGATTTTGCCCTGACGCAAGATATAGGCCGGGCTTTCCTGCCCGCCTTTCTGCCACTGGTCCAAAAACGCCGGGTGCAGAGCTTTGACGACGCCGATAAGGACGCACAATTGGTGCATCGTGGGCTCTATGCCGAATACAATCTGGTCTATGACCGGGGCACCAAGTTTGGCTTGGAGACCGGGCACGATCCGGATGCAGTCCTGATGAGCTTGCCGCCGCTGGCAAAATGGGTCTGATGGCTAAAAGCCCATATCTATGAAGTTGTCCCAGCAATACCCCTGCGCCGAGGCAGCCGTCATGCTGGCACCCACAGTTTTTACGGTTACGGAATAGGTTGAGACGTTCTCGGCCCCTTCAGGTGGCGTAAGCGAGAATTGCACGGTGCGAACGCCCCTCTCATAAGGCTTTGAGATATAGATGCGTTGGTTGGACGGCGTCCGCAATGTGCGGATCGCATAATCTCCGATCCCGCACCAATAGGCGACGGGCGCTGAAGATCCGATGGCAGCGACCTCAAAGGTACCGTCCTGCAGCGGTGTCACTGTTGTCCGAAACGCGGGCCGGACGCCGAAACCAACGCCGACGGCTTGCGCAACAACTGGCATCAGAACAATTGTCATCACGCAGGTGAGTTTCAGAAAACGCATAGTGAATACCCTTTTCCCTAGCCTGGCCCGCAGCAGCAGAGCATGAATTCAAATAGAAATACATCAGAACAATATAATTGACTCGACCAAGACGTCCATTTCGGTTTCATCTCTGCCGCCCGCCATGAAAATCCTTTCATTGAATATGATGCACGCTATGATCTCGTGTATACGCATTTGCAGGATGGTCAGTGCAGAAACCGTTCCCAAAAGACTGGTTTGATCTTTCGCCCGAAAAATATGCCGATTTCGGCGCGTTGTTCTATCTGGCAGCGCTGACGAAAACACACCGCAACCGTAGCTTGGCGCAGGTTCTGCACGCCTTTGAAACACCCCTCAGGCTGGAGCAGTATCACATCTTCCGTCAAAATGGCTTCCCGCGCGGCTTCGTGACCTTTGCGGGGCTCAGTCCCGAAGCCGAATATCGCTATGCGGTGCGGGAAGAACCTCTGACCGATACCGATTTCACCAGCGGACCATCCTTCTGGATCGTCGATATGGTTGCGCCATTCGGGCAAACGCGCCAGATGGTTAGCATGTTGAAGCGTGAAATCCCCCATCCGCGCGTGCGCACCAACCGCCTCAGCAGTGATATGTCGACCAAACGCATCGTAGAATGGACCCGCGACGCGCAGCACCAGGTGCATATGCGGCTCTACCGTACAACCGAATTTGCAAGTCTGCTGGAACAAGAGAACGGGTAGGCCATGACATCGAACGTAACGATCAGCGGCACCATCACTGGCGACGTAACCGGCTTTCCTCCCAACGTGGCTTCTGGCGATCTCGACGTAACAGCAACGTCGGATTTCGGCACCTTCACCGAGGCCAGTTGGGCGATCTCTGACCCACCGGATTTTGGCACCGCTTCAATCGATCCAGACACTGGTGAGTGGACCTACACCGTCGATCCCACCTTCTTCGACAGTCTTGATGATGGTGACATCGTGCCAGATTCATTCGAGGTCACGGTGACGGCGACCTTCGACAACGGGCTCTTTACCTTCACCGGCACACAAACCCAGATCGTTGACATCACGATCGAGGGTGTCTGCTTCACCTCCGGAACCCTGATCGAGACCGCAAAAGGCGCACGTGCCATCGAAACCTTGCGCGTGGATGATGAAGTCACCACGCTTGATCACGGATTGCAGCCGATACGCTGGATCGAAAGCAGCGCTCTGACACCTGAGCGGCTGCGTGCTAACCCGGCCATGCGGCCCGTGCGCGTGGCTGCGGGAAGTCTTGGCCCCGGCACCCCGGCGCGGGACCTGTTGGTATCGCAGCAGCATCGCATTCTACTTCGCGGACCTAAGGTTGAATTGTTGTTCGGGACGCCCGAGGTCTTGATCGCGGCCAAACACTTGTGCGCGTGGCCCGGTATCGAGATCGATACCAGCGGCACGCCCGTCGAGTATCTGCACATCCTTCTGGACCGGCACGAAATTCTTGTCGCCGAAGGCGCTTATGCCGAAAGCCTGTATCTGGGTGAGGAAAGCCTTCACACCCTGTCGTCTGAGGCGCTGCAAGAGCTATCGGAGATCTTCCCGGGCGACGCCGGTGCCCAAGGGTTCGGGCGTGCCGCTCGACGTATACTGCGAGAGCATGAGGTTCGGGCGTTGAGTTAACGCAGCTCCACCCGACCGCCAACATCCTGCGGTGCCAGCGCGACAGTTTTGATCACTGCATGGCACACGCTACCAACTTGCAGGCCCAGAGCCGCGACAGAGCGTCGGGTCACCCGCGCCAGAACCACCCCGGCGGGAGTGTTCACCGATACGATGGCCCCCGGCCCCTCGCCCGCGCGGATCGCTTCGATCTGGCCGGACAGTATGTTCAGTGCCGACAGCCCCTCGGGCGGTTTGTTTGACAATATCACTTCCTGCGCAGGAATACGGATACGCAATTCCTCTCCGATCTTATGAGAAATGCGGGGCAGGAACAGGCGCGCACCGCCCGCATCCAATTCGGAGAGGCCATCGTCGTGATGCGCCGCAACGCGGACCTGTAACACCGCGCCCACCGCTCGGACCCCGGCAGGGGCAACCGACGGATCGGCCAAAACCTCGGACGCCGGACCATGGCGCACAGCACGCCCATCCTGTAGCGCCACCACAGATGTCGCCAGCCGTGCGACCTCGGCCGCTGAATGGGTCACATAAAGGATCGGGACCGAGACCTTGTCCCTCAGCCTTTCAAAATAGGGCAGGATTTCAGCCTTGCGTGCATCATCCAATGCCGCCAGCGGTTCATCGGCCAGGATCAAGCGCGGACTGGCGAGCAGCGCCCGCCCAATGGCAACGCGCTGTTTCTCGCCCCCCGACAGCATCGCGGGGCGGCGGTTCAGCAGATGGCCAATGCCCAACATCTCAATCACGCGATCCGGGTTTTCGCGCTGTGCCCCACGTGGGGCGAACCAGCGGCCATAGCTCAGGTTCTGGCGCACGGTCAGATGCGGAAACAGGCGGCCTTCCTGAAAGATATAACCCAGACGCCGCCGATGCGGCGGCAACCAGACGTCACGATCCGTATCAAACAATACCCAATCATCCACCGCAACGCGTCCCGCTTCGGGGCGCAGCAATCCAGCCACCGCGTTCACGACCGTGGTCTTGCCCGAGCCCGACCGACCAAACAGGACCGTAACGCCAGCAGGCGCGTCGAATTCCAGGTCCAGTGCGATCCCTGGCAGTTGATGTTTCAGACGGACGGACAACCTCATGATCCGGCCACCCGTTGGGCCACACGACGGCCCACATATTCCGATAGCAGAAGTGCACCCATTGCGATGATGATTGAGATGATGACCAACCGCGTCGCCGCCGCCTCGCCCCCCGGCACCTGCAAGAACGCATAGACGGCCGACGGCAGCGTCTGCGTCTGACCGGGGATATTGGAGACAAATGTGATCGTAGCCCCGAACTCTCCCATCGCCTTGGCAAACGCCAGAATCGCGCCCGCAATGACACCGGGCAAGATCATCGGCAGCGTCACAGTACCGAAAACCATCAGTCGCGAGGCCCCGAGCGTGGCTCCGGCCTGTTCGAGTTTCGGGTCCACCGCCTCAATCGACAGACGGATCGCACGCACCATCAGTGGAAAGGCCATTATCCCGGCGGCCAGCGCTGCCCCGGTCCAGCGGAAAGCAAAGACAATGCCAATCTCGGACAGCGGTTTGCCCAACGGCCCCTGAATACCAAAGGTCAACAGCAACAGATATCCGGTTACAACCGGCGGCAGGATCAAAGGCAGATGCACCAAACCATTCAGCACTTGCCGCCCCGGGAAACGCCAGCGCGCCAGCGCATAGGCTACGAAGATCCCAAAAGGCAGCGTGATCAGTGTCGCCCAGAACGAGACACGCAACGACAGGCGCAACGCCTCCATCTCCGCCGGACCCAGCCAGCCCATTCCGTCACCCTTCGGGCAGGGAGAACCCCTGCCTCAGAAATTCTGCCTGCGCCGCATCACTTTGTAGATAGGTCAGAAACGCGTGTGCCTCAGGGATTGCCGAAACGGTCAGGGCCGCCGGATAGACGATTGCGGGATGGTACTCTGCCGGGATAGCCCCGACCACGCCGACCCGTTCCTCGGCCTTTGCGTCAGAACGATAGACTATGCCCAACGGCGCAGCCCCTGCCGCCACCAGCGCCAGCGCGGCGCGTACATTATCCGTCTGGGCGACCTGGTGCTGAACGTCATTCCACAAATCCAGCCGCTCAAGCGCGGCTTTGCCGTAGATGCCCGCAGGCACTGCATCAACCAACGCCATTGCCAAATACCCGCCATCCAGCTGCGCGATCAAATCGAAACCCACCTCGATTGCGGCGGCGTCAACATCGGGGGCCCCTATCAGAACCAACCCGTTGTTCAGCAAATCCACGCGCGAAGCGTTTTCGATCAAGCCGTCTTCCTGCAGCACATCCATCCAGTCCGTGTTGGCCGAGATGAACATATCCGCCCGCGCCCCTGCCTGAATTTGCCGCGCCAGCACCGAAGAGGCCGCATAAGAGATCGTCACCTCTTGCCCTGTCTCAGCCTCAAACCCCAAAGCAATGGCGTCCAGCGCAGTTTTGAGGCTCGCCGCAGCAAACACCAACGTGCCCTCGGCGCGAACCGGGGCCGCAAGCGTTGCGCAAATGGCCAAAGCCGCAAACAGACGGCGCATCCTGTTCCTCCGGTTCAGAGGGTTGCAATCCCTCTGGGCATATCGGAGGCAACATGGGGCAGGCAAGGCCCTTTGCCTATGGACCTAAGATTGCTGCACGAACAGGTGTGTATTTCCATCCGAACAGGGATGAGTATTTCCGTTACCAAGCGCCAACACAATTCGCCCATTTTGAGCAAACCCATAGATGTATCCGCTAAGGTTTGGAGAGTCCGAATGGTCCCAACCGCTGCCTGAGGCGTCCTCGACGATGAAGGTAAGAAAACCTGATCTTCTGCCTGCCGTAAGATATCGTGAAGAATTTCTACCAGACCCTCTTGCACCCAAGCGCAGCCTTGGCTACATCAGCCCTCACGGGTGATTAGCTCAGTTGGTAGAGCGCTTCGTTTACACCGAAGATGTCGGGAGTTCGAGTCTCTCATCACCCACCATTCCCTTCATTTTCAATAGTTTACTCAGGGTCTTGTAACGAGAACTTGGAGACTATTTGAGGATGAATGTACGGGAATCGAAACCTCAAAACCGTGTTGGGATGCCCAGAGGATTGTTCCTTAGAGGTAAAGGGTACGCTCTCAGAGTAGCTGTACCGACTGAGTACCAAGACATTGTTGGCAAACGAGAGATTGTCAGAGGATTGGGAACTCAGGACCTAGCAGAAGCTTTGAAGCGCCGTCCAAGAGTCCTTGAAGAAATTCTTGAAGCAATCACCGAGGGACAAACACCGTCTCAAGTTATTCGCCCTAATAGTCCGAAGCAGGGGAATACTGTGAGAGATACCGCCGACAGATGGTTAGCTGAAGCGGACGGGATAAATAACAGCACAAAGGTCAGATACCGCCAACACCTTAGGACATTTGAGGCGTACTCTGGAAACATACAGGTCACGGACATTAACCGCTCTCTGGCTCTGAGCTTCATTGAGCACCTTAAGGCCACTCCCTCAGAGCGAACTGGGCAAGCACTCTCGGGCCGCTCTCTTCAATCATGCCAATCTTGCTTGGCTTCTTATTGGCGCGTGCTGGATCACTGGGGTTTGGTTGATCCCGATATACGGAACCCCTTTGGCTCTCTCCTGAGGCGTGTGGCAGGTCAAAGAAAGAAGAAGGACCCACGTATTAAGAAGCTGAGACCTGTCACTAGAGATGAAGCTCAAAAGCTGCTGCAGTACATCGCTGGCAACAATGGCCTCAAATATCAGTTCGAGATGTACGTCACAGTAAGACTGTTATGGGTCACTGGATGCAGACTCAATGAAATCTGTTCAAGGTACTTAAAGGACATTGAGGACAGAGGAGACCACATCAAAATTAGCATCCCTCATAGCAAGACAGAAGCCGGAATAAGGGATGTAATGATCGTTGGTGCTGAGGATTGTCGGCTACTCCGGGAAGCTACCAAAAGGGCAACGATAGTAGAGCCAAGTTGTCCAGAGAATATCGGTAGGTTGTTTCCTCGTATTGCATTGGGTGGCTACGATAGACACCCCAGTCATTACCTCGGGAAGGCGCTTGAGAAAGCCCGAAAGAACCTTGATGGCGATAATTCCAATTGGGATATGCATTCATTCAGGAGGACTTCTGTGTCCGCCCTAGTGAATGCCGGGGTTTCCCGAGAAGCCAGAAATCTTATCGTGGGTCACTCCAACAAAGACGACATCGGCATAAGTGTTTATGCGAAGAGAGCCGAACTACATGGGATCATCAGGAATACATTCGAGGTCCTACATAAAGAGCTTGGAGGGAGTCTCGTGGCAGTGGTTCCTTTGGAGTAATCCAATGCAGGAGGTATCAAACTGTACCTTTGGCAGATAGAAACTCTGAGAGGCGTCGATTGACAGCCCTTGTCGGGCTTAGGGTCATGAACTTTAAAATGAAGGTCAGAGCGGTCATTCCCAGTGTTAGATATGAGAGACCGCTCTGCGGACAAAAAGTTGCCATTTAGCCCATATCCTCATTGCGGAAGTGAGAATCAGTAGGCGGGCTCGATAGACCACCAGGACTCCAGTGAGATAGCAGGTAGTTTGTACTATGATCAGTCGATTGTTTTGCGTGTTCATGGCGCTTAAGCCAATATCTGTTCCAAAGATTGAATGAGTGCCCTAGAAGTGCGACAGTCTACCTGTACAGTTACAAAGTAATCGGTGGACAGATGAGCAAGACCACAGTGCCGTTTATTGACGGCATGACCATAACGACCTCTGATGACGCAGCGACAATCGAGGTGCGCGCGCAATCGCTTGGTCCCGGAGCCTGCGCAACGAGGTTTAGTGCAGGTACGCATTCGTTAGATATCTTGGCTCCGCCATTCTCTTGGAGCGAATGGAAAGAGCTAACGTCTCATTTTGGTTCAATTACACTGAGCATATCCAGCATCAAAATGTGCGATACAGGTTTTCTTGCCGAAGTGCGGTACTATCCGAAGCCCTAAGGGCGACGATTGACACACACTTGGATTGGCAAGCCGTGAGGTTAAGTTGTAGCTACTCAAGCATGTCGGGTGTACGACCAACTAAATTCCTTCTTAGCCCAACGTACATGGCAAGGGAAAGCCCACCTCGTCTCACAACCCGACCGAGCGGCGCACCCTGTTCCCATTCGACAATCGGTCGGTTGCGAAAAATTTCCTGTGCGTCAATAACGACTTGGCGAAAATCTATTCCTTTCCATGGCGGAATATCCTGCCGGACAAATGGATAATTTTGAAGGCTTGTTATCGAAGGTAAATCCCACACTGCCCTTGGAAGGTTGTTGAACTTAGAAAGCCATCTTCCCTCCAGTTCGCTGAACTTCGACTTTTCTCCAAAGCGAATACAGATTTTGCGTTTTGGGTCTGCCAAAATGCTTTGCACCATCTGCCCCGATACTCTTAGAAAGAACGCGACGTCATTTATCTCGGCCAGCTTCTGAGTGTTCTCGCCGTAAATTGGGGTTGGGATCAGATGGCCTTCGGATGCAAGAACCTCCATTGCGGTCGGTGCTGAATTTCCAAAAGTGAATTGTACTCCGAGCTGGTTTTCTGGAACGATTGACGATCGCAGAAACCCATCCACAAACTCGGCCTTAACTTCTTGAGGTTCAAACTCCTCAATCTTGTTCTTCGCAAACGCGATATTTGTAGCAGTTTCTGGAAGCTTCCAAATTGATAAAAGTCGCTGTGTATCAATTTTTTGAAGTTCGTATGAGGGGTAGCCAGTCAAACCTACGATAAACGCGATTTCGATCAAATCCGTCGGCTTAATATCAAGTGTTGGATCGACTTCTACACATGCTGATTGATTGAGTGCCAGCCCAAGAAACTGTCTACGCGGTACAGGCTCAAGAACCATTTTGGGTAAGGTGGAGATCACGCTTGCTGGGTTTACGCCAACTATGCCGCCTAACGTACTGTCTTGTTGAAGATCAACTTTTGTCGTTTCGTTTAGTTCATTCAAAGCGGTGTCAATTCTAGGCGAGGAGTCGCTTACAAAGCTGCTCCAAATCCCATTGAGACTGTTTGCGTTTTGAAGTGTCTCGTTTTCAAAGTCCGCGAAAGTACGTCTTATGTGGTTGGGTAGTTCTTGCTCGGTGCTAGCTACTACCAACTCTATTGGTGTGTGCTTAAATATACTCTCCCTCACGCGGCGGTTGGTGTCGAACAGGACTGAAAGACCAGTTTGCCTCTCGACAACGCCATTTGTGTGGGGTTTCCAAATGTCCGTTGGGTCGTCCATGTTGCGTTCTTGCACAACCCACATCCCCGATCGATTGGTGTCAGCTGCAATTTCCAAGTAGTTTGTCTGAGACTCTCTGTTATGCATGCTGACTAGATAGCCGGGGCCAAACGTAAAACTTGCGCCGTTGGAGTCCGTGCCAAAATGAGAGAAGTCAAAACCCAATTCGGTCAAATAATGATCGATAGTTTTGTCCTGTGAATAGCTTACAAAATCCAAGCGGTTCACCCCATCAAGCCCAGTATACCGGATCGGTATCGCCTGCCTGACAAGAGTGCTAAGCGTATTTCCTAACATTTCGCTGGATAGCGTAGTGGCAGCGCCTGAACCCGGTGGGGTCCACTCCATCTTAAAGCGGTTGACGTCAATGGTGAGCATCCTACCTGAAGCAAGTGCTTCAACAATCCTCTGAATAATAGCTGTATTTAGTCCGCCAAATTCAAAATTTACTTCGAATGGCTCCACTGCCGGCCCATTCGGCGGTAACTCTATACGAAGCGGCCTCACGTTGCCCGACGGATTGCTGGTTGTGGGCAGCAACTTGCCTGTTGGCATTTCAACAAATCCAACAGGTAGATTGTTTACGACTTCATTGATTTCACCGCTTTCGGGGTCAAGTAAGCTTAAGCTTATGTTGAACTCGGTGATGGTGACTGGGTAGTGCCCAATGTTTAAGAATTCGGCCGATATGCTGTAAAACCCGGAACTCCCATCGTAGGACTGAGTGTTTTTCGACAGCTCGCTAAATGAGCGAGTGGTCGTTGTCATATTTTTCATAAAATCTTCAGCACGCTCAAAATTCTTGTAATCAAACGAGCGACTGCGAGTTCCAGATAGACCCATACCAAAATTAATGCTCATATTTGTACCAACACTGAACCCGAGATCGGCTTTCCAAGTTTCAGATTTCGAGAAAGTTGCAGTATCTTCAGATTGGCGCAGTCTACTGAAATGTTGGACATCATTTTGATTGAACGAAGTTGACGCCGACTGTGTATCCGTCGCGCTCACTTGCACCGTAACACCTGCCGTCGCCTCTTTCGCTTTCACAACAACTATAGGTAAATCAGCGACGGTGGGACGCGGATCGTTATCCGTTAATCCGTCAAAATCTGGGTCGCTTGCTTGGGTTGGTGCACTGCTGGCGGCAAACACTACAAAAGCGATAAGTTGTAAAACAAGGAGCCGAGAAATGAAAATTCTTGTGTTGTTCAGTCTGCTAATAGATATGTGCATTTGCGTACACCCCAATCAAATTTGAAAAGTGCCCCGCAACTATGAGTGCGTAGCCCAGCGAAATAATTCTGAAAGTCTATAGCTCACCAGGGCCGTAGTCGAGGATTCGAATAACCGAGCTTCAATGACGCATTGATTGTCTGGACCACATTGTTTCCAACCCTTCATTATGGATCGCATCTGAGAGGTGAGTTGGAACGCGCGTTGAGCCGAAGCAAAGCTCTTTCGGTCTCTCACGGAACTCTCCGTCTGTGCCTCCTCTCTCGTTTGGCCTGATATCCACATGTTTTTAACAGGTCTAGAAAACCAGACATTCGCTGCGATCTGACTAATGGTAATTTTGGGCTTCGTTGCGTCATACGCTGCACAGCAACAAACGTCCGCTTTACCCAGAAAGTGAAGGGCTGTGCTTATAGGTCCTGACCCTAGAGACAAATCATCTGTCGACGATGCAGCGCTCGGATCTTCCTTCACAAATTTCGAAACTATGGGTCGCAGTGGAAAACACTAGCGGCTTTATTTCTTGTTCTTTTCGATACGGCAGTATCTGCCTTGGAGAAAACCGCTTCTTTGGATCGGTCCAATGGAAAATCAAAATGACTTCCTCGGGAGAGACCTTTGGGAATGAGATAAGACTATCTCTCCGAGGAGTAGTTTGAAGCTCTGAGCGACCGCCTGACCGGCTCTACAGCGATCCAAGTAGCAGCGTCCCAGATGATGAGGGTTTTCCTTCACCAGTGCTCACTAAACGAACTGCCACAGTCGATATGTTACCTGCCCACGCCTCTGTCACGCCCAGCGCATAGGGGTCTCCAACTATACTCTTAAGGAGCGAAATCCGCTTCGACTGAGAAGCACCACTTCAGTCAACCATCAACCCCACAATTTCTTAGAAAGTGAACACAACTATGAGGCATGATCCTCTGCCATTTGCCGATGCAACATCCCCAGTCCGCCGAGTTGTCATCATTGATCGACCATGTGGTACCGGAAAGACAACCGAGATGATCAACAACCTAGAGGCAACAAAACGCTACCTCATTGTCACTCCGTTGTTGTCTGAGTGTGATCGTATCATCCGAGACGCCCGTGTCTCCGTCAGACAGCCAGAGGTAGTGCAAGACGAGCGTGAAATTGACACTAAGAAAGATCATCTGATTGCACTGCTGGAGGCGAAGCACAACGTCGTCACCACTCACGCCATGTTCAATAACCTTGCTGACGTTGCTCAGATGGGGCTGTTGGACGGGTACGAGATCATCATTGATGAGGTAATGACCGTTGTTGAAGACGGGTACCGAGTTAAAAAGAAATCGTGGGAAGAGTTCTACGTAAACGATGGCTACGTAGTGATTGATCCTGACACTGGATTGATCACACCGACCGATCGATGGGCTAGGAACATAGATGAAGTCGACGACGCACTGAGTCCTGATATCTTTCGAACGGCCAATGCTGGTCGTCTCTACCATATCACTGACGGTATTAACCTTGCGGTCATGCCTGAGGGTCTGCTCAAGGCTGGCAACTCTCTGACTGTCTACACTTACAAAGCTGAGGGGTCTATTATGTACGCTTACCTCAAGCGCCTTGGGTTGGACCCAGTGCACGACACAGGTTCTCCAGAGATTGAGCGAAAGTTCGTCCGTAGAGCAAGAGAACTCATCACCATTCAAGACATCCGCTCAATCAGAGGAATTAGCCTCTCCTACAACAGCCAGACAAAAGCGAACTCTACGATATTGAACGCAGTGGTTCCCAAAGCTCTCAGTGGTCTTAGGCGATACCGTTTGTCCGAGGTAAGCCTTGAAAACATTCTGATTACGTGTCCCAAAACTAAATGGTATCGGAACGGGAACGGCCCGAAGATTGGCAGTGATGGCGAATTGCTAACAGCTTTTATGCCGGGGCCTTATGCCAGTGGTAGTCGTCTATCTCTCGGTGGTCGTTCCAAGGCTAGAGCCACTTGGGTGCCGAATACAACTCGTGGTACGAACGATTACAAGCACTGTACCCATGCAATTTACCTGTATGACCAAAACCTCAATCCTTCGATCCTAAATTGGTTCGGTGGTCCAGACGTAATCTCTAATGATGATTATGCCTTAACTGAACTGATCCAGTGGCTCTGGAGAACTCAAATCCGAGACGGGAAACCGATAACGCTGTTTTTGCCATCTTTGCGGATGCAGAAGCTGTTGCTGAATTGGTTGTGGGAAGGTGAAATTCCATCTGAGGAATGGAGCAAGATCAGGTCCTGAATTGGGCGCCACAAAAACAGAAGTGTGGTGGCCCTTATTTTGCATTTATAAACAGTATCTTATGGCCGAACCCGTAAAAGAAGAAAACCTTGAGGAACTCACTAGTACCGGGTCAACTGTATGTCTCGTTATGTCGGCATACGGTGGGCTTTGAAAGATAGAGGATTGGATGCTGAGGAAGCTTCTAAAAAGCTATTCAGTTGACATTGAATTACTCTCAGCGCTGGGCATCGTGTCAGTTGAAAGAACTCGATAGAAGCTGATCCTCTTCCTACTAATGAGATTAGTTGAGAGCTAACCCATCAGCAGCTTCATCCAAAATGATTTCTCAGTCTATTTTGGATCAGTCTAAGGTAGCGGCTTCCTCTTTCACCTGCACTGAGCAACATACTTCCGCAAGAGGCAAACACATACTATCCACCCTTGGTGATTTAGCTCCATAACTCAGCGGAACTCTAAGCTCGGGTGAGGCTACTTTGCGTGAGATGGCCCCTTTTATGGACCGAGGGACCGTTTCTCAGAGGTAATAATAAGAACAATAATCCCCTACTTTTTGAAGTCGGTTTCTAAAACCCCCCACCCCTTTGTTTCCAGACAAAAAACGCTGCCAATAGGCCAAGGTTCTGTGTCCATCTGCCGAGGGTGGCGGAAATGGTGGCAATGAAGTCGATCTCGGCTTTTGGCAGGCAACTGCCTCAACATCTAGGAACCTAAAGGAGACCACCAACATGATCATTGGATACGCAAGAACATCTACACTGGAACAACAAGCAGGACTGGAAGCCCAACAGAAGACACTCTCGGAGGTTCGATGCGAGAAAATTTACTCCGAACAAGTCTCCTCAGTAGCCCGCAGAGAGGCGCTCAGTGAAGCTCTCAGCTACTGCAGAGAAGGAGATGTCCTCATAGTCACCAAGCTTGACCGCCTTGCTCGTTCGGTCCGACACCTCGGAGAGATAGTGGATGACTTAACTCAAAGTGGCGTCGGTCTAAAAGTACTCGACATGTCCCTTGATACCTCCACAGCTACAGGGAAACTCATGCTTAATGTCCTAGGGTCTATCTCTCAGTTTGAAAGAGAGATGATGCTGGAACGGCAGCGAGAGGGAATAGCCAAAGCCAAAGCCGAGGGTAGATACAAAGGCAGAAAACCAACGGCACGTATGAGAACCTCTGAGGTGCTTCAGCTACTAGGTCAAGGCTATAGGAAGCACGAGATCGCCCAGCGCTTAAGTATTTCTCAGAGATCAGTCTATCGGATCGTTAATGAGGCTCATCAGTCAGTGGTTGTGGAGAATAGCCGCTGAGATAGAAAAAAGTTACACAGCTAGAGGTAATTGAATACAAAATCAAAACTACCTTTAGCTGTGACCAGTTAGAAGCAAGACGAGTGAAACCATTGCCAAAGGAAAGAAGTGTTTCTTTTGATATCCTACCAAATTTTCTACCAGAGGGTCTGCACGGTAAGCGTTAGTTTTACCCAGTTTTTACCTCTACCAACAGGGGGTCTGAAAGCATTCGACCAGAGTAATCGGCATTACCTTTTAGTATGTTTTCAAAAACTTCATTTCGCTTAGCCGCTCGATCTGCCAAACGATTATAATCGAGCACTTCCACCATCATATTGTGCCAAGGAAAGTATCGGTAAGCCATGGGGCCACCAAAGTTGGAAAGTACGAACTCTTCACGCCCTAAGTAGGCTTCCAATTTTTCATTCCAATCCAGTAGAATGTATGATCGGACCATTCTTTCACGTTTAATTGTAATCTTGTTATCGTTGCTATCCTTGATGAAACCTTTGTCTCTGATTTGCGCTACTTGATCCTTTACCTGTTGCACGGGGTTGTCGGTTGGGTGCCTAGCCTCTTCATCGTTATCAAATGATTCCTTAAGAGGCCGCTTCAACTCGACTATTAACAGTTCTTCTTCACTGTTGATTAAAAGATCGTGTGCATAGTCACCGGCTCTTCTTCTTGTGCCCGTCGTCGTTCTGTCACTCGAGATGTATTCAGCGTATGCCAAGTCATCGTCAATCAGCCAAAGGTTGTGTCCTTCGTAGTCGATCTCTTCGCTATCTTTGTAACGGGGATAAATTAGCTCATGAACTGCATCTTCCTTGGCGACTTTGCCATCTCGACGTGTCAGCATCTCAGTAAGCACTTTTATGACGTTGGTGCGATAAGCAACGTATACCGCTAGAGCTTCTTTGGCTTCGTCTCGAATATTGTCTCTTACGACTCGTTGAAGTTCCTCATAGGGCATCGAGGAATTGACTTTGGCGAAATCGAATTTAAGTCGCTGTCTTTCGATGAACAAATCACTAGCGAGTTGCTCTTTGCTCTCCAAAATTCCTCGGCTATTCACAAACTCCTCAATGGATTTGTTGCCAAGACCACGGCGAAGAATTGGATCTAGTACGAGAATTTCTTGAAGGTTGTTACGAATAACGTCTCTGCGCTTTTTTGTGTAAGCTGGTTCCAATTCGAGAATGATGTCCTTGGCACACTGAGTCAGAACTTTCTTGAGTGCTTTACTACTTTTCCCCTCTCCAACTTGTTCATTCAAGTTTTCGATACGATCACGTGATTGACTTGCACGGAAATACTGACTGGTAACAGCCAATAGGTAGAAATATCTTCGTCCCTCTTCGTCTTGAAAGGCGCTTTCTTTCAGACCTTTTGAGATGTGTTCGAGATCACTTGTGGCCCGGTTGTCAGCATAAAAATACAGATCGTGCTGTTTTGCTTTGTCAGCGTCAATCTGCATGATGTTGAACTCGAAATTCTGCTCTTCGCCTCCGATCTCGATTGGAACTAAGCGCTGTCCCTTTCTATAAATGCTGCTTGAGAAGTATTCGGACAAGTTGAAAGTAACCCCACCTATTTCTAGCAAGAAGTTGGTAGGCACCTTGTTCTGTATGAACTGTAAAAGAAAGTGGTCTAGAATCGCTGTGACAATACTCAGTTCAGAATAGTCTTCGTCTGCGTCCTCTGACGTGAAGTCGAAATATTTGAGGTGCTCTTCCTTTGGTTTGCGAAACGAAACCGAAACCCCTCTGTCATGCGCATGTCGTGCGATCTTCTCCGTCCCGTCCAAAGGGACCAAATTATCTTCGGGATCAACAGGGCGATATTCATAAATGGTATTACGAAATGATCCATCAGAGTTCTCGGTGGGCGAAGCATACAAGACTTCGTCGAATATCTTGAACGAGATAAATCGTCCAAATCCCTTGCCATTTCGCCGAAGCTTGTGCCCAGTAAACGGAGTTAGAAAATGCTCTGTGTTTGCTCGAGTGAAGCCTTCACCGTTGTCAATTACGTCAATGCGTTGATGATCCTGATCAAACACAATTTTGATCAAACCCTTCCGCTGTGCCTCATCATCAAAGCGATCTTCAATCGAGTGGAGTGAGTTCGTTACAGCTTCAAACAAAGGGAACAGAAAGCCCTCTAAGCCGCGCGGTAGAGTTGCACGTTCAATCTGCGTTGCCAAATCGGGTGGTCTATGTCTCAAACTTCATTCCTCGTGAAGAATCCTCTAACCGTTGGAAGGCACTTTGTCCTCCGATCAGAGTATTTGCAACAACGTGATGATGTTAAACAAAATTACCGCTACACCGTTCTCGATTGCAGTAATCCCCTTAACAATCTTTGTCGGGCCTGAACCAAATACACCTACCCGTACATGTAACGACTTGACCTCCGATTCCGTTACAGTAAGTGTCGTACTCGAACCACGAGGGTTCACCTGAGAAAACCGCAGTTGATGCTTTGGGAAAACACGTACAATCCCTCACGGGTGATTAGCTCAGACAGCGGAGCGTCTGTGTAACAGTTGGTAGAGCGCTTCGTTTACACCGAAGATGTCGGGAGTTCGAGTCTCTCATCACCCACCATTCCATCAAACTTTGGGTGCATTGCCTCTGGGTTCGCGGATGGAGGCTCACGCTTCAGCTATTTCTGGCCGATTTACCCCGCTCGATTTCAGCGAGCTGTGCGAACATTTCGGCACGATCATCTGCCGTTAATTCGGCTGGCATATACATCCGCACCTGACCGCGCCCGCAAGGGGTGTCAAAAACAAGCTCCGCAGTATTGGCCGCTGATGTCATGGTGAGCTTGCCGATCCTGCTGATCTGGTCATCGCCATCATACCCACCGGCAGCAAAGATAGATTTGCTGTCGAACATCCTGAAACCTCCGTGTCCGTTCATCTCCTGAGTTGGTTACGGACGGCCTTCAATCCAAATTAGTTTTTGTTAATGCGCTTGAGATGCACCACCGGGGATCATTCTTCGGTGTTCGGCAGTATCGGCCTTAACAGTCGTAGACGGCGCTCTACCGCTATCGATCCAGGCCGTTTTCAGACAGCCGAAATCAGGGCACTTGCGGCACCGATAAACCCGGCAAACGCCACGACGCTTGCCAGAATTATGCAGACAACTTCCAACGCACTGAGTTTCATCTTGGCCCCCACCAAATTCAGCATGCTTGGCTTACGGCAATGCGTGAGCGCCGAAAAGAGAGGCTTTCTTTACGTTGCGGAATGTTGCCGCGTGCACGGCGCATAATCGCTTAGGCACGTGTCTTACGACCGTTTCGAATTTGGTTCGACGCTTGACCTGTAGCTTTCCTGCATCAGTCGATCCGATTGATCGTCGATGCCAGCAATTCCGCGGCCCAATCCGAATGCACATCAACGGAGATATACGGTCAAAATCCAAGTTTGATGGCGATCCCTGAAGGACTCGAACCCTCAACCTGCTGATTAGAAGTCAGCTGCTCTATCCAGTTGAGCTAAGGGACCGCTGCGCCCTTCTTGCGGTTTTTACGACCCGGGTTCAAGGGCCAAGCGCATGAAAGCACTGTTCGGATCGGGCTCGTAGCCATGGATCGGGTCGCAATAGCCGTAGCCCAATGTTTCATAGAGCCGACGCGCGGCGTCATAGGCGGGTAAATGGGCCGCGCCGGTTTCCAGAACCAGCGCTGTAGTGCCTTCGGTACGGGCCAGATCCGCCAGATGAATCATCATCACGCGTGCCAGCCCTCGTCCTCGCGCGGAGGACAGGATATGAACCGATTTCACCTCCGCCGTGCCATCCGGCAAAGCCTTGAGCGCGCCGCAACCCAAAGGTTTGCCTGATTCATACAGCGCCCAGAAACGAATCCCCGGACCAGCAAGTGACGCGGCATCCATGGTATGGTTGCTCTCGGCCGGTCCAGCCGTTTC
The DNA here is from genome assembly GCF_056537345.1 of Ruegeria sp. CF4. Taxonomy (NCBI): domain Bacteria; kingdom Pseudomonadati; phylum Pseudomonadota; class Alphaproteobacteria; order Rhodobacterales; family Roseobacteraceae; genus Ruegeria; species Ruegeria sp. CF4. Next base: position 415,786 of record NZ_JBQFRJ010000002.1, on the reverse strand, counting down.
GCTATGGGCGAAATGCGCCTCGACCAGCGGGCGCAAGGCGTCCGATGTCGGGTCGGCTTCGCGGATTTCGATCACTTAGTGTGTCCAGGGCGTGCGCCGGTCAGTCGCGAAATTCTCCCCATAGCCACGCGCGCGCAGGTTCGGCTTGCGTTTATGCGGCTCGCTGACCTGCACCTCGATGCCATTGTCCTTGGCATAGTCCAACGCCTCTTCCCTGGTATCAAACTTAAGGCGCACCTGAGTTTGCGTATCGTTGGATGAGGTCCAGCCCATCAGCGGATCAACTTCACGCGCCGACGCAGGAGCATACTCCAGAACCCACTTACGGGTCTTGGCCATCCCCGAGGTCATCGCGTTTCGCGAAGGCTGGTAAATCCGTGCGCGCATGTCGCCTCTCCGTACTCACTTGGCTGAAGCTGTTTATGCGTCAGAGCGCGCGCCGGGACAAGATGACAATTGTCGCGGATGTCATGGAAATATTGATGTCAGGAACTGTCATCAGGTGGAGCTATTTACGGCACGAACCCGAGAAAAGGACAGCTAGATGATTCACCACGAACGCCACCTCGACATCAACGCTCGACCTGAGGACATATGGGCTATCCTCAGCCGCTTCATGCATATCGACGACTTCGCTCCGCAGGTGACATCGGTGGATGCTTTGACCGAGGGATCGGATGGGGTCGGATCGAAACGTCGGTGTCACTTCGCGAACGGCACATCATTGGTCGAAGAGGTGACGGATTGGCAGATCAACCGAGGCTACACCGTGCGGCTGTCGCAGATGGCGATGCCTCTGCACGAGGCGCAGGCAACGATTGCCATCACACCGCTGTCCGACACCCGCAGCCGTGTTATCTGGAGCATGGATTATCGCATGAAATACGGCCCCCTCGGCTGGTTGATGGGGCAAACCCTGTTGAAGATGATGATGGGCCGCGTGCTGGCCGAGAACCTGTCCGCTTTGGCGGCGAAGCTTCAAACGCACCCTGACGCTCAACACCGGACCGCATAGCAGGAAATGAATCCAGATCTGACCTTGCAGATGGACAAAATAAGAACAAATGTAGGGGCCTGACCCGGAGCTTGCCTATGCCATACGCCCATTCCGACAAAACCCAACTGACTGCCGAGGACGTGCGCGCCCGCCTGAAGCTGGAAGGCGGCAAGCAGTTCGTCATGCATACCGAGTTCAATCCTGCAGGCGACCAACCCACGGCGATCAAAGAGCTGGCAGGCGGAGTGAATGATGGTGAGCGAGATCAGGTTCTGCTGGGTGCGACCGGGACGGGCAAGACCTTCACCATGGCCAAGGTGATCGAGGAAACGCAGCGGCCTGCGATCATCCTGGCGCCAAACAAGACGCTGGCAGCGCAGCTGTACGGGGAATTCAAGGGCTTCTTCCCAGAGAACTCGGTCGAGTATTTCGTATCCTACTACGACTATTACCAGCCAGAGGCCTATGTGCCGCGCTCGGACACCTATATCGAGAAAGAATCCCAGATCAACGAACAGATCGACCGGATGCGCCACTCGGCCACCCGCGCGCTGTTGGAACGTGATGACGTGATCATCGTGGCTTCGGTCTCGTGCATCTACGGTATCGGTTCGGTCGAGACCTACGGCGCGATGACACAAGACCTGAAGGTGGGTCACGAATATGATCAGCGGCAGGTGATGGCTGATCTGGTCGCCCAGCAATACCGCCGCAACGATCAGGCATTTCAGCGCGGGTCGTTTCGGGTGCGCGGGGATAGTCTGGAAATCTGGCCCGCCCACCTTGAGGACCGCGCGTGGAAGCTTTCCTTCTTCGGCGAAGAACTGGAACAGATCACCGAATTCGATCCGCTGACCGGCGAACGCGCCGCCACAATGGAGCATGTGCGTGTCTACGCGAACTCCCACTACGTGACGCCGAAACCAACGATGCAGCAGGCCATCATCGGCATCAAAAAGGAACTCCGCATCCGGCTGGACCAACTGGTGGGCGAAGGCAAACTGCTGGAAGCCCAACGTCTGGAACAGCGCACCAACTTCGATCTGGAGATGCTCGAAGCCACCGGCGTCTGCAACGGCATCGAGAACTACTCGCGCTATCTGACCGGTCGCGCACCGGGCGAACCACCCCCGACCCTGTTCGAATTCATCCCCGACAACGCCATCGTTTTTGCCGACGAATCCCACGTCAGCGTGCCGCAGATCGGCGGCATGTACCGGGGCGACTATCGCCGCAAGTTCACGCTGGCCGAACACGGGTTCCGCCTGCCGTCGTGCATGGACAACCGCCCCCTGAAGTTCGAGGAATGGGACGCCATGCGCCCGCAATCCATCTTTGTCTCGGCCACCCCGGCCAAGTGGGAGATCGAACAGACCGGCGGTGTCTTCACCGAACAAGTGATCCGCCCCACCGGCCTTCTGGACCCCGAGGTCGAAATCCGCCCCGTGTCGATGCAGGTGGACGACCTGCTGGACGAGGTGCGCAAGGTCGCCGCCGATGGCTATCGCACGCTGGTCACCACGCTGACCAAACGCATGGCTGAGGACCTGACCGAATACCTGCACGAACAGGGCATCAAAGTCCGCTACATGCACTCGGATATCGACACGCTGGAACGTATCGAAATCCTGCGCGACCTGCGGCTGGGTGCCTTCGACGTGCTGGTCGGGATCAACCTGCTGCGCGAGGGGCTCGACATCCCAGAATGCGGGCTGGTCGCCATTCTGGACGCCGACAAGGAAGGCTTCCTGCGCTCGGAAACCTCGCTGATCCAGACCATCGGCCGTGCCGCGCGGAATGCCGATGGCCGGGTGATCATGTATGCCGACAAGATCACCGGCTCGATGGAGCGCGCCCTGGGCGAGACCAACCGCCGCCGCGCCAAACAGCTCGCCTATAACGAAGAACACGGCATCACGCCTGAGACGGTGAAGAAGAATGTCGAGGACGTTCTGGCGGGTCTCTACGAAGGCGATGTCGACATGAACCGCGTCACCGCCACCATCGACAAACCGATGCACGGCGCGAACCTCGAGGCTCATCTGGACGGCCTGCGCGAGCAAATGCGCAAAGCCGCCGAGAACCTGGAATTCGAAGAGGCCGCCAACATCCGGGACGAGATCAAACGTCTGGAAGCGGTCGACCTCGCCGTCGCCGACGACCCCATGGCGCGCCAATGGGCGGTCGAAAAAGCCTCGGAAGACGCAGTGAAATCGCACGGGCGGTCAACGGCTGGCAGGCCGGGGCAGCGGGGTGGGAATGTGAAGAGACGGAAGCGGTGAGGAATTGAATCCTCACGAAATAGGAAAAAGGTATGGAATTAGAAATACTTAGAGAGATAAATCTCAAGAGCGAGAAAAGCGTTAGCGAAAAACAAATTGCAGAGTTGATTAAATCTTCACCCGGGTGCCTCGGATTAGGTGAATTGGATCTGATCGGAGCGGAAGTGCCGCAGGTTGGTGGCGGCTTTCTAGACCTTCTTCTTCAAGACAGTGAGCCGACTCGTTTTTGCGTGGAAATTCAACTTGGCAAAACCGACCCGTCTCACATTATTCGCGCAATAGAATATTGGGACTTGCAGCGCTCGCGCTACAAGGGAATCGATCACGTTTGTGTATTGATTGCAGAAGAAATCACCGGTCGCTTCTTTAACGTTATTACGTTGCTAGGAAATTCAGTGCCGATAATTGCTCTGAAGCTTTCGGCTACAAAAAGCAATCTCGGTTTAAGTATCATGTTCTCCAAAATCTTGGATACACGGCAAGAATACTATGGCAGCGACAAAGAGCTCGAAGAGTTCGTTGAAACAGATCGCTCATATTGGATTGAACGTGCGTCTTCAGCTTCAATCGGTGTTGTAGAGCGAATTTTTCAACTGATGGAAGCCCAGATCCCAAACTCAGAACTCAACTTCGCCAAACACTACATTGGACCTAAAATCGACGGTCGCTCGCGAAACTTCTGTGTCTTTCACCCCAGAAAATCTACAATGGTCCTTGAAGTTAGGCTGCCTCAAGAAGCTGAAACATTGGCATCAATCGAAGAGTCTATGTGTGATTATCTGGGCTATAATCAAAGGTATGGAACATACAAATTCAGCCTGAAGTCTGACGATGAGGGGTTGAATGATCAATTTCTTGTCGAACTGATCTGCAATGCGCACGATCAAATGATGAGTTGATGGTCGTAGGATGGGTTTCCAATCCTTCACTCCGAGGCGACCAAAGCGCATGATGGGGTAAAGCCCCATCTTACAAGCCGCGCCAAAATAATAACGGGCGGGGAAATCCCCGCCCCATCGCTTACCCCTTATCCCAATGGGCAATCACATCATACCCAACCGGCGTCGGCGGGCCTTCCATGAATTCGGCGAAATGGCCCCATAGCTCGGCCACTTTGGGCGCGTTCGCGTTCGAGGTCGCCTCGCTCTCGACCACCGAGATCACATAGCCCGAGCCGTCCTCGTTCATCACATTGGTAAAGCTGTGCATGCCGGGCATGCCCATGATTTCGGATTTCAATTCATTCATTTTCTCCGTCGCCGCCTCACGCGAGCTGGGCTTCATTTTGTATTGGGTAATACGTGCAAACATCACTTTCCTCCCTCGTCTGGCGAAATTGCCATAAGACGTGACCGGGACGGCCGCGCCGCGCGCAACGTAACATAGCGACTTGAAATCTCGCATTGATACTTGAGGAATCAGGCTATTTTCAACCTAGCACCTTACCCAAACGCAGGCCCTGACACTTCAAGGTTGCAGCCCAGCGTCCCCTCCGCCACGTTTGAGATCACAAACCGTATTTCCAAATGGTTGCCATGACATACCCGAACACCGTGCCCAACACGAGTATTGCGAAACGTGTCGTGCAGGGGATACGCGGGGGGCAGACCAAGGATCTGGCGCGCGACGCAGTGAACAATCAGGCCGTTTCGCGCGACACCAATCTGTTGAGATAAGGCAGGTCGCCACTCTTGCCTGAGGTCCATCAGCAGCTAAATAATCGCCCATGCGCGTCATTCTGCTATCACTCATCCTAGCCACGCCAGCCACCGCATGGGAGGCAACGGTCGGACAAATTTGCACCCTGTCGCATGACACGAGCACGGCACAGATTTTCCTGACCTACGACCCGGCTCAGCCGCTCTATACCCTGACCATCACTCACAAGGCCGAAGGCTGGACCCAGACCCCATGGTTTGCCATGCGGTTTGACGGCCCGAACCCCATCGAAATCGCTACGGAACGTCATGTGTTGTCGGGAAACGCTGCATCCCTTACCGTGACGGACACCGGGTTCGGCAATGTTTTGGATGGGCTAGAATACAATCAGACCGCCTATGCCTTTACACCAGACAGCTTGACCGAGTTCGCACTGGATGGCGCCGCACCCCAGGTGCGCCTCTTTCGCGACTGCGCCAGGGCTCCGCTGTCCTGAGCGCATCCCCGCAAAATGCAGATCAGGGTTTCAGGAACTTGGCGGTCCCGACGGTGCGCTCTTTCGGGGCCTCGACCTCTGGTGTGATCGTCGGAGCTTGTTGCGCAAAGCTTGAAACCGCGCGGGATGCGGATGGCCCACAGGCCACGCCATCGCCATCGGGATCGTTGCGTTTGTGATATCCCGGACCGCCCTCATAAAACGGACCGGGGACGAGCTTTTGCACGACATCACATCCAGCCATGGCTACCAGATGCACAACGGCTTCGGGACGGTCATAGTCGCTCACCCGAATATAGACCCCGATTGCGATCATCCCCGTGGTCAGGGGCAAGGCCAGCACCATCATCAGAATCCGGATCGGAGACAGAGCCTTGCGGCGCACAGCCTCAGCCCTGCGCTGCCGTCTGGTCAGGCGCGGGCCGGGCGTCGTCTGTTCTTTTGGTCGCTTAGGGCTCATGCCGGCCGTGATACGATGCCTATGTGGCAAAGCCATGGCCGCGTGGGCCCGAGGTCGAAAAATTATCCCTTAACGCACCACATGCACGGCGCATTTCGCGTGCCGCACGACATGAGTCGCGGTTGATCCCAACAGCAGATCCTGCATTCCGGGGCGATGCGATGCCATAATGATCAGGTCGGGCTTGTTCACCTCGGCCCAATCCAGAATCGTGCGCCCGGAATGGCCTTCCACGACCAGCCCCTGCGCGTTGGGCACCTTTGCCGCCAACGTGTCCAACTCTGTCTGGATGGCTTTACGGGCCTCGGAAAGATACTCGGCGGGCATGTAAGAAATCGCATAATCCGGGATATGCTCGACCACATGCAGCAATGTCACGTTGGCCTCGGGCGTCGCCAGCATCTGCGCCAGCTTCAAAGGTGCCGAGGTATCTCGTTCGGCATCAAAGGAAATCGGTACTAGAATATTGTGATACATGGCACATCTCCGTCATTGCGCCGCCATCGTCGCTGTAAACCTGCATCGCTGCCTTGATCCAGGTCAGGTCTCGCCAAATGTCTCGGCCACGTCATACATGACGGGTTCAAAGCTTTTGCACAGCTCATTGATCCGGCGATTGCGCTCGCGCATTTCTGGTGTGCGCAACATCGACAGGAAATCCTCGCGCCGCTCCCATTGTGAATAATTGGCAATGCGCGTCTGCGCGTCGTTCACATGCAGCCCTGCAGAGATGAAACCGGGTTGTTTCGAAATGAAATGGGCATAGGCATCCGTCAGCGCCTCAAGAAGATCCTGACAGGTTCCGGGGGTCATCTCAAAGGTAGTAATGACCGTCTGATAGCTGTTGTTTTTGGAAATCTGCGGCATGTGGCTCCTCCTACTTTGTCAGGTCCAGCCTAACACAGCTTTCACAAACGCCATCTATTTCCTGAGCCAAAACCGGGATTTGGAGAATTTCTTTCCCAAGGATGAACAGGAAACTAACGATCCGTTAACCATGTCCGCGGATGCTGCGCGCATGGCCCGTCTGGTTCTCATATTCTTGCTATCCTTCGTGCTTTGCGGCCCGGGTAACGCCGGGGCATGGTTGCGCGAGAAAGATTCACTCTTTGCCGCGACCTCGGTCACTGCATTCCGGGAAAACGATGATGCCTACAAGTACAAGGGGGCGTTCTATGCTGAATGGGGGTTCAGGCGAAATCTGACAATCGGGCTGGACGCTGAAGAACATCAGGATCTTTACGGCCACGCCCTGGTCTTTGCCCGAATCCCTGTCGCTGATTTCGGTTCAGCCGGGCGCATAGCCGCCGAATTCGGCGCCGGGTTGCATCACCGGCAGGACGGCGCCTGGGCGATGTATAAAACCACATTGTCGTATGGCAAAGGTATCCGAACCGGGTTGGGTCCGGGATGGATCGCAGTCGACACAGCGCTGGAATACCGTACGCATGAGGCCTTGATCCGAAAGCTGGATTTCACTGCAGGTCTGTCATCGGGGCGGCGCTTCGACCCTCTGTTGCAAATCGAAACGTCATACGAGCCGGGTCGCCCTTGGTATTGGAGCGCCCGGCCCTCGCTGATTTATCGTCCGAAAACCGGTATAGCCAGCTGGGTCATTGGAGTTGAACGGAATTCAGTTCGCGAACACACAGGTTTCAAACTCGCATTATGGCTCAACTACTAAGCACCTCCGGTCAGGTATCGATCCGCAGAATGGCCGAGACTGTGCCTCTTAATGCCTCAGACCAACGCAGGCGAATACTGTTTTGGCTCGATCCCTGCTTCAGCTCGACATACGGCACCGTGTAGCGCACTGAGTTAAAGACCGATCTCAGCGAGCTTACGGCCACCACCGCGTCGCACCCGCGCGCACAACCGCCAAACGGCAACCGCCCCTGCGAGCTGACCGTCCAGGCCGACGAGGTCGAACTTTGCGAGTGACGAACGCGTAGCGGGTTGGAACAAGGCGTGCTGATCCCATGGAACGTGTTGTTTTCAAAGCTGACATTTGTATGCCGCTCTGGGTTGAGGTTGGCAAAACTGGTATCCACGCGCTCTGCCCGGTCAATATCCACATTGGCGACCCGGAACTTGTTGCCAGTCACCGTCAGACCATTCAGAAAATGCCCCGATCCATAAGGACGGATCACGAAGTAGCTAAACCAAGGCGCGACATTGCTGGCATAGAAGATATTGTCTGTGACGCTCAACGCGCTGAAGGAATAACCAGTGCTGTAATCAGGGTCCGGATCCCGTTCATTGGTCCATTCGATGAAGCAGTTGTCGACATAGTTCTCGGCAACCGAAGAGCTGTTGTACCCTCCTATCAGCACAAGCCCCGCGTTGCGGATACCGTTGGGCACGCCGTCACCCTGGAAAAAGTGGTTACCCAGCACCAGATTGTTGTCACCGCCCAAAACCGCAAAGTGGTGGAACCGCGTTGCCCGGTTATGGCGCAGCTTGACGTCATTGGCATTGGTGTTCAGGGCGATTGAGCTGCGATCCGCCACGTCCAGACTCTCTTCGGTCGACAAGAACTGACACCCGTCGATCAACATCCCCTGACAACCCTGCCCGATTGAGGTAATACCGCGATCCTTGGGACGGCTGATAAAGCAATCCTTCAGCACAAAGGTGTTACCCCCAGGCGACAGACGGATCGCGCTGCAACGACCATTGCACTGGAACTCGATCCCTTCCATGTTGAACTTCTGCAATGCGCTGAAACCGCTAAAGTCCAACAGATATTTGAATGCCGTAAAGGTAAAGTTCTGCGTCCCGGCTGCATCATAGATCGGTTCGTTCAACGTGATTTCACCAGCGCTGTCATCTTTGGAACGCACATAAATCTCGCGCCCCACCCCACTGCCGGTGACCAATGAACCCACAGGGATGTTTGCGATATTGGCCACATTGGTGAGTTTGCGGGAATCGCTCGGATCATAGGTTGCGACCGACTCAAAACTCTCGGTATCCCAGGCTGCACTGCTTTTGACGTCGAACTGACCGTTGCGCACCACCCGACGGGTGGCATAGCCTGTTCGGTTGGGTACGGCTGCAGCCATGTCAATGGGCTCGGTCACCGCTATCTTGCGCCCACCCAGGTCAAGCGATTCATGGTCTGAACCATTCAGCAATGCCTGAAACGCTTTTTTGAAGGCCAGCATCTCATCCCCAAAGGCTGAGATGTAGGTGGGCAGATCGTAGTTCTTGGTCAGCAGAAGCATCTTGTCGTCAGGCATCGTCACCGTGCCATCGAATTCGATCTCGGAGCCGATAGAGGTATTCTCGTCGAGCAGAAATGTTCCCTGTGGCACATAAATCTTGCGTCCGTTCGCAGCCTGATCCGCCGCCTCGAACGCCTCGGAGTCATCGGTGGAACCATCGCCCAAAGCGCCAAAGTCACGCACGTCGACAACGCCGATCATGTCACGCAGGAACGCGCTCGTAATGTCGACAATCTCAAGATCGTCAACCCGCACCACGGCCCCATTGGTGCCGTCGATATTCAGCCCGAAATGACCATAAAGCGCCGCAGGACCCCAAGGCATGTCCACACCCGGCCGCTGACCAACGCCCACGATCGCCGTGATCTCATGCACCGTGCCATAGCCGGTCAATTGTGTCGCCGGGCCCTGCTCGACTAAACCGCTCACATGCGCATCCCCGGCACCCCCGGCCCAACCCGCTATCCGCACTTCCGGCAGAGGTCCACTGATCGCCTTCACCCGTGCCTTGATCTGCAAATAGCAGCCCGGCAACAGCTGCGTCTGACCCATATAGCGCAGTTGCTGCGTGGCCTCAGTTTTGTAGATCTCCAGACAGCCTGCGAAATCCGCATCCGCTGGCACAAACACACCCGTACCCGACCCCTCATAGGTCGGCGCGCCAGGCGTGCCGTCGCCGCTGGACCATACTCCCAGACCATCCGCGAATGCTGGCGGCATAAACACGATACCGTCGGTGATAGCCTTGTTCATGAAAATCCCTTTCCCAATCGCGCCATCGCGCGCCAAAACCCAAAGCTCAGGACATTCCCCGAGCGCGGAGGTCTTGGTATCGAAAAGGAATTAATCGCAGCTCATATCACCGTGACGGTGGTGTTGCATCACGCCGCCGGATCGGAGTTGCCCAACAATTGCACACCATTGATCTTCCAGCCGTTTTCTTGCCGGATCATTTGGTAATCGAGGATATGGACACGACCATCTCGGTCCACCACCATAACCTTCTGCCATAAGGCACCATTGATCTCGCGCAGCTCCAGAAACCTTACATCTGTCGGGCGCCAGACCATTGGATAGCCGCGCCGCACCATGATACCGAAATTCTCGGGCGACCCGAACAGGCGTTGGATATTGGGGCTGGCAAAGGTGAAAGCGGTGGCGAAATCATCCGCCTTGAAGGCCTGTATCTGCGCCGAGATATTTGCCTCGATCTCGGCGTTTTGCGCAAAAGCGCCCGAGGCCAGCCCGGCACTCAGAGATACAGCAAGCAATAGTCGACGCATGGGGCCACCTCCTGAACCAAGGGTAGCCCCACACGAGGTCAGGTCAAATCAGACCAGTTCTCCGGCCAATGCCTTGTCGATCAGAGCAATGGTTTCCGGCACACCATAAAGCGCGATGAACCCACCGAACCGAGGCCCCTGCGACGCGCCCAGCAGCACTTCATAAAGCGCTGTGAACCAGCCGCGCATCGGATCAAACCGCTCGCGCCCGATGGCATAGACCACCGATTGCAGTGCCTCATCTTCCATCGGTCCATCATAAGCTTCTAGGGCTGCCTTCAACGCCTCCAGCGCATCCCGCTCCTGATCCGTCGGCGCACGATGCTGGCGCGTCGGTTTGACAAAATCGTTGAAGTAGCGCACCGCAAAGCCCGCCGCCTGATCCAGATCGGGATGCGTTTCGGCCGTAGCCTCCGGCGCATAACGACGGATGAAGCCCCACAGCGCCTCTTTGTCCTCAGCCCCCGACACGGACGCGAGGTTCAGCAACATGGCGAAAGGCACCATCAGCGTTGATTCAGGAACTTCTCCGCCGTGGATATGCCACACCGGATTGTTCAACTGCGCTTTCAGGTCCTGCCCCGGATAGGCCCGCAACTGCTGATGATACTCATCATAGGCTTTCGGGATCACATCGAAATGCATCCGCTTTGCTGTCTTGGGCTTCTGGTACATGAAATAGGCCAACGACTCGGTCGGCGCATAGGTCAGCCATTCGTCAATCGACACACCATTCCCCGACGACTTGGAAATCTTCTGCCCATTCTCGTCCAGAAACAGCTCATAGCTAAAATGCTCGGGCGCGCGACCGCCAAGTGCCCTACAGATCGAGTCATAGATTTTCTCGTTGGTGGCATGTTCCTTGCCGTACATCTCGAAATCGACGCCCAAAGCTGCCCAGCGCGCGCCGAAATCCGGCTTCCACTGCAGCTTCACATTGCCGCCGGTGACTGGAACAGTCCATTCCTTGCCCGTCTCATCATCGAAGGTCACGGTATATGTCTCGGCACAGACCTTTTTCATCGGCACATACATCACCCGCCCGCTTTCAGGATGCAGTGGCAGGAAGATCGAATAGGTTTGCTGGCGCTCTTCCCGCAGGCTTTTGAGCATGATCGCCATGATCTCGTCATAGCGTTCAACCGCAAGCTTGAGCACTTCATCAAACTGACCGGATTCGTAGAATTCCTTGGCCGAGTAGAACTCGTATTCGAACCCAAAGGTATCGAGGAACCGCCGCAGCATCGCGTTGTTATACGCGCCAAAGCTGTCATATTCGCCGAACGGATCAGGCACCGAGGTCAATGGGCGCTGCAAATGCTGCTCGAGAATCTCCGGGTTCGGCACGTTGCTGGGCACCTTGCGCATCCCGTCCAGATCGTCCGAGAAACAGATCAGCTTGGTCGGGATGTCCGACAGCGCATCAAACGCGCGCTTGACCATCGTGGTCCGCGCCACCTCACCAAAGGTTCCGATATGCGGCAGGCCCGAGGGGCCATAGCCTGTCTCGAACAGCACAAACCCCTTCTCCGGAGCACCTTTCTGATAGCGATTGAGCAACCGACGCGCCTCTTCAAACGGCCACGCCTTGGACGTCATCGCGGTTTCACGCAGTTCAGACATAGTAGTTCAGCTCCATCGGAAGAAATCAGCCCGCCGCCCTATGCAGCCGACCGACCCCTCCTATTGTGCCGGTGCAGCATGAGTCAACAAAGCACGGGCATTTTTGGGAGTTGAGTGGTTGGCGAAGCCTCTGACCGATTGGGCGTATTCGTCAATCCATCGCGATATTCGCGCAGGCCGGGTTGATCCGGCGTGGCGTGGTGTGGTCACCGATGGCACGTTCGGAGAGCCGTAGGATGGGGTTTCACCCTATCATCTGAGAGGATGGAGTTGGATATGGTTTGGTGCGCGGGAAAAGATGGTGCGGCTGTTCGGGTATGTTCTTCGAGTGAGTGATGGAGTGTAATCCCATCATCCGCTTGCTATCAAACGGTCTGGCTTAACTGGAACAGGGTCAAAAAGCTTGCAAAAAAATGGTAAATTTCTATCCTGATTTGTATTTTAAGAATGTGGTTCATTGGTAGTGTAATGGCTTGTTTTTTGAAGACTTACAAAGATGAAATAAGCTCTGCGGCGGCAATTTTGGCGGTTGTAGCCCTAGGGCTGAGTTTCTGGCAATTCAAATTGACTAGAAACGCCGTGCAAGCGCAGGCGATATCTAATCTACTTAATAGTGGGAGAGATCTCTCTCAAGACTTGGCTGATAATCCGGAAATCGCAGCTAGAGTTTTCGGAGTAGACCAAGCTGAGATAAAATACCGGACCCTTGTCCGCAAAACACTGAGCTTTTTGTCAGAGCAGTACGTTTTCTATGACAACGGTCTTATCGATAGTTCAGTGTGGAAGCGCGCCAAGGAAGACATGTGCGCTGTGTACTTGATCCCTTCATTTAATGAAATGGCTATGCCCATGTTAGAGGCTAGCAGCTATCCGGAAGACTTCGTCAAAATATTGAAAGACTGCTGATATGCTAAAGAAGATCGCTATTGTTCTGGTATTATTGCTTCCAAATGTTTCGTTTGCTTGGTTGTTTCAACCTCAAACGAATGACAACATTTCAGAGGATACAGTGCTTCAGTTCAGCTCTGCCTCTGAGATTACTATGTCTGCTTTTTCGATTGTATTTTCGACTTTCTCCCAAGCTGAAGGTGGTGAGATATCGATAAGCGATGTTGGTTCTTTTTCTGATGTTGTTGGCAGTCTTGAAACAGCTCGTGAACTATATACGAGTTTACCTCAGGAAGAGCTCGAAAGCGTTTTGATTGATCAAGGCCTCATAGCTCAAAACACATTAAGGATGATCCAGCGGCAGGGGGTTGAAATTACCACCGTGAAGGATCTGGCAGATTACGCTGCATCAAGCTGCAATCAAATAGCTCAGCTTATGATTCAACTCGAAGCTCAAAAATTTGGCCCGAACGACGCGGCAAATGAGGAATCAAGAAGATTGGTAAATCAGCTAACTTGGAAAATAGCTGAGTTCACCGTCGTCTTAAATTCGATATCTGGAGCTCTTGCTGTTCAATAAGAACCGGAACCTTTACCGCGCGAACTTCTTATGCTTCAACCGCTTGGGCTCCAGCGCGTCCGGTCCCAGACGGCGCTTCTTGTCCTCTTCGTAATCCTCGAAGTTGCCCTCGAACCACTCCACGTGGGCATCGCCCTCAAAGGCCAGAATATGTGTACAAATCCGGTCTAGGAAGAAGCGGTCGTGTGAGATGACGACGGCGCAGCCGGCGAAATCGACCAGCGCGTCTTCCAGCGCACGCAGTGTTTCAACGTCGAGGTCGTTGGTCGGTTCGTCGAGCAGCAGGACGTTGCCGCCCTCTTTCAGCAGGCGGGCCATGTGGACGCGGTTGCGTTCACCACCTGACAGCAACGAGACCTTCTTCTGCTGGTCGCCGCCCTTGAAGTTGAAGGACGAGCAATAGGCGCGGGAATTGACCTGCGCGTCGCCCAGCTGGATGATCTCGGCGCCGCCGGTGATCGCCTCCCACACGGTGTCGTTGTCTTTCAGGTCGTCGCGGGACTGGTCGACATAGGACAGTTCAACGGTATCGCCCAGCGTGATGGTGCCTGCGTCGGGCTGTTCCTGACCTGTGAGCATTTTGAACAGGGTCGATTTACCCGCACCGTTGGGGCCGATGACGCCGACGATGCCGCCGGGGGGCAGGGCAAAATCCAGCCCTTCGATCAGTTGCTTGTCGCCCATATGCTTCGACAGGCCCTCGACCTCGATCACCTTGCCGCCAAGGCGCTGGCCGTTGGGGATGACGATCTGGGCACGGGTCAGTTTTTCGCGTTCGGACTGTTCGGCCAGTTCGTTATAGGCGTTGATCCGGGCCTTGGATTTGGCCTGACGGGCCTTCTGACCCTGACGCATCCATTCCAATTCGCGCTGCAGGGTTTTCTGCTTGGACTTGTCCTCGCGGGCTTCCTGCTCCAGCCGTTTGGCTTTTTGTTCCAGCCATGCGGAATAGTTGCCCTCGTAGGGAATGCCGCGGCCGCGGTCGAGTTCCAGAATCCAGCCGGTGATGTCATCCAGGAAGTAACGGTCGTGGGTGACGATCAGGATGGTGCCCTTGTAGTCGATCAGGTGCTGTTGCAGCCAGGCGATGGTCTCGGCGTCCAGATGGTTGGTCGGTTCGTCGAGCAGCAGCATGTCGGGCGCCTGCAGCAGCAGTTTGCAGAGCGCCACGCGGCGTTTCTCACCACCCGAGAGGTTGGCGATGTTGGCGTCGTCGGCGGGGCAGCGCAGCGCCTCCATCGAGACGTCGATCTGGCTGTCGAGGTCCCAGAGGTTTTCCGCGTCGATCGCGTCCTGCAGGGTGGTCATTTCCTCCATCAGATCGTCCGAGTAGTTCTCGGCGATCTCCATGGCAATCTCGTTGAACCGGTCGACCTTGGCCTTTTTTGCGGCGACGCCCAGCATGACGTTTTCGCGGACGGTGAGGGATTCATCCAATTGCGGTTCCTGCGGCAGATAGCCGACCTTGGCACCTTCGGCGGCCCATGCCTCACCCGTGAAATCGGTGTCGAGGCCCGCCATGATCTTCATCAGAGTCGATTTACCTGCGCCGTTGACGCCGACGACACCGATTTTCACACCGGGCAGAAAGCTCAGGTGGATGTTTTCAAAGCACTTCTTGCCACCGGGATAGGTCTTGGAGACACCCTGCATGTGATAGACATATTGATAGGCGGCCATGTCGCGTCCTCTGGGTCGGTGAAATTGGGTTGAAACGCTGGATATCCGAGCCGGGCGAGAGGGGCAAGCTGGTGGTTTTGTGAATTTTGCACCGTGCTTGTATGGGCTAAAGAGCTTCAACCGATAGGAGGGACTGGATTGTCTGAACTGGCAGAGTTGATCGCGGGCTGGGCGCAGCCGGGTCGTATTGAATGGATTGGCTTGCGACCCAAACGGCGACTGGAGATGGTTGCAGAGGATACAGCTAACATTTCCGTCTCTGGCCTCGACGGCGACCGTAGCAGCGCGGGCAAGCGGGCGGTGACTTTGATCCAGCAAGAGCATCTGAGGGCGATTGGGTTGTATCTGGGGCGAGGATCGATTCCGCCTGACATCTTGCGGCGCAATCTGGTGGTGTCTGGGATCAATCTGGCAGCGCTCAAGGGGCGTGAGGTGCAGGTTGGTGATGCCATTCTGCGCTTTACCGTAATCTGTGCGCCCTGCAGCCGGATGGAGGAGGCGTTGGGTGCAGGTGGCTACTCTGCCGTGCGCGGGCATGGGGGTTGGTGCGCTGAAGTTATCCGGCCCGGGCGCGTAAAGCTGGGCGATGCGGTGCAACCTGTTGATTGACAACGCCCCCCAGTTCTGAACATCAGCGAGGGATGGAGCGATACCACATTCCATATGCGCGGCCCGGACAAGTGATCGGGCTGTTCGGCGGATCTTTTGATCCGCCCCATCGCGGTCATGTTCATGTCACACGCGAGGCGTTGAAGGCGTTCGGGCTGGATCGGGTGTGGTGGCTGGTGTCTCCGGGCAATCCCTTGAAAACACACGGACCGGCGCCTCTGGCACAGCGGATGAAGGCCGCGCGTGCATTGATGCAGCACCCAAGGGTCGAGATCACGGATATCGAGACGTTTACGGGCACACGGGCAACGGCGGATACTATAGTGGCGCTGCGACGGCTTTATCCGCAGGTCCGGTTTGTCTGGCTGATGGGCGCGGATAATCTGGCGCAGTTTCACAAGTGGAAAGACTGGCGGCTGATCATGGATAGCATTCCCGTTGGCGTCGTGGCGCGACCGGGGGATCGGATTTCGGCGCGGATGTCCCCGGCGGCGCGGCTCTATGCCAGATACCGCATCGACGGGCAGGCGCGGCATTTGCTGGGCCGGGCCGAGGTTCCGGCCTGGTGTTTCGTGAACGTGCCGATGGTTGACGTCAGTTCAACTGATCTTCGCAATCGCGGCATCTGGGGCGATGGGGTGTTGCCCGAATGACTCCAGTCAGCGCATAATCTTAATCAAGTGATTGTCTATATTTAAGCTCTGGGATCCTAATAGACCCATGGTTGATCGTATTTCGCGTCGTTTGTTTCTGAGTGGATTGGGGGCGTCTCTGGTTCCGGGCACGGGCCTTGCCGAGGCGCCTTTGGTGTCTCTGCGCCCTCAACTGCGCGGACCGTTGGCGAGCGCCTCCGAGCGGCTTGTAAAGGCCGCAGGGCTGCGGGGCGAAGTTGTCTTTGCCGTTTCCGATGTAAAAACCGGAACGCCATTGGAGGTATTCGGCGAAGGCGCAAGCTTGCCACCTGCCAGCGTCGCCAAAGCTCTGACCGCGCTTTATGCCTTGGATGTTCTGGGTCCTGAGTTTCGGTTCGAAACAACTCTGATCGCGGATGGTCCGATCGAAAACGGAATCCTGAAAGGCGACCTGATCCTCGCCGGAGGCGGTGATCCGCTGCTGGATACAGATGCGCTGGCCACTATGGCGGCCAATCTGCGCAAGGCTGGGATTACCGAGGTGCGCGGCGCATTCAAGGTCTATGACGGAACGCTGCCTTATGTTTTCAGCGTTGACCCGGGGCAACCCGATCATCTGGGCTACAGCCCGGCAATCAGTGGGATATCATTGAATTTCAACCGGGTGCATTTCGAGTGGAAGCGCGAAAGCGATGGCTATGGCGTGACCATGGACGCCCGCAGCACAAAATACACGCCTTCGGTCGATATGGCCACGATGCGGATCGAAAGCCGTAGTCTTCCTATTTACACCTATCAGCCCAGTGCGCGACAAGATCGGTGGACCGTGGCCAAAGGCGCGTTGGGCAATGGGGGCGCGCGGTGGTTGCCAGTGCGCAAGCCCGCGCTTTATGCAGGCGACGTGTTCCGTACGCTGGCGCGTGTGAACGGGATTGTTCTGGGCCGGGTACAGGTAACCCAACAAGCCCCGCAGGGGGTGCCTTTGGTGATCCATCAAAGCGACCCGCTGCAGAGCATTTTGAAGGGAATGCTGAAATACTCGACCAATATCACCGCCGAGATGGTCGGTATGGCGGCCACAAAGGCGCGTGGGATAAGACCTGAAAACCTCGCAGAGTCAGCGGCAGAGATGAACCGCTGGGCGACCGAGCGGTTTGGCGCGAACGGAATTGCGATGGTGGATCATTCGGGGCTCGGGGATGCGTCGCGCATGGAGCCTGTGGCATTGACCAAGATATTGGCGACGGCGGGCAGCTCTGATCAGCTGAGACCGTTGCTGAAACCATTTGCCCTGACCGACCAGAACGGGCGACCGGTCAAGAACCATCCGGTCCGGGTGGATGCAAAGACTGGAACACTGAACTTCGTCTCAGGTCTTGGTGGCTATCTGACTACAACAGATGGGATAGAACTGGCCTTTGCCATTTTCACCGCAGATGTCGCCCATCGCGCCAAAATCCCGCGCGCAAATCGCGAACGACCCGAAGGCGCGCGCCCTTGGAACCGGAAATCACGCAAATTGCAGCGGGCGTTGTTGGAGCGTTGGGGCTCGCTTTACGGCAGCTAGATGGTATGCCGTGCACGCGCCCCGCGCTCAATGGCGGCGGCATGCAGGCGATCGATGCTCAGCTCATAGCGGATTTCTTCCAGAAGGCGCAGCTCGGTCTCAGCCAATGAACCATCGGCGGCAGCCACATCGCAGGCCAGCGCATAGGCGGTCTCATTCAGACGTTCAGGCAGGTTTTCACGAACCAAACCGAAAAGGGCGTCCAACCCATCCTCTTGCTCAAACAGATCAAACACGATTTGCGATACGCGGCGGGTGCGATCGATATCGTAGTCGGCAAAGACCGGCAGCATGTTGACCGCGGTTTCGATCTTGACCAGTTCAGCGGTGCGAATGGTTTCATCCGAGGCGGACACCGCGACCATGATCGCCACAAGGCAATCCTGCGGAGACATGGGATGTGGCATTTGCTCGGTCATGTTATCGTCCTGAATGGTTATATTACACGCGCACGATAGGAGGGGGTGCAAACAGGTTCAACCGCTTGTTTATGCGGCCGGCGTTCCAATGCCGTGCGCAATGAATGTAGGCACATGCGGACGCCCAAACTCTCGGAGAATTCTTGCGCAATTCGGATAACGATCTCCCAAACGGCGTCGCGACCAGAACACTCCTCTCTTGCCACGCGTTCGTCTCAATGCCATATCCACAACGCTAACGTTTTTCTATTTCGACCTACTGTCTCCTTCATGGGCGCTCAGTCATTCGATCCAGACCGACGACGCCAGGCTGCCGCAACTCCGTGGGCAGCACCAAAACAGGAGACAACGGATATGCCTACAGGTACCGTAAAATGGTTCAACACCACCAAAGGCTTCGGCTTCATCGCACCCGAAGAGGGCGGCAAAGATGTGTTCGTGCACATCTCAGCTGTCGAACGCTCGGGCCTGACGGGCCTGGCCGACAACCAGAAAGTCACTTACGAGCTGCGCGCAGGCCGTGATGGCCGCGAAAGCGCGGATAATATCGAACTGGCCTAAGCCGTTCAAAGGGCGGAGCTTTCTCTCCGCCCTCTTCCTTGGCCACGACTAATGTGTGGCCCGCAGAATACATCACATTTCAGTTATGCATCCCCGCCGATTGACCAAATCGGCTATCCTTTCAAGACTAGGATCAAAAGTTCATTGGTCTTTGGAAGGGACGCAATATGTTTACTCGCCGCGCTTTTGTGGCTGGGACAGCTGTCTGCCTGCTGCCCGGCACAGCCAGTGCCAAGAAAGCGGTCGAATACGACCCGACACCGCAGTTTGTGCGCATTAAGAAGCAGTTTCAGCCAGGTCAGCTGCTGGTCGCACCGCGGTCATTCTACCTTTATTACGTGACCGAACCCCGCAAGGCTGTCCGCTACGGGTGCGGCGTTGGCAAAGCCGGCCTCGAGTTCACGGGTTCGGCCACCATCGACGTCAAGAAAGAATGGCCGACTTGGCGGCCAACCGACGAGATGATCGAGCGCGACCCGGTCACTTACGCCAAATTCAAGGACAACGACTATGTCCAGCCCGGTGGTGGAGACAATCCTCTGGGCGCACGCGCGCTCTATCTGTTCCAGAATGGGGTCGATACATATTTCCGTATCCACGGCACCACGCAGCCGCAGACCATCGGCCATGCCGTTTCAAACGGTTGTATCCGAATGCTGAATGAGCATGTGATCGACCTTTATAACCGGGTGCCGATCGGAACCGTGGTGACAGTGGTCTAGGGGGCCGACCAATCCACATCGTCGGCTTGCTCGATACGCAGCCATCCGTCAGGCCACGGACTGGCGAGGTTTTGGGCCTCTTCTTCTGTTCCGTTCAACCAAAGCTCAACACCATCGCGGTCTAGTAACACGCCCATCCGATGATGGATGGGCTTCACGTCCGCATTCGGCTCGCACGTCACCGCAGCAACCTGATCAACGCACAGCCCTCCGGGTGCCTGCCAGACGTCGGTGATCGCAGCAAACAGCAAGGGTGATCCATCCTTGGCCGAGATGCGCCAAGCGGTTTTGCGCCGCTTCTCTCCGGTCCACTCATACCAACCGTCAACAGGAATAACCGCACGCCCGACGCCTTCGAAAGCGCTTTTGTCGAAGACGGTCTCGGAGCGCGCGTTGATGATCGTCTCCATCACCGGACGCCCTCGCGCATTCACCCGGCCAACCGGGATCATGCCCCAGCGCATGAGGGTCAGCCCGGTACCGGTCAGAACAACCACCTCCTCTCCCGGCTGGATATTTTGGCGCGCTGGTTGTTCGGGGATGCTGCCCGGAAATCCCAGATCATCTGCGATCTGCGACGTCGGTCGTGTCAAAAAGAACCGTCCGGGCATCGGAAACCTCCTATTTAGCGGCCTCCTCAGCCAGCACCAGCACCTCGGGCCCTAGCGCTTCTACTATCAAGGACACGCCCTGCGCGTTGGGATGAATCCCATCGGCTTGCATATACTGACGCGCCGCTGCCGGATCACCCGAGGCCGTCAGACCCTCGAAGAAGCTCTCGGCATAAAGCGCGTCAAATTGTTGTGCCAGTTCCGGATACATGCTGTCGAAACGTTGTTTATAGTCGGCCCCGTAGTTGCCCGGGGCCTGCATGCCGATCATCAATACCTCAACCTCTGAAGCTTGAGCTGCGCTCAAGATGGCCTGAAGATTGGCGCGCGAGACGTCCGGATCGATCCCGCGCAACAGATCATTGCCGCCAAGCGCTACGATCATCCCGTCCACGTCTGGTGTCAGGGTCCAGTCGACGCGTGCCGCGCCCCCGGCGGTGGTATCACCGGAGACACCTGCGTTGATCAACTGAACCTGCGCTCCCTGATCCTCCAACCAACGTTGCAGCTGCGGAACAAAACCATCCTGTTCAGGCAAGCCGTAGCCCTGCGTCAGAGAATCCCCCAACGCGGCTATCACGACCGGCTGGGCCGTCGCTGCAAAACCGCAACAGATCAACGCTGCGGCCATCAAAGTCTTGCGCATTTTCTGTTTCGCGCCATATCCCAATGAACCGTACTCCCCTAACTGGGCTGATTGATGACGACACCTGTTCTCTCCCTCCAAGATGCCGCTTTATCGCTGGATGGCAATGCCGGACGGGTGGATATCCTGCATGACATCTCTTTGACCGTAAACAAGGGCGAAACGCTGGGGCTGGTCGGCCCGTCCGGGTCGGGCAAATCCTCGCTGCTTATGTTGATGGGCGGGTTGGAACAGGCCACGTCGGGCCGCGTCAGCGCACTGGGTCATGATCTAAGCACGATGAACGAAGACGCTCTGGCCCGATTTCGGCGCGATGCGATGGGGGTTGTGTTTCAGAACTTCCACCTGATCCCGACGATGACAGCGTTGGAGAATGTGGCCACGCCATTGGAACTGGCAGGCCACAAAGATGCGTTTTCGCGCGCGGAGGCCGAATTGGACGCCGTAGGCCTCTCACATCGCCGGGACCATTATCCGGCGCAATTGTCCGGCGGTGAGCAACAGCGCGTCGCTCTGGCCCGTGCAGCGGCCCCGCGCCCGCAAATCCTGCTGGCGGACGAGCCCACCGGCAATCTGGACGAAACCAATGGGGCTGCGATCATTGACCTGTTGTTCGGGTTGCGCGACCGCCACGGTGCAACTCTGATACTGGTCACACACAGCCACAGCTTGGCTCAGAAATGCGACCGCGTCATACGTTTGCGGGATGGCCGGATCGCAGAGGACACACAGCGCGAGGCCGCCGAATGATCCTGCGCATCGCCGGGCGGCTGGCACGTCGCGAGCTGCGCGGCGGGTTGCGCGGGTTTCGGGTATTTCTCGCCTGTCTCGCGCTTGGGGTTGCAGCAATTGCTGCCGTAGGCTCGGTCCGGCAGGCGATTCAGACCGGCCTGACGCAGGAAGGGGCCGCGCTGCTGGGTGGTGATGCCCAACTGGAATTCACCTATCGCTTTGCTGATGACCAGGAACGCGCGTGGATGGAACAGACTGCGCAGGCGGTCTCGGAGGTCGTTGATTTCCGGTCCATGGCTGTCACGGAAAACGGGGGCGAAATACAGCGTGGCCTGACGCAGGTGAAGTCGGTGGATACTGCCTACCCGCTGGTGGGTACGGTTCAATTGCTGCCAGAGTTGCCCCTGCCCGACGCATTCAAAGGGGCTGATGGTCTGCCAGGGGCCGTGATGGACCCATCTTTGATCGACCGGTTGGGCCTATCAATTGGCGATCAGTTCGCCCTTGGAACCCAGTCTTTTGTCCTGATGGCGTCGCTGGAACATGAACCTGATGGTGCTGCGGATGGGTTCACCTTGGGGCCACGCACCTTGGTGCGCACGCAGGATCTGCAAGCTTCGGGCCTGCTCGCGCCGGGCACTTTGTTTTCCACCAAGTATCGGCTCGATCTACCGCGGGGCGGCGAATTGGAAGCTCTGGCAACCGAGGCAGGACAAACCTTCGACGGCACTGGTATGCGATGGACCGATGCGCGCAACGGCGCGCCGGGTATATCCGAGTTCGTTGGCCGCCTGAGTGCCTTTCTGGTGCTCGTCGGCCTCTCTGGCTTGGCCGTCGGAGGGATCGGCGTGTCCGCGGCCGTACGTGCCTATCTGGCCCAGAAAACGGAAACCATCGCCACGCTGCGCACACTCGGTGCGGATCGGGCAACGATTTTCCAGACCTATATGATCCAGATCGGAGTCCTATCGGGTATAGGCATCCTCCTGGGCCTCATTATCGGTGGAGCGATCCCGTTGCTGATCGCCCCCATCATCGAAGCCCGCCTGCCCGTCCCTGCCGTCTTCTCGCTTTACCTCCAACCATTGGCCGAGGCCGCGCTTTATGGGGTGCTGACAGCCTTCCTGTTCACGCTCTGGCCGCTGGCCCGAACCGAAGAGGTGCGCGCTGCGACCCTGTTCCGCGATGCGTTGTCAACGACCCGCAGCCTACCCCGTCTGGTCTATGTCGTCGCAACGGCAATCGGGCTGGCCCTGTTGATCGGTGCAGCCTCGTGGCTCAGCGGCTCAACCTGGCTGACGCTCTGGACTAGCGGCGGGTTGGCCGGCGCACTTGCACTTCTGGCACTCTCGGCCTTCCTGATCCGCAGACTGGCGCGGATGGGTACGCCCTGGGCCCGAGGTCGCCCGTCCCTGCGGTGGGCTCTGTCGGCAATTTCCGACCCGCGTGAGGGCGCATCCTCGGTGGTGCTGTCTCTGGGCCTCGGCCTTTCGGTCTTGGCGGCGGTGGGTCAGATCGATGGAACCCTGCGCAACGCCATCTCGGGTAACCTGCCGGATGTGGCTCCGTCCTATTTCTTCGTCGACATTCAAAAGGACCAGATGCCGGGCTTTACCGAGCGGCTGGAAACCGATCCCGCCGTAAGCCGTATCGAAAGCGCCCCAATGCTGCGCGGGATCATTACCCGAATCAATGGCAGGCCCGCCCGCGAGGTCGCGGGGGATCACTGGGTTCTGGAAGGCGACCGAGGCGTCACCTATTCAAATCTGCCGCCACAAAATGCAAGGATCACCGAAGGCACGTGGTGGCCCGAGGACTACACAGGCCGACCGCAGGTCAGTTTTGCCGCCGAAGAAGCCGCCGAGATGGGCCTGAAACTGGGCGACGAACTGACGGTTAATATCCTCGGCCGCGACATCACCGCCGAACTTACGTCTTTGCGAGAGGTTGATTTCTCAACTGCCGGCATCGGCTTCATCATGTCGATAAACCCATCGGCCCTTGCCGGTGCTCCCCACAGTTTCATCGCGACGGTTTATGCCGAGGAACAGGCCGAAGCCGCCATCCTGCGCGATCTCGCGGGGCAGTACCCCAATATCACCGCAGTTCGCGTGCGCGACGCCATCGACCGCGTATCCGGTCTGTTGGCGGGGCTCGCCGCGGCGACGTCCTATGGTGCGGGCATATCCTTGCTGACCGGGTTTCTCGTCCTGATCGGCGCAGCAGCGGCGGGTGAGCCCGCGCGGCGGTATGAGGCTGCAATTCTGAAAACGCTCGGTGCCAATCGGGGCCGCATCCTACGCAGCTTCGCCCTGCGCGCGATTCTGCTAGGGGCGGCGGCGGGCTGTGTCGCGCTGCTGACAGGAATCCTGGGCGGTTGGGCCGTTGCGACCTATATCTTCGACACCGGATTCACGATCATCTGGCCATCCGCGCTCGGCATTGTCCTCGCGGGCATCGGCGTGACGCTGGGCGCTGGCGTGGCTTTTGCCTTGCGCCCGCTCTCGGTCCGGCCCGCTCGTATCCTGCGGGCCAGCGACTGATCTCAGCGCACACAGGCCACGGGCTGCAGAATCTTCAGCAACTGGTCGTTGTCACAGACCAAAGCGTCCAGAGTGATTTCGTCCAGCGAGGCGTAAAACACCTCAGCCGCATCCTGCAGCGCCAGCCGCAACCGGCAAGCATCGGTCAGCGGGCAAGTATTGTCGGCATCCGCAAAACACTCGGCAATCGGAAGACCGCCTTCGACGTGACGAAAGACCGATCCGATCCGGATCTGATCCGCGGGCCGCGCAAGCGACATGCCTCCGTTACGACCCCGCTGCGTGCTCAGATACTCCAGCTGGCTCAGCTGGTTGATTACCTGCGCCAGATGGTTTTCCGAGATATTGCACACCTCGGCGATCTCGGCCTTCGTTACCAGCCGATCCTGATGGGCGGCGCAATACATCAGCAGGCGCACCGCTATGTTCGTCCTTTTGGTGATCCGCATCATGACCTCCCAAATTTCAAGATGCAGCCTTATTGCATGTCTCGTAAAAAGATTGTTTGACATACATCAATCATCACCGAAGGACGTGGCCCGCATGGCAGATCCCTATTTCTTTGGCTATGGCAGTCTGGTGAACCTCTCGACACACGACTTTCCCAACCCGCGACCGGCACAGCTGAAAGGTTGGCGTCGCGCGTGGCGGCATACGGATCTGCGCCCCGTCGCCTTTCTAACGGCAGTCCCTGACCCGGCCTCAGAGATCGATGGAATGATCGCCCACGTTCCCCGAAATGACTGGGTCGCGTTAGACGAGCGCGAATGGGCTTATGATCGCATCACCGCAACGCACGCCGTTACACACCCCCTGAAACACGCGGTCGAGATCGCGGTCTATGCCGTCCCGAAAGGCAAGCACACCGAACCAACAGATCAACACCCCTTGTTGTTAAGCTATATCGACGTGGTCGTTCAGGGTTATCTGCGTGCATTCGGGCCCGAAGGCGCGGACCGCTTCTTTAAAACAACCGACGGCTGGGACGCTCCGATCCTGAACGACCGTGCCGCGCCCCGTTACCCGCGCCATCAACAACTGAATTCGGACGAGACCGGTTTCGTTGACGAACACCTGACCCGTTTAGGCAGCAGGATCGTAGACCCAGCATAACAAAGGGGCAGGCGCACCGGCCCACCCCTCCATTAGTTCAAATATACTTTTTTCGAAACACCCCGCCATAAGGCGCGTTGTTACCCGCGCGCCCGGATGACTTGCAACAACGGCAGCAGTGCCGCCATTTCCGGCCCACGCTCCATACCCGTCAGTGCCTTGCGCAGCGGCATAAACAGACCTTTGCCTTTGCGGCCGGTGGCCTCTTTCACAGCTTTGGTCCAAACACCCCAAGTCTCGCCGTCAAACGGGCCTTCTGGAAGCAGAGCGATAGCCTCGGTGATAAACGCGCGATCCTCATCGGCAATCAGCGGCTCGGCCCCATCACGGCAGAGCTCCCACCAGCCCTTCAGATCGGTCAGAGTGGTAATGTTCTCGCGCGCCATCTGCCAGAACGGCTCGGCCAATTCTGCCGGCACGCCCGCATCCGCAACAGCCTCTGCCACATCGGTCAGCGGCAGCGACTGCAGATGTTTCGCTGTCAGCGGAAACAAATCCTGCACGTCGAATTTGGTCGGAGCTGCGCCAAAACGGTTTAAGTCGAAGCCCTCGATCAATTCGGCCATGTCAGACCGCAGCTCGACCGGATCGGACGAACCCAGGCGCGCCATCAGGCTCAGCAGCGCCATCGGCTGAACGCCCTGCTCACGCAGGTCACGCAAGGCCAGCGTACCCAGGCGTTTCGACAGCGCCTCACCCTGCGGACCGGTCAGCAGCGAGTGGTGTGCGAAACGCGGGCAAGCACCGCCCAGCGCTTCGATGATCTGAATCTGCGTCGCCGTGTTGGTCACATGGTCCGAGCCGCGCACAACATCGGTCACACCCATCTCGGTGTCATCGACCACGGACGCAATCGTATAGAGGACCTGACCATCACCACGGATCAGCACCGGGTCGGAAACCGAGGCCGCATCGATCGAGATGTCACCCAGAATACCGTCTTTCCACTCGATCCGCTCGTGATCCAGCTTGAAGCGCCAGACACCATTGCCGCGCTCGGCACGTATGGCTTCTTTCTCGGCATCCGAAAGGTTCAGCGCCGCGCGGTCATAAACCGGTGGCTTGCCCATGTTCAGTTGCTTCTTGCGCTTCAGGTCAAGCTCAGTCGGCGTTTCGAACGCTTCATAGAAGCGCCCCAGTTCACGCAGCTTGTCGGCAGCTTCAGCATAGCGATCCAGTCGTTCAGATTGGCGCTCCACCCGGTCCCAGTGCAGGCCCAGCCAGTCCAGATCCTGCTTGATCGCATCAACGTATTCTTCCTTCGACCGCTCGGGGTCGGTGTCGTCGATGCGCAGGATGAACGTACCACCCTCCTTGCGGGCAATCAGATAGTTCATCAGGGCGGTGCGCAGGTTGCCCACATGGATGTAACCTGTGGGCGACGGGGCGAAACGGGTGGTGGTCATGGATGTCTCCTGTTGGCGCGGCTCTTGTCACAGGATTGGCGAATTGTCCAGTAGAGGCGTTCAGGTCGGTTGGACCGGCCAGTGCCCTCCGAGGTCTTCCAGACCGGCGCGGATCAGTTCGCCCAGAACATCCAGATCGATATCAGCCAGCTTGTTCACATAGAGGCATGATTTGCCCAGCTTGTGCTTGCCCAACCGGCGCAGGATATCCCTGAAATCCGTGTAGCCGGGCATGATATAGATCGACAGCGCCGCCTTGCGTGGGGAAAAGCCGGTGGCCAGAAATTCCCCCTCGCGCCCGGATTTGTAGCGGTAGTGATAACGGCCATAACCCACAATCGACGGCCCCCACATCACCGGTTCGAACCCGGTCGTTTCGCGAAATAACCTGTCCAGCGTTCGTGCATCTTCGGCCTTCATCGCCGGTTGCACGGATGACAGAAACGCCTGGACGCTTTCGCGGGTGGGGACAGTCTTGTTCTCAGATCGCGGCATAAACAAAATTTAACACGCAATGTTCATCCCCGCAGCCCATATCATCTCAGTATATACTGGCAAGAGACTCACGCTGACCTAACTCATCTATTGGTGTTCTGACAGGGAGAACAAAAATGACCATCAAACTCACACGCCGCGCTGCACTAGGCTCCGCAGCTGTTTTGCCGTTTGCCGCAGCTGCAACCCCGCTCTTGGCCGCCGGGACCGAAACCAAAGCCAACTCAACCATCGCCAAATCCTTTACGCTGGGCGATTTCACCGTCACCACATTGCTAGACGGCAGCCTGCCCCGCGACGGCGCCCAAGAGATTTTCGGCGGCGGGGCGTCTGATGAAGAATTTGCAAATGTCTCGGCCGAGAACTTTATTTCCCCGGACGTTGCGCAGTTCTTCTTTACGCCCACGCTGGTCAACACAGGGTCCGAGCTGGTTCTGTTCGATACCGGCCTTGGACAAGGTGGCATTCAGGCCGCGTTGGCGGATGCGGGCGTGACGCCTGATCAGATTGATGTGGTTGTCATTACCCACATGCATCCCGATCATATTGGCGGCATGACCACCAATGACGCTGCGACCTTCGCCAACGCGCGCTATGTGACCGCTGCGCCCGAGTATGATTTCTGGGCGGCACAGGACGCGGGCAACCGGGTCGGCGATCTGGTTGCAGCCAAAGTCACGCCACTGGCCGAAAAGATGACCTTCATCGGTGACGGTGGCGAGGTTGCATCGGGTATCACAGGGGTCGCGGCGTTTGGGCATACGCCGGGGCACATGG
This sequence comes from Ruegeria sp. CF4, assembly GCF_056537345.1. NCBI lineage: Bacteria > Pseudomonadati > Pseudomonadota > Alphaproteobacteria > Rhodobacterales > Roseobacteraceae > Ruegeria > Ruegeria sp. CF4. The sequence continues at coordinate 387,778 of NZ_JBQFRJ010000002.1, read as the reverse complement.
TCTATCATCTGGAAAGCAACGGCCAGCGTCTTGTTCTGACAGCCGACCTTGCAAATCACTACGTCTGGTCCTTCGCACACCCTGAATGGGAAGTGCGCTTTGATATGGACAAAGCGGCCGCCACGCAGTCGCGGCGCAATGTTCTGGGCATGCTGGCCGCGGACAAGGTACCAATGATCGGCTATCACATGCCCTTCCCTGCTGCCGGTTTCGTCGAGACCCGCGGCGACGGATTCCGCTTTGTCCCTGTCAGCTATCAGATGATGGGTTAAGACCTTAATATCCTGGGTCCGGCCGCACCTTTGAACCGTCCGTGAAACGGGACAGGCGAAAGGCGGCCGGATCAACACATGGCGCGGTCTGCATTACTAGATCGGCCACGAGGCGACCTGCGCCGGGGCCGATGCCAAACCCATGGCCCGAGAATCCGGTTGCGATGTACAGACCCGGCACGCGCTCGACGCCCGAGATAACCGGGACCGCATCTGGTGTAACATCAATCATTCCGGCCCAGCTTTGCACGACCTCGACAGCATCCAGCGCGGGCAGAGCATTGCGTGCCTGCGCCCAGGCGCGCCGCAATACCTTCTGCGACGGCTCGGGATCCAAAACCCGGCAATGCTCAAACGGAGTCACATCGGTCGGCAACCATTTGCGGTCCTGTCGCATCTCAGTCAGCCATCGCTGGGACAGACGAAAGCGCAGTGAACGCCATTCCTGACGGAAGGCAGGTAGAAACTGCCGGGCCAACCGAAAGCTGTCGGGAACGATGTCGACCGTGTTCTCATGGCCCGATGCAATCGAATAGCCACCATCTGATCGCTTGCGAATTGCAAACTCATCGCTCCAAAACGCAGCTTCAGGTCCGGCATCCGTCGGAGACGAGCGCATCACGGTGTTCATCACCTTCAACTGCGGCAGCTCAATCCCCGCATTTCCGGCAAACAGGCGCGACCACGCGCCACCTGCCAGAACGACATGGCTGCAGGCCACTCGACCCCGTTCTGTAAAAACCCCCGATATTCGTCCCGCCTGCATATCGACGCTGCGCACCGCACAATTCGTCATGACCGCAGCGCCTCGATCCCGCGCGGCTTCGACGATAGCCGAAGCAGCCCATTGAGGTTCGGCCCGTCCATCCTGTGGCATATAGAGCGCTGCACGCAGGTTCAGGGTGTTGTCAGGCAGCAGGTCCTCCAGTTCAGGCCCCGATACCATGTGACCACCGGTTTGCATCCCCTCGACATTCTTCAACCAACGGATCAGGTTGCCTTCACTTCTGGCTCCCGAAGCGCCGAACAGAATGCCGGATTGGACATAGCCCGTCTCGCGCCCGGTCCGCTCATCCAAGCCCTGCCAGATGTGGATGGCTTGCGTCATCAAGGGAATCTCGCGCGGGTCGCGCATTCCAAGCCGCACCCACCCCCAATTGCGTGAGCTCTGTTCGCCCGCGATCCGACCTTTCTCGCAGAGTAGAACGGACACGCCCCGTTCAGCCAGTTCAAGCGCGGTCGACGCACCGATTATTCCGCCGCCTATGACGACGACATCTACGCGTTTCGGAAGGATGAGATCAGACTCGACAGGCGTCGGAGTGGGGCCAGGCATCAGTCGCTCGGAATTGGGTCATCGAAGCGGTATCCAGCCCGATAACCACCGCGCTGACAATGCGGAACCCACGCAACCACGAGGGTTTCCACTGACCTGTGGCCATTCGGCCAAAGCGCAACTCAAACTGCTGCACTTATTCCTTGCTTGCTCAGGCTGCGCCGGACAGTTGCGCCCATTTCTGGCGCAGCGCAGAGGCGAAGCCCGGCTCAGGCCGCACGAACGAAGGTTCCTGCGGTCGCAACACTGGAAACTCTGCACGCGCAGGTTGCTTTTCCGTTGTCAGTGCAGGCGCTTCCTGTCTCAGGATGTCCGCGATTGAGGCATCCAGCGCCTCTTCATTCAGCTCACGCGGCGGCGACTCCATCGTTTTCAGTTGCGTCGGCGCGTGAAGCGGTTTGTCGTAACCATAAGTCATTTTGACCACCAATACTTTTACTGACATCCCAAACACGGATGCCTTTACCCAGTTCGATAAATCCGGCCTTGAACCTAGTAACGTAGGCTTAGCCACCAGATTACGTCACGCTTGCCCCAGATGAGGCAAACCCCTGTCATAAATGTGGCAAAAAATGGACCACGAGGCAAGGAGAACGCCGAGAAAATCTGGCCAAGAGACTGGAATAGATAAACAATCCAGCTTTAAGAACCCGATTGCGGAGCAACCGTAAACGATAAGTATATGCGCAGCGTTACTTTCTGTCGCGCCAGCGATTCACGATTGGATAGCGGCGATCCAGCCAGAAGGCCCTTGGCGTCAGCCGCGTGCCCGGCGCAGATTGAAAGCGCTTGTATTCACTGATGTAAATCAGATGTTCGACCCGCCGCGCCTCAGCCTCGTCAAACCCGGCGGCCACGCAATCCGCGACCGAGCCATCCTGATCCACCAGAATGTCCAGTATCGCATCCAGAATGGGGTAATCCGGCAAGCTGTCGCTGTCCTTCTGGTCCTCGCGCAACTCAGCGCTCGGTGGCTTGTCGATGACCGAGGGGCGAATGACCTCGCCGTCAGGCCCCATCATCCAATCGCGGTGATTGACGTTACGCCAGCGGCAGGTTTCGAACACGCGGGTTTTGTACAGATCCTTGATCGGATTGTAGCCCCCATTCATGTCGCCATAAATCGTGGCGTACCCCACCGCGATCTCGGACTTATTGCCGGTAGTCAGTAGCATCTCACCAAATTTGTTCGAGATCGCCATCAGCAGCAGCCCTCGCAGTCGGGATTGGATGTTCTCTTCAGTCAGATCTTCGTTCCGGCCTTCAAACAAAGGTGCCAGAGTCTCGGTCACCGCGGCCCGTCCCTGTGCGATCGGTACGAAATCATAATGTACGCCCAGTGCCTGCGCGACCGCTTCGGCATCGTCCAACGAGCTTTGGCTGGTATATTCCGAAGGGAGCATCACGCAGCGCACATTTTCTGCCCCGATGGCGTCCACTGCGATGGCCGCCACAAGCGCCGAGTCGACGCCGCCTGACAAGCCCAAAACCGCTTTCCCAAACCCGGTCTTACCCATGTAGTCGCGCAGCGACTGCACCATCGCGCGATAGTCCTGCTCCCATGTGTCGGGTTGGGGCACGACATCACCGGGCACGATCTGCCAGCCGTCCTCCCCACGCAGTAAGTCGATATGCTGTACCGCCTCGTCAAAGACCGGCATGCGAAACGCCAGCTCTCCGCCAGGGTTCAGGCCGAAGGTGGCGCCGTCGAACACCTGATCATCCTGACCGCCGACCATGTTCAGATAAATCAGAGGCAACCCGGTCTCGACCACGCGCGAGACCATGTGGTTCAGCCGGATGTCATATTTGTCACGGAAATAGGGCGAACCGTTGGGGATCAGCAGAAACTCGGCCCCGGTTTCCTCAAGCGTTTCGGCCACATCTTCATGCCAGCCGTCCTCGCAGATCGGGCTGCCAATACGGATGTTACCAACCGCATAGGGCCCACCCAGAGGGCCTGCATCATACAGCCGAACCTCATCAAAAACAGTTTCGTTGGGTAGATGGTGCTTGAGAACTTTGCTGACGATCCGACCGCCCTTGAGGATCAGGTAGGCATTGTAGAGCTTGCCTCCTTCGACCCACGGCCCGCCGATCGCCAGCGCAGGACCCTCGGCGCATTGTTCGGCCAGCGCCTCGATCGCCGCCATGGCAGCGCGATGGAACACCGGCTTCATAACCAGATCCTGCGTGTTGTATCCGGTGATGAACATCTCGGGCAACGCCACTAGATCAGCCTGCGCATCGCGCCCTTCGGCCCATGCAACGGCGGCTTTGGCAGCATTGCCATCGATATCCCCCACGGTAGGGTTCAGCTGCGCCAGAGTGATACGGAAACGATCGGCCATCTTGCCCTCTTGCCTTCGTCAGTCTTTCAGGGATTTAGCAGATCACAGCGCAAGTAAAAGGCAAATGCGGCAAAAGCCGTTGCTCTGCCTTTAGCGGTATCCTAGTTTTGCGCCAGAACCACATTCAATCTACCCCGCAGGCAGGTACGACCATGAACGCGATCCGCATCTCAATTGCCGCAGCAACGCTTGCCTTGTTGGCGCAGGCGACCATCGCCCAGCAAGACGGCCAGGTCGTTATTGCGGATGACGATGTGGGTGGCGTGTATGAAGGCACGTTTGAAAACGGCTTGCGTCACGGGACGGGAACCTATCGCCTGCCCAACGGGTTCGAATATTCCGGAGAATGGGTCGAAGGTGAGATTCAGGGCCAGGGAATCGCACGATACGCCAATGGCGCTGTCTATGAAGGAAATTTTTCGAAAGGCCGGCCCGAGGGACGCGGTAAGATCATCTATGCCGATGGACGCACTTATGAAGGCGACTGGTCCGAGGGCGCGATCAATGGAGCGGGTATCGCAGAATACACCAACGGCATGCGCTATGTAGGTGCCTTTGAGGATGCCAAGCGCCACGGCAAAGGCGTGCTGACCGGCCCGGACGGATATGTTTATGACGGTGACTGGATTGAGGGTCGGAAAGAGGGCACGGCCAAGATCACCTATTCCGATGGCAGCACATATGAAGGCGGCATCAAAAACGGACAACGCCACGGAACGGGCGCGCAGAACATGGCCGACGGCTTCACCTATTCCGGCGACTGGGTCGAGGATACGATGACTGGCACCGGGCGTCTGGTTTATGCCAACGGCGATGTCTATGAGGGCACTCTGGCCGATGGACGACGGCAGGGCGAAGGCAAGGTCACACATGCCAATGGCGCCGTCTATGAGGGCAATTTCGCCGATGATATGCGCAATGGGCAGGGAACCTTCACCGGTACCGACGGTTTTCGATATAGCGGCGAGTGGCAAAACGGTCAGATTCAGGGCCTGGGCGAAGTGACTTATGCGGATGGTTCGGTCTATGTAGGCGATTTTCAGGATGACCTTCCGCACGGCAAAGGCCGTACGACATACCCGAACGGCACCGTCTATGATGGCGATTGGGTGGCGGGTATTTTCGAAGGTTCTGGAACCGCGAGCTACCCCAACGGCACCGTTTACAAGGGACAGTTCAGGAATGCCCGGAGCCACGGCAAAGGCGTGCTGACTTTTGCCAATGGTTATCAATACGACGGCGAATGGATTGACGGAGTTCGGCATGGCAAGGGTAAGGCTACATTCCCGGATGGCACCGCCTATGAAGGTGATTTCGAGGATGGTAAACGTCAGGGTCAGGGCACACTCACCCGACCCGGCGGGTTCAGCTATACCGGCGCTTGGGTCGATGGTAAGATCAACGGCTTTGGCGCGGCCACCTACGAGACCGGCGATATCTATGAAGGCAATTTCCTCGACAACAAACGCCATGGCGACGGCACCATGCGCTATGCCGGTGGTGAGGTTGAAACCGGTGTCTGGGACAATGACACGCTGGCAAGCGAAGCTGAAACGCCACCTGAGCCGGCGACCTCAGCGACCGACGCCGAAGCGTCAGAACCTGAATCGGATCCGACCAACACGGACGCAAATGACGGCTGATACCGCCTACCAGGGCACGGGTTTCCCAGCCCAATCATAGAACCCTCCCGTTTCGGCCGGTGTCAGACCGTCGATAACGGAAAGCAAATTGGCTGCGGCTTCACTGGGTTCAACGGCGGGATGGCGGCCCAGGTACTTCTCGGTAAAGGCGGTCTTGACCGTCCCTGGATGCAACGCGACGCACATGGCCAGCTTATGCGTCCGTGCGAGTTCAATCGCTGCCGTATGAACGATTTGATTCACCGCCGCCTTGGACGCGCGATAGCTGACCCAGCCACCCAGCCGATTGTCGCCGATGGACCCGACGCGCGCAGACAGTACGGCAATCGTCGCCCGGCGATCTCGCGGCAGCAGACGAGGCGCATGGCGCAGAACCAGCGCCGGACCCACCGCATTGAGGGCAAACTGATCCATCATCGCCTGTGCTGTGACTGCCCGAATAGATTTCTCAGGCGGCGTTTTATTGATCTCCAATGCGCCGGATGCAACCAGGATCACGTCGAATGGGCCGGTAAGGTCGGACAACATCTGGTCCACCACTTTGGGTTGGGTCAGATCAAACCCATCCCCGGATCGCGACAGATGGGTCACAGCCCGACCCTGCGACTGCAGGCATGTACTCAGGGCGCGACCAATTCCGCCGGATGCGCCGATTATCAATGCGTTTTTCATGCTGCACGAGCTAGGTGGAAAACCCGCCCCATCAACTGTGCATCCAAATTTCACCGCAACTGAATTTCCTTCTTTTCAATCGCGCCCCGCGCTGTATAAGCTCAACCCCATGATCAACCGCGCAGATATCCTTGTTGCCGACACCGCCTTTCGCGGTGCGTCGCTGCGTGGCCTACTGATCCTAATCCGCCTCTGAGCGTGCCATCCGGCGCGCCCGCTCAGAGGAGGACGCCCGCGCGCCATAGGCTTTAGGACAGAAGAAGAAAGAGATTCCCATGACTAACGTGACCGACCAAAACCGCGTCGTGATCTTCGATACCACTTTGCGCGACGGCGAGCAGAGCCCCGGCGCAACCATGACCCATGACGAAAAGCTTGAGATTGCCGAACTGCTGGACGAGATGGGTGTCGACATTATCGAGGCTGGCTTCCCCATCGCCTCCGAAGGTGACTTCAAGGCCGTGTCCGAGATCGCGCAGCGTTCGAAAAACAGCCGCATCTGCGGTCTGGCCCGCGCCAATTTCGCCGATATCGATCGATGCTGGGAGGCGGTGAAACACGCTGAAAAAAACCGTATTCACACCTTCATCGGTACGTCCCCGCTGCACCGCGCCATTCCAAACCTGACTCAGGACGAGATGGCCGAGAAAATCCACGAAACAGTCAGCCACGCCCGTAATCTGTGTGAAAACGTGCAGTGGTCGCCGATGGATGCGACTCGGACCGAGTGGGACTACCTCTGCCGCGTGATCGAAATCGCGATCAAGGCGGGCGCAACCACCATCAACATCCCGGACACCGTGGGTTACACCGCTCCGGTCGAAAGCGCGGACCTGATCAAGCGCCTGATCGAAACCGTGCCCGGCGCGGATGAAGTGGTGTTTGCCACCCATTGCCACAACGACCTTGGCATGGCGACCGCGAACTCACTGGCCGCTGTCGCGGGTGGCGCACGCCAGATCGAATGCACCATCAACGGATTGGGCGAGCGCGCAGGCAACACGGCGCTGGAAGAGGTGGTGATGGCGCTGCGCACCCGCAACGACATCATGCCATGGAATACCGGTATCGACACCACCAAGATCATGCATATCTCGCGCCGGGTGGCGACTGTGGCGGGCTTTCCGGTGCAGTTCAACAAGGCCATCGTCGGCAAGAACGCCTTTGCCCATGAAAGTGGTATCCATCAGGACGGGATGCTGAAGAACCGCGAGAATTTCGAGATCATGCGGCCAGAGGATATCGGCCTCTCCGGCACCTCATTGCCGCTGGGCAAGCACTCAGGTCGCGCTGCGCTGCGCGACAAGCTTGAAACGTTGGGCTATGAGGTTGGGGACAACCAGCTGAAGGATATCTTCGTGCGGTTCAAGGATCTGGCCGATCGCAAGAAAGAGGTCTTTGATGATGACCTCATAGCGCTGATGACGCTGGACGATGATGAGGCCAACGATCACCTGCAGCTCGTCTCGATGAAGGTCACCTGCGGCACCGGTGGTCAGGCAGAATCGACCGTGGAACTGGAGGTCGATGGCAAAGATATCATCGCGACGGAACACGGTGACGGTCCTGTGGACGCGACCTTCAAGGCGGTCCGTGCGATCTACCCGAACAAGGCCCATCTGCAGCTTTATCAGGTTCATGCAGTGACCGAAGGCACCGACGCGCAGGCCACTGTGTCCGTGCGTCTGGAAGAGGACGGCATGATCGCCACCGGTCAATCTGCGAATACGGATACCGTTGTGGCCTCGGCCAAAGCCTATATCCATGCCCTGAACCGTCTGATCATGCGTCGCGAAAAGGCTGGCCCGGGTGCCGATACGCGCGAGATCAGCTACAAAGACCTGACCTGATCAAAGGGGAGGGCTCCCGCATCCGCGGGTGCCCGGCTACGCCGAACCCCCTTGCGGCTTTGGGCCCGGCAGCGCGCCTGCGGCGCGCTGCCGGGCCCAACTCGTTTGACGGCATCTTTGATGCTGGCAAACGAGGCGGGAGCAATTCCGTACTCTTATCATCCAGCTTCTCAGAGTTTTGCGAACAGGTCCGAGAGGCGATCGATCTCATCTTCGATGCCAAAAGGCGCATTCAGCATGAACATACCCGACCCAACCATTCGATGCCCTTCGCGCACCGGCGGGAAATTCACCTCGTGGCAAATCGACTTGGGATAGCCCGCGGCACCCAATGCCGAAACCATGGGTTTGTGGCGTGCATCCGTCAGGATCGGGTACCAAAGCGCGATCACTCCGACATTCCATTTGCGGTGCAGCTTGGCGATCAACCCCGGCAACCGCTCGTAATCCGCCTTCACTTCATAGCTGGGGTCGATCAGCATCATTCCACGTCTTGGCACCGGAGGCAGCAAGGACTGGGCCAATTCGAAACCGTCCTGCCGATAAACCTTTGCCCCGTAGGGCGACAGCGCCAGTGACAGCGCCGCGTACTCCTCCGGATGTAGCTCGGCGAAATGCAGACTATCCTGTTCCCGCAAAAGATTGGCCGCAATCAATGGTGATCCCGGGTAGGCCGCAGCGCCATGACGGGACTGCACCGCCTTCAGCACGCGGGTCATCGGATGTTCTGCACTAAACCACCCCTCCTGTTGCGCGCGCGCGATCCCGGCGACAGCTTCGCCTGTTCGGACAGCTTCGGCCGCATCAAGATGATAAAGACCGCGACCGGAATGCGTCTCGACATAGCTGATCGGCTTGTCCTTTTGCGTCAGATAACGCAGCGTCCATGCCAATAATGCGTGCTTTTGCACATCAGCCAGATTTCCAGCGTGGTAAATGTGTTGATATGAGAGCATTTTGCCTTCTAAAGTCCCTATCAATAAGGCGGAAAGGTGCTGATTGTCGCGGAATCAGCCCTTTAACCGGGCGAGTTGGCACCCTATAAGGCATCCGTCCCGGAACCGTCGAGTCGCGGGCAGTGGAAATTCTGACAAATGGGATCAGTGAAAATATGGGCATCTTTGGCAATCTGGGCGGCCTGTTCTCAGCAGACATGGCAATTGACCTCGGGACGGCGAATACGCTGGTTTATGTCAAAGGGCGTGGCGTGATCCTGTCTGAACCATCCGTCGTGGCCTATCACGTCAAGGATGGAGTGAAAAAGGTTCTGGCCGTCGGTGAAGATGCCAAGCTGATGCTGGGCCGGACCCCCGGCTCTATTGAGGCCATCCGCCCCATGCGCGAAGGTGTCATTGCCGACTTCGACACCGCCGAGGAGATGATCAAGCATTTCATCCGCAAGGTGCACAAGCGCTCGACATTCTCGAAGCCCAAAATCATCGTCTGTGTCCCGCATGGCGCGACACCGGTCGAAAAGCGTGCAATCCGCCAGTCGGTTCTCTCTGCTGGCGCGCGGCGCGCGGGCCTGATTGCCGAGCCGATTGCGGCCGCGATTGGTGCCGGGATGCCGATCACCGACCCAACCGGCAACATGGTTGTCGATATCGGCGGCGGCACCACCGAGGTGGCCGTTCTGTCGCTGGGCGACATCGTGTACGCGCGCTCGGTTCGCGTCGGTGGAGACCGTATGGACGAGGCCATCATCTCGTACCTGCGTCGTCAGCAAAACTTGTTGGTCGGTGAATCCACTGCCGAACGCATCAAGACCACCATCGGCACCGCCCGCATGCCCGACGACGGCCGCGGCCAGTCGATGCATATCCGCGGTCGCGACCTGCTGAACGGTGTACCCAAGGAAATCGAGATCAGCCAGGCACAGGTGGCCGAGGCGCTGTCGGAACCCGTCCAGCAGATCTGCGAGGCCGTGATGACCGCACTGGAAACCACTCCGCCCGATCTGGCAGCCGACATTGTCGACCGGGGTGTGATGCTGACTGGTGGTGGTGCTCTGCTGGGCGATCTGGACCTTGCATTGCGCGAACAGACAGGTCTGGCCGTGTCGATCGCCGATGAAAGCCTGAATTGTGTGGCTTTGGGCACCGGCAAGGCTTTGGAATACGAAAAACAACTGCGCCACGCGATTGACTACGACAGCTAAGGCGCGCACCCTGATAGGGTAAGACCTCGGGCACGAGCAGCACGGGAAGGTAACCTGTGGCAAAGGACCGATCACAGCGCGATGAATACACAACCCCCTTGCGCCGCCTGCTGCTGGGGATCGTGGTTCTGTGCTTGCTGGCGATCTTTCTGGTCTGGCGCATCGATAGCCCGCGTGTCGAGCGGTTCAGGGCGCAGGTGGTGGATACGGTTGTCCCTTCGATGGAATGGGCGATGGTGCCGGTCACTGGTGCCGTCAATCTTGTGCGGGACTTCCAAAGCTATCAGCGCCTGAGCGAACAAAATCAGGAGCTGCGTAGCGAGCTGCGCCTGATGCGCGCCTGGAAAGAGGCCGCGCTGCAGCTGGAGCAGGAGAACGCGCGCCTGTTGGACCTGAACAATGTGCGGCTTGATCCCCGGCTTACATATGTGACCGGCGTGGTGATGGCCGATAGTGGCTCACCTTTCCGGCAATCCGTGCTGCTGAATGTGGGCGAGCGTGATGGGATCGTCGATGGCTGGGCCACGATGGACGGGATCGGCGTGGTCGGACGTATCTCGGGGGTTGGGCCGGATACGGCGCGGGTGATCCTGCTGACGGATGCATCCAGCGCGATACCGGCAACCATTCAGCCCTCGGGTCAAACCGCGCTGATCGCAGGTGACAACAGCGCATCGCCGCTGGTTGAGTTCCTCGAGAATCGCGAGTTCGTCCGCCCCGGAGATCGCGTTGTGACATCCGGAGATGGCGGCGTGTTTCCAGGTGGATTGCTGATCGGTCAGATTGCCGTCGATCCGGGCGGCAGGTTGCGCGTGCGGCTTTCAGCCGATTTTGAACGGCTCGAGTTCCTGCGCGTCCTGCGCTTCCAATCCGCCCAACCCATTCAAGACCCCGGCGGCATCGTCGGACCCCGGCAACCTGCGGCTGCACTCACTCCGCAAGAGGTTACCGATGGATAGGCCAACCTCACATCTCTGGCTGAAACGCGGGCTTTATATCGCGCTTGCGGTGCTGGTGATGTTCCTGCACCTGCTGCCGCTCGACAGCAAGCCGGATCGATGGCCCTTTCCGGATATCCTGATTGCACTGACTTTTGCATGGGTGCTGCGCCGCCCGGAGTATGTGCCGATCCTTGCGATTGCGTTCGTGATGCTGATGGCTGATCTACTGCTACAACGTCCTCCGGGGCTGATGGCTGCGCTGGTCGTTTTGGGTGCAGCCTATCTGCGCAATGCTGCGCCGGGGATGCGGGATGGCGGGTTCGTCAGCGAATGGACCAACGTAGGCGCGGTGATCACGGCAGTTTTTGTGCTCAACCGCGTCATTCTTGCTATTCTGTCTGTGCAACAGGCAACGCTGGGACCGGTGGTGATACAAGTTGTTCTGACAATTGCGGCTTATCCTGTGATCGCCCTGCTCAGTCAGAGCGCGTTTGGCGTGCGTCGCAAGTCTGTCACTGACAGCACAGCCCCGGGGGCACGGGCATGAAGCAGCGCAAACCGAAATCACAAGGCCTCGCCTATAAGCGGCTGCCCCGCCGGGCGCTGGTTTTAGGCGGGTTGCAGGCCGCGTTCATTGGCGGGCTGGCGGCCCGCATGCGGTTTATGCAGGTAGATCAGGCCGATGAATACCGTCTGCTGGCCGAGGAAAACCGCATCAACATCCGTCTGATCCCCCCGACACGCGGGCGGATCTATGATCGCAACGGGCAGATCATCGGTCAGAATTCGCCATCTTATCGCATCGTGATGGTGCGCGAAGATGCAGGCGATATCGACAAGGTCATTACCAAGCTATCTGAACTGATCCCCCTCACCCAAGACGAGATTGAGCGCGCGAAAGCCGAGATGCGCCGCTCTGCTCCATTCCTGCCGGTCACGCTCGCCGATCAGGTCACATGGGAAGATATTTCGAAAGTCGCCGTCAACGCCCCTGCCCTGCCCGGTGTCACGCCCGAGGTGGGATCGACGCGTCAGTACCCTCGGTACGAGGATTTTGCCCATGTGGTGGGCTATGTTGGCCCGGTCAGCGATTATGATCTCAGCCAGATCGACGACCCCGAACCGGTGCTGCGCATCCCTCGGTTCCAGATCGGAAAAGTCGGTCTTGAATCCAAACAGGAAATCGCGTTGCGCGGCAAAGCCGGTGCCAAGCGGGTCGAGGTTAACGCGACGGGCCGCGTGATGCGTGAACTCGACCGGCAGGAAGGCACTGCCGGGGCGGATCTGCAACTCTCGGTCGACGCCGATCTTCAGCAATACGCGCAAGCCCGCCTGGCCGGAGAAAGTGCTGCCGCCGTTGTGATCGACTGCGAAACCGGCGATATCCGCGCCATCAGTTCGGCCCCAAGCTTCGATCCAAACCTGTTTGTTCGCGGTATTTCAGTTGCTGATTACCGCACGCTAACCAATGACAAGTACCGCCCGCTGGCCAACAAGACGGTGCAGGGCACCTATCCGCCCGGTTCGACCTTCAAAATGATCACCGCGCTGGCTGCGCTTGAAGCCGGAGTGATCGGCCCGTCGAACACAGTATACTGCCCCGGTCATCTGAAGGTCGGTAGCCGCCGATTCCACTGCTGGAAACGCGGCGGGCATGGAACTGTTGATCTGGAACTGTCGCTGAAGCGCAGCTGCGATGTCTACTACTATGATGTCGCCCTGCGGGTTGGCATCGACAAGATATCCGAGATGGCGCGCACCTTTGGACTGGGGGTCAAGCACGATATTCCGATGTCCGCCGTGGCGGCTGGCCTAACCCCCAACCAGGATTGGAAAGAGCGGGTGCACGGGCAGGAATGGCTGATTGGTGACACGGCGAACGCCTCGATCGGTCAGGGCTTCATGCTGGCTTCACCGCTGCAGTTGGCGGTGATGACGGCACGGCTGGCGACCGGACGAGCGGTGACACCGCGCCTTGTTCGCTCGATCAACGGGGTAGAACAGCCCTCGGGAGCGGGCGAACCTCTGGCGGTGAACCGAAACAATCTGGAACAGGTGCGCAAAGCCATGTTCTCGGTCTCGAATGACCGGCGCGGCACGGCCTATCGCAGCCGTATCATCGCGGACGAGTTCCGTATGGCAGGCAAGACGGGTACCAGTCAGGTGCGCAACATCACAAAGGCCGAACGCGCCGCCGGCGTGATCCGCAACGAGGATCTTCCATGGGAGCGCCGCGACCACGCACTGTTTGTTAGCTTCGCACCCTACGACAATCCTAAATACGCAGTCGCTGTTGTGGTTGAACATGGCGGCGGCGGCTCAAAGGCCGCGGCCCCAGTGGCGCGCGACATCATGCTGCAAGCGCTTTACGATGGAACGCCCCCGCTTGAGGCGTATCCGACCGGTGATCGTGAGCGCATCAAGGAACAACAAAAACAGCTTGAGGGGGATCGCCGCCCCAAAGCGCGTCCTGACGTGAAGGACCGCGCATGAGCTATCTCGAATACGCCGTCAAATCCACGCCCTCCGGGTTCCGCAAGTTCTTCTATATGAACTGGCCGCTGACCCTGCTGCTGATCAGCGTGGCGAGCGCAGGTTTCCTGATGCTCTATTCGGTAGCCGGTGGGTCATGGACACCATGGGCTGAACCGCAGATAGAACGGTTCGGTCTGGGCCTAACGGTCATGTTCATCATTGCGCTTGTGCCGATCTGGTTTTGGCGAAATATGTCGGTCGTGGCCTATCTGGGCTCAATCGGCTTGCTCATCGTGGTGGAGCTGTTTGGAACGATCGGCATGGGTGCGCAGCGTTGGATTGACCTCGGCTTCATGCGACTCCAACCCTCTGAGGTGATGAAAGTGGCGCTGGTGATGGTGCTGGCTGCCTATTACGACTGGTTGCCTGCCCATAAAACATCGCGACCACTCTGGGTGATCATCCCAGTCATTCTGATCCTGATCCCGACCTTTATGGTCCTACGTCAGCCAGACCTCGGCACTTCGATCCTGCTGCTGGCGGCAGGCGGAGGTTTGATGTTCCTCGCCGGTGTCCACTGGGCCTATTTCGCCGCCGTAATTGCGGCAGGGGTCGGCCTGATCGCCACCGTTTTCAATAGTCGCGGAACAGAATGGCAATTGCTCAAAGATTACCAGTTCCGCCGGATTGATACCTTTCTGGACCCTTCAACCGATCCGTTGGGGGCTGGATATCACATCACCCAATCCAAGATCGCTTTAGGCTCGGGCGGCTGGAACGGGCGCGGGTTCATGCAGGGCACGCAATCACGGCTGAACTTCCTGCCCGAGAAACACACCGATTTCATCTTCACCACATTGGCCGAAGAGTTTGGCTTCGTCGGCGGTATCACCCTGCTGATCCTCTATGCCATGATCCTGATCTTCTGCATGGTCACGGCTCTGGCAACCAAAGATCGGTTCTCGTCCCTGGTGACGCTGGGCATTGCGCTGAACTTCTTCCTGTTCTTTGCCGTTAACATGTCGATGGTCATGGGGCTTGCCCCGGTTGTCGGTGTGCCATTGCCGATGGTCAGCTATGGCGGCTCGGCCATGCTGGTGCTGATGGCCGCCTTCGGCATCGTGCAAAGCGCCCATATCCATCGTCCCCGCTAAGAGGTACCAATGCCCGTTAACGTCCTGTTTTCCGCCCGCCCCGGGTTGTGGCCGGAATATGAACCGCTGCTGCGCAAGGGTCTAACCGAGGCTGGGTTGGATTTTCATCTGGCCACAGACATCCCCGCAGATCAGGTCGATTATGTGGTCTATGCCCCGAACGGGGGGCTGCGGGATTTCACCCCGTTCACCCGCCTCAAGGCGGTGTTCAGTCTTTGGGCCGGGGTAGAAAGCATATCGGGCAATGAGACCCTGGCCGTACCGCTGACGCGCATGGTGGACAGCGGGCTGAAACAGGGCATGACGGAATGGGTGGTGGGCCATGTGCTGCGCTATCACCTCGGCATGGACCGCCACATCACCCAACAGGATGCAACATGGGAACCGGATGCACCGCCTTTGTCATCCCAACGCACCGTGGTCGTTTTGGGTTTGGGTGAGCTGGGCGCGGCTGCGGCGCGGGCGCTGGCGGATTTGGGCTTTCACGTCATCGGCTGGAGCCGGACCGCAAAGGACATTCTCGGAGTGACCTGCCTGCACGAGGCGGACGGCCTGCGTGATGCCCTGTCTCAGGCCGAGATCGTGGTTCTGCTACTGCCAGACACGCCGGCGACCGAAAACACGCTGAACGCAGAATCGCTTGCCCTATTGCCAAAAGGGGCCAAGATCATCAACCCGGGCCGCGGACCTCTGATCGATGATGACGCCCTGCTGACCGCACTGAATTCAGAGCAGGTCGGACATGCCACGCTAGACGTCTTCCGCATCGAACCGCTGCCGACCGAGCATCCCTATTGGGCGCATCCGAATGTGACGGTGACGCCCCATATTGCATCTGAGACCCGACCGGTGACCGCCGCTCAGGTGATCTGCGAGAACATTCGCCGAGGTGAAGCGGGCGAGCCCTTTCTCCACCTCGTTGACCGCGAACTGGGGTATTAGGCCGCGATCAGCCCGCGACCCTTCAGCAAGGCCTCGACCCCCGGCAGACGCCCGCGGAATGCCAGGTACAACTCCTCCGCTTCACGCGAACCACCGGTTGAGAGGATATTGTCCTCCAGCGCCTTGGCGCGTTCTGGGTCAAATGCGCCGCCTGCTTCTTCGAACGCCGCAAAAGCATCGGCATCCATAACCTCGGACCACATATAGCTGTAGTAGCCCGAGCTGTATCCGTCGCCTGCAAACACATGGGCGAAATGCGGGGTGGCGTGGCGCATTCCTATGGCGGATGGCATGCCAATATCGGCCAGAACCTCGGCCTGTTTCGCCATCGGATCAGCGGGTGCAGCGCCGTCATGGAATGCCAGATCGACCAGAGCCGAGGCCACATACTCGACCGTCTGGAATCCTTGATCGAAATTGGCCGCCTTCAGCACCTTTTCCAGCATCTCTTGCGGCATCGGTGCGCCCGTCTCGGCATGGGTGGCGAATTCGGCCAGAACCTCGGGCACTTCCAGCCAATGTTCATAAAGCTGGCTGGGCAGTTCAACAAAATCACGCGCAACGGAGGTGCCCGAGATGCTTTCGTAAGTCACATTGGACAGCATCTGATGCAGCGCGTGACCGAATTCATGAAACAGCGTGCGCGCATCGTCATAGGACAACAGCGCCGGGTCACCTTTGGCGAAGTTGCAGACATTGATCACGACCGGGGCCTGCACTTTCGGGAATTTCGCCTGCCCTCGCATCGCGCTGCACCATGCACCCGAGCGTTTTGATCCGCGCGCGAAATAATCCCCGATGAACACCGCGATGCGCTGCCCGTCGCGGGTCACCTCCCATGCACGGCAATCAGGGTGGTAGAGCGGCACATCCAGCGGTGTAAATTCCAGTCCGAACAGGCGATTGGCGCAGGCAAAAGACGCCTCGATCATCCGGTCCAGCTGCAGGTAGGGCTTCAGCGCTGCCTCATCCAGATCATGTTCGGCCTTGCGGCGTTTCTCAGCGTAGTAGCGCCAGTCCCAAGCCGCCAGCGGGCCATTGACGCCATCCTCTTGCATCATTGCAGTCAACACTTCAGCATCCGCGTCTGCGCGGGTTTTGGCGGGCTCCCATACGTCCATCAACAGCTCACGCACACGGTCCGGCGTGCGGGCCATCTCGGTTTCCAGCTTGTACTCGGCGAAGCTGTCATAGCCTAGGAGCTTGGCGCGTTCTTCACGCAAGCGCAGAATTTCCGCCGCAATTTCCCGGTTGTCAGTGTCGCCACCATTCGCGCCGCGCGCAGTCCAAGCGCGGTAGGCTTTTTCGCGCAAGTCCCGGCGCGGCGAGAAT
Organism: Ruegeria sp. CF4; assembly: GCF_056537345.1. Classification (NCBI taxonomy): domain Bacteria; kingdom Pseudomonadati; phylum Pseudomonadota; class Alphaproteobacteria; order Rhodobacterales; family Roseobacteraceae; genus Ruegeria; species Ruegeria sp. CF4. The sequence goes on along the minus strand of NZ_JBQFRJ010000002.1, from coordinate 370,652 downwards.
TGCAGGAACGGCACAATGATCGACCGCGAGAGCGTAACTACAGGGCCGTCCACGCCCTTCTCCTGCCCTGCAGCGCGTGCGGCATTGACCGCAAATTCAGGCAGGCCCTGCAGATCATCCTCGGTCAGCTCCATGAACCAATCGCGCTCGTCCGCCAATAAGTTCTGGGTAAAGGACGTGCCCAGCGAGGCAAGCCGTGCCTTTATCTCTTGCATGCGCGCATCGGCATCACCTTCCAGCGCAGCACCTGCGCGCACGAAACCACGATGCGACAGCATCAGAACGCGCGCCTGTTCGTCACTCAGACGCAGCTCATCGCGGCGTGCCCACAGATCAGCCACGCGCCGAAACAAAGTCTTGTTGGATGAAATCCCCGAAAAATGCGCCGCCAGTTTCGGTGAGAAATCGCGCTGCAGCTCTTCGCGCTTGGGATTGCTGTCCGCGCCCGCAACCGTGAAGAACACCGACAGGACCTTATCCAATTGCTCGCCTGCGGCCTCTAAGGCTTCGATGGTATTGGCGAATGTTGGGACTTCAGGGTCGGCCGCAATCGCCTCGATCTGCGCGTTATGGGCCTTCAGTGCCTCTTCCAGAGCAGGGGAAAAATCGTCATCCGAGATCTTGGCAAAGGGGGCGAGTTCAAACGGAGTTGTCCAGTCGGACAGGATCGGGTTCGTCATTCTGATCTCCTTTGCTGGTCAAGCTAGGTAGGCCGGGGGCAATGGTCCAGAGGCAGCGGATCGGAAAGATCGGATTCTGTCGCAAACCCGCTTGCGCGAGCGATCTCGCCTGCGCAGTGTCCCTGTCAAAGGAGACAGGACATGACCAGATCGAACCGTTCCGCCGGGATCATGACAACCGCAATCCATGCGGGCGATCCACCCGACACCGCGACCAATGCATCGGCCCCCCCGATCCATATGAGCTCGACCTACCTTGTTGAGGATCTGGCTGGATTCTCTGCGCATGATCTGACGCCGGACAGCCCTTATCTCTATTCCCGCTGGGCGAACCCGACAGTCGCGGGGTTGGAGGCCAAGATTGCGGCCCTGCAGGGAACCGAGGCCTGTTTGGCGACGGCCTCAGGCATGGCGGCAGCATCGGCCATTTTCCTTACTTTCCTGTCGACTGGCGATCATCTGATCGTCTCGGATGTCTCTTACGCTGGCGTCGCTGAACTTGCGCGTGAGACCTTGCCGCGGATGGGTATCGAGATTTCGGCGATCAATATGTCTGATCTGGAAGCGGTCGCAGCCGCGATACGGCCCAACACGCGGCTGATCCATACGGAGACCCCGGTGAACCCGATCAACCGCCTGACCGATCTGGCGGCCGTCTCACAATTGGCGCGCGAGGCTGGTGCGCTGCACAGTTGCGACGCAACCTTTGCCTCGCCCCTGGGCATGGACACTGTCGCATTGGGTGTCGATCTGACGATGCATTCGATCACGAAATATATCGGCGGGCATGGCGATGCCGTCGGTGGGGCCGTCGCCGGATCGGCCGAGCTGATATCCAAGATGCGTGCCGAGGCGAGCATCCATCACGGCGGAATCCTGTCTCCGTTCAATGCCTGGCTGATTGCCCGAGGCGCGTCGACCCTGCCATTGCGTATGAAGGCGCACCAGTCCGGTGCCATGGAGGTCGCAAAGTGGCTTGAAGCGGATCCACGGGTTTCACAAGTGATTTATCCGGGCCTGTCTTCGCACCCGCAGGCAGAGCTGGCTGCACGGCAAATGTCGAACACATCAGGCATGATTTCGTTCCAGGTCGGTAGTACTGCTGACGGAGAGCGCATTGCGCAGCAAATGATCGAACGCCTGGAGGTCATCCATTACGCAGTGTCATTGGGACACCATCGCAGTTTGATTTTCTGGATGGAAACCGAAGGCCTGATGGAGACTTCTTTCAAACTGCAGGGAGATCAACTGGAAGATTACCGCAGATATACGGGCGACGGGATTTTCCGCCTGTCTGTTGGTCTGGAAGATGCCGAAGATCTGATTGCCGATCTGGATCGCGCTTTGGGTTAAGGAACGCTCCCGCCCCCGCAGCGTGCATCAAAGATGCACCTTGGCGGGGTTGGACCGCGTGCCTGTGGCACGCGGCGGTTGCTTTAAGCACCTACACCTGCGCAGATCGGACAATCGGCAGCTTTGGAAAGTTTGATTTTGCGGCTTTCGCCATAGAGGGCGTCATAGATCAACATCTCGCCGCGCAGCGCTTGCCCGGCCCCGGTAATGACCTTGATCGCCTCCACTGCCATCATTGACCCGACGGCGCCGGGAAGCGGTCCGATCACGCCCGCCTCGGCGCAAGATGGGGCAAGGCCGGGGGCCGGGGCTTCGGGGAAGATACATTGGTAACAGGGACCGGTCCTGGCGGGGTCGAAGACGCTCAGCTGACCTTCCCATTGCGACAGAGCGCCCGAGATCAGTGGCTTGCCCAGCGCGACTGCGGTTCGGTTGGCCAGATAGCGTGTGTCGAAATTGTCGGTGCCGTCGAGGATCAGATCGAAGTCGGTGAACAGATCTGCAGCGATCTCTTCCGTGAGCCGACGGTGATAGGGCAGAACAGTCACGTTCGGGTTCTGCGCCTGCATCGCGGCCTGAGCCGAGAATACCTTGGGCATCCCGATATCCGCATCGCGATGGATCACTTGCCGCTGAAGATTGGCGTTTTCAACCTCGTCATCATCAATCACACCAATTGTGCCAACGCCCGCCGCAGCCAGATATTGCAAGGCAGGCGCACCCAGACCACCAGCCCCGATCACCAGAACCCGCGACTGTTTCATCTTTTTCTGCCCCGGGCCGCCCAGCTCTCGCAGGACGATGTGGCGGGCATAGCGTTCCAGCTCGGTCTCGGTGAACTGATCTGAGGGCATTTTAGGTTCCTTGGGCTCGGCAGCTTCCGCTCGGTTTCGCAACGCTTTCACGCCTCGCCCATAAAGCAGAACCAGCACCGCAGAGCCAGCAAGGATCAGCCACATCGCAGCAGAGCCGCCGGTTGCCTGACGCAACGGATGTGCCTCGGGCAACACCAGCTGAGCGATGATGACACCGATCAGCAGCGTGCCGACAGATGCCATCCGCGCGGTACGGGACACACCCGCGATATAGCCGATCCCCCATAGGCCTGCCGCAAGGATCAGGACCAGCAGCATCAGCCGCGCCCGGTCGAACCGAAACCGCCCGCGCCCCGGTCGGTTTCAGACAGCGTGTCGGTGGCTTCGAATGTGGCTTGCACCACTGGAGCGACGACAAGCTGGGCGATGCGTTCTCCGTGGGTGATTTCGAACGGGTCCTGACCTGCGTTCAGCACGATCACACCGAGAGGACCACGATAGTCACTATCGATGGTTCCGGGCGTGTTCGGCAATGTGATGCCGTGTTTCAGGGCCAAACCCGAGCGCGGGCGGACCTGCACCTCAAACCCTTGCGGAATCTCGATCCGCAGGCCGGTAGGCACCAAGGCGCGTTGACCGGGGTCCAGTGTAATTGTTGCCTTTCCCGGTAGATTGGCCCGAACATCCGCCCCTGCGGCCCCCGTAGTTTCGTACGAAGGCAACGGGATCGAGGGATCGGCCCCGTCCTCGCGGATCACACGAATTGCAACCATCCCCAAACCTCTCATTTTCTACGGAGTTTACCCTGCCAAAACCGCGGCAATCTTCTGCGCCAATCGTTCGGCCACCGCGTCCTTGCCCATGCGCGGCCATTCCTCAGCCCCTTCGTCCGAGATCAGAATCACCGCATTCTCAGAGCCACCCATGATACCCGTCGCCGCGCTCACATCATTCGCAACGATCCAATCGCAGCCTTTGCGCGCACGTTTCGCGATTGCGTGCTCAATCACGTTATCCGTCTCGGCGGCAAAACCTACAACGAGCGCAGGGCGTCCCGCCTTCATCCGCGCTACACGTTTCAAGATGTCCGGATTCTCGGCGAATTCCAAAGTAGGCAAACCGTCTCGGCTTTTCTTCAGCTTCTTGTCCGTGGCCGTCGCAACGCGCCAATCCGCTACCGCAGCCGCAAAGACCCCTGCATCCACGGGCAAAGCGGCCTCGACCGCATCGGACATCTCTTGCGCCGTCTCGACCGGCACGACCTGAACCCCTTCGGGTGGCGCAACCTCGGCAGGTCCGGTGACAAAAACCACCTCTGCCCCGAGCGCCGCCAGCGCCCGTGCCACTGCCGTCCCCTGAGCGCCCGAGGACCGGTTCGCAATATACCGCACCGGGTCAATCGGTTCATGTGTCGGGCCAGAAGTTACCAGCACGCGTTTGCCCCTGAGCGGCCCATCACCGAGCTGCGCCTCGATCGCAACCACGATCTCCAGCGGTTCCGACATGCGGCCCGGGCCGTACTCGCCGCAAGCCATATCGCCCTCATTCGGACCCACGAAACGGACACCGTCCGCCTGCAGTTGCGCCAGATTGCGTTGCGTCGCTGGGTGATCCCACATCCGCACGTTCATAGCAGGCGCACACAGAACCGGCGTGTCGGTTGCCATCAGCAGCGTCGAGGCCAGATCATTGGCCAGCCCCCCGGCCATCTTGCCCATCAGGTCAGCAGTCGCAGGCGCCACCACGATCAGATCAGCAGAACGTGATAGCTGGATGTGCCCCATCTCGGCTTCATCGGTCAGGTCAAACAGATCGCGATAGGCTTTCTCTCCGGCCAGTGCCGAAACGGACAAGGGGGTCAGGAATTCCTCTGCCGCACGAGTCAGCACCGGTGTCACCGCTGCACCGCGTTCGCGCAGCCGTCGGATCAGATCCAGCGACTTATAGGCCGCGATCCCGCCGCCGATGATCAGCAGAATGCGTTTGGTTGCCAACATGTCTTGCCCTTCCGTCCCGGTCGGCCCCGACATTAGGCAAGGCAGCCGGGCAGTTCCAGCAGTTAATTCTGTGTCTCAAAGGCTTTGCAGGGGTCTTCACGCTCGACAATGGGGCTGTCAATCACCGCATCAAACTCACCAGAGATGAGACCGTCCTCGGACTGTCCCAAAACGAAGACCTTCAACCCCGGACGCAAGCGCGACAGGAATGTGGGGATACCGCGATCCTTGCGAGCATGGCCATTGCCGGTGATCACGGCAACCGGGCCACCGGTTTCATCGGTGGCACGCAGGATGGCACGTGTCAGAACGGCATCGCGCAAACGCTGGATCGCCACCATCTGCGGTAAAGCCTCGGCAGGCAACGCGTCGCAATGAGCCGCAAGCTGATCTGCCTCGCGCGCCGCCTGATCTTCGGGTGAGAGCGGAATGGTCAGCCCATATCGCGCCGCATCCGCACCCAGCGCAGTGGCTGCGCCCCGTTCCATCGCGGCCCGCGCAGCAGTTCGTGGGACCATCGCACCGTAAACCGGAGCATTCGACGCCTGGAATACCGGATAATACATGCTGAGCGGGGGCCATCCGGATTCGGCCCAGCGTAGAATCCGTGACAATTCCTCGGGGTTGGCCGCCGCCTTCTGCGCCAAACGCTGAGCGCCCTCTTCCGTCACCATTTCCCAGACCACGCCCGAGGGCCCAATAGCTTCGATCGCCTCGGTCTGGACGAGGTGATGCCGCGGATTGTCGTGAATTTCGCCCAAGATAACGACATCTGCCGATTGCATGGCTTCCAATACATCGTCAGGTATCAATTCTGCAGCGCGGACCGTTTGGCCAGCACTTGCAAACAGCACAAACGCTACAAGAATCGCAAAGAGTTTCATGCGAAGAAGTGTTGCACCTCGCGCGATTGCGCTTCAAGGTTCTTGCGCATCTTAACAAAAGCTGCAGCCTCAAGCTGACGTACACGTTCCTTTGACAGTCCGAGTTCCTTGCCCAGGCTCTCCAGCGTCCGCGACGGTTCACGCAGCTTGCGTTCGCGCACGATGAAACGTTCACGATCATTTAGCGCCTGCATCGCGGTGACCAACCATTCGCGCAGCTGTTGCCTGTCGTGACTGTTTTCTACGGTTTCAGCCGCTTGCTCCCGATCATCTTCCAGCGCATCAATCCACTCGCGCCCGTCTTCGTCCGTCGACTGAACCGCATTCAGGGAAAAATCGGACCCGGCAAGCCGCCCCTCCATCATTTCAACATCGCGCAGGGGAACGCCGATTTCAGAAGCGATCATCTGATGCAACTGGTGTCGGTCCAGATCCAGACCCTCGGTCGCGGCCTCGCGCTCTAACCGTGCCTGCACCCGGCGCATGTTGAAAAACAACGACTTCTGAGATGAGGTCGAGCCAGTGCGCACCATGGACCAGTTGCGCATGACGTAGTCCTGAATGCTGGCCTTGATCCACCAGACCGCATAGGTCGAAAAGCGCACACCCCGATCCGGATCGAACTTGTCTGCAGCCTTCATGAGGCCCAGCCCGGCCTCTTGGATCAGGTCGTTCATCGGCGCGCCATAGCGTTTGAACTTGGCCGCCATCGAAATCGCCAGGCGCATATAAGCGGTGATCAGACGATGCAGGGCCTGCTCGTCCCGGTCATCACGCCAGGCATAAGCCAGCTTCAATTCGGTCTCGGCATCCAGCAACTCAGCCTTCATTGCCTGTCGGGACATCGAAAAATCGTTTGCGTTGTCCAGTGCCATGCAACTCTCCCTTTACCACAGGCTATAGACCGGGCTTGTCTTGCCGACCTGAGGTCGATACGCAGAACAAAACCGGGTGGATCACCAGAAAGGTAATAAAAGTGCACCCCAATTTAACCTTTGTGTTGGGCGGCGCGGCTTCGGGAAAGTCGCTTTTTGCCGAACAACTTGCTGTTTCCACAGGGAAAAGCCGGGTTTATCTGGCCACATCACAAATGTTTGATGATGAGATGCGCCAGAAAGTTAGGCAACATATTGCACAAAGAGGCAGCAAATGGGTGACAATAGAGGCACCTTTTGAGCTGCCTCCCGAGCTGGCGAAGCTGACGGAAGATCAGGTCTGCCTGATCGATTGTGCCACCATGTGGCTAACAAATCATTTGCTGGCTGAAGCCGATCTTGATCAGGTTCAGGCAAAATTGCTTGGCGCCTTGAAAGACTGCGCAGCGCAGATCGTCATCGTATCGAACGAAGTCGGCCATGGGATCGTCCCCGACAACGCCCTGTCCCGCCGCTTTCGCGAAGCGCAGGGACGGCTGAACATCGCGCTGGCTGCCCAGGCGGATCGGGTCGTGCAAGTAACCGCCGGGTTGCCTCTGGTCCTGAAAGGTGCGCCCCTGTGACCCGGCTGCATCTGGTCCGGCACGGGCCCACTCATGCAAAAACCATGGTCGGTTGGTCCGATCTGCCCGCTGACCTGAGTGATACGGCAGCGATTGATCGCCTCTCTGCCCATCTTCCGACTGATGCAATCGTGATCTCATCCGACCTGTCGCGCGCGGCCGACACCGCCAGTGCCATTCAGGGCGCACGGAAACGATTGCCGCATCACCGCGATCTGCGCGAGATCAACTTTGGCAGTTGGGAGCTGCGCGGTTTTAAGGAGATCGAAGCCGAAGACCCCGAACTTTGCTTTGCTTATTGGGACAATCCGGGCGAGGTGCGTCCACCGAGTGGTGAAAGCTGGAACGAGGTGCGCACACGGGTTGATGCAGCCATCGATACGCTGATTTCGGCCCATACCGGGCGTGATCTAATCGTAGTGGCCCATTTCGGTGTGATCCTGACCCAGGTCCAGCGCGCGCTGGAAGTCGACGCGCAAGAGGCCTTTGGCCATAGGATCGACAACCTCTCGGTCACCGAGATTACCCATCACGGCGACCGCTGGTCCGTGGGCCGCATCAATCATCAACCGTGATGGACTTACGCACAAATCAACGATTTACCTGCGCCACCTGATCCGACATCGTTCAAACATGACCTATGACCTTTTCATCGGCGACCGCCTGTTTTCCAGCTGGTCCCTGCGCGGGTGGCTTATGCTCGAGAAATTCGGCCTGCTTTACCGCTCTCACATGATTGGCCTTTATGCCGGAACAATGGCTGCGGATATGGAGTCTCTGGCCCCCGCCCGCCTCGTCCCGGCCCTGAGATTGCCGGACGGAACCGTGGTCGGCGAAAGCCTCACCATGGCAGAAACACTGGCCGAGCGACATCCTGAGGCTGGGCTTTGGCCCGCCGGTCCCGCGGCGCGCGCAACGGCCCGCTGGCTATGCGCTGAGATGGTCGCAGGCTTCTCGGCCCTAAGGGGCGAATGCCCGATGCAATTGCGGCACTGCTGGGAGGGATTCAAGCCGTCACCGGACACGCTGTCCGACCTAAGCCGGATCGAGACACTGTGGGCACATGCCCGCAACGTCTCGGGTGCAGAAACCGGCCCGCTATTCGGGGCCTATTCCCTAGCAGATGTGTTTTACGCTCCGGTTGCTGCGCGGATCATTGGCTATGGCCTGCCGGTGTCTGAGGCAAATCGTGCCTATTGCCTTGAGCTTCTGTCGGATTCGCCTGTCCGCCAGTGGCGCGCGATGGGCCTGACAATCTCTTATGATCCCTTTCCCTATCCGCAAAACCTGCCTGAACAGAACTGGCCGATTGGTGGATCCTTAAAGGCAAGAGCCGTTGAAACCGGCCCATCGGTCAACACGGGCTGCCCGTATTCCGGTAAACCTGTTACGGACTACCTTGAGCTCGACGGTCAAGTCTGGGGCTTCTGCAATCCGTCTTGTCGTGACAAAACCGTTGCCGATCCGGGCGCATGGCCGAAATTCACCGCAATGGTGGCTGGCGTTAACCATTCCTAAACCGCAACCATGGCAGCAACGTCCTGTTAACCAAGAACAGGATTGCCATGGTCGCCCGCGCCCATACCGTTGCCTTTCAGGGCGTTGACGCCCGCCCGGTCGAGGTTCAATGTGCCGTCTCGCCGGGCCTTCCGGCCTTTTCCATCGTCGGGCTTCCCGACAAAGCCGTATCCGAGGCGCGCGATCGGATACGCAGTGCGCTGAGTTCGATGGCGATCGCGCTTCCGTCCAAGCGGATCACCATCAACCTGTCCCCTGCCGACCTGCCGAAAGAGGGCAGCCACTTCGATCTGCCCATCGCAGTAGCGCTGCTCTCGGCGCTTGAGATTATACCAACCGATGCCGCCGAAGGGGCTGTGGCCTTGGGCGAGCTTTCGTTGGACGGATCGCTGGTTCCCGTCGTTGGCGCTCTGCCCGCCGCCATGACCGCCGCAGCCGAGGACCGTTCATTGCTCTGCCCATCAGCATCCAGCTCCGAGGCGGCGTGGGTCGACGCCACTCAAGTCATCGGCGCGGGGTCTCTGGGCGATGTGGTCCGTCACTTCACCGGCCAATCAGCGCTGCCCGCCGCGACTCCGGGCGAGGTCAGCCTATCGCCCAGCGCGCGCGATTTGCGGGATGTCAAAGGCCAGGAACGCGCCAAACGCGCGCTGGAGATTGCAGCAGCAGGACGGCATCACCTGATCATGATCGGCACGCCCGGTTCCGGCAAATCCATGCTGGCGGCACGGCTGCCCGGTATTCTGCCACCATTAACGCCCGTTGAAGCGCTGGAGACTTCGATGATCCAGTCGCTCTGCGGTTTGCTGGACGAAGGTGGTATCAGCCGGGCACGCCCGTTTCGCGAACCCCATCACACCGCATCGATGGCGGCCATTGTCGGTGGCGGCAAAGGTGCCAAACCCGGAGAGATTTCGCTGGCGCATAACGGCGTTCTGTTCATGGACGAATTCCCCGAGTTCCCGCGCACTGTTCTGGAAACCCTGCGCCAACCCATCGAGACCGGAGAGGTCATGGTCGCCCGTGCAAATGCGCACGTCAAATACCCCTGCCGGTTCATGCTGGTGGCGGCAGCCAACCCCTGCAAATGCGGCTACCTGACCGACCCGTCGCGCGCCTGTTCCCGCGCCCCGGTCTGCGGCGAGGATTATCTGGGCCGTATCTCAGGGCCTTTGATGGACCGCTTTGATCTGCGGATCGAGGTTCCGCCAGTCGGGTTTACCGATCTTGATCTGCCACCCTCGGGCGATAGCTCAGCCACCGTTGCCGCGCGCGTCGAAGCGGCACGGGAGGTACAGGCTGAACGGTTCGCTGACCTGCATGCTGCACGTCAGAACGCCGACCTCGAAGGCACGTTTCTGGAAGAATGCGCAACGCCGGACGCAGAAGGCAAGGAGCTGCTTCTGAACGCGGCAGAACGGTTTGGCTTATCCGCCCGCGCCTTTCATCGAATTCTGCGGGTTGCCCGCACCATCGCAGATCTGGACGGCGAGGCGGACATTCGTCGCCCGCATATCGCCGAGGCGCTGAGCTTTCGCATCAGCGCCAAGGTTGGGGCCTAAAGCTTTGCTTCAATCGCCTGCCAGATCTTCTCGGCAATATTCTCGCCGTTGAAACGCTCAAGCTCCTGAATACCGGTGGGCGAGGTCACGTTGATCTCGGTCAGATAATCACCGATGACATCGATCCCGACGAAGATCTGACCCTTTTCCTTCAGCAGCGGGCCGATTGCGGCGCAGATTTCCATGTCCCGTTCGGTCAGACCAACCTTCTCGGGCCGCCCGCCCACATGCATGTTCGAACGTGTCTCGCCCTCAGCCGGAACGCGATTGATAGCGCCCACAGCCTCACCATCGACCAGGATCACCCGCTTGTCGCCATTACGCACATCGGGCAAGAACTTCTGCACGATTAGCGGCTCACGTGAGAAGCCAGTGAACAACTCGTGCAAAGAGGTCAGGTTACGGTCATTCGCATCCAGCCGGAACACCCCGGCGCCGCCATTGCCATAGAGCGGTTTGAGGATGATATCTTCATGCTCTTCTTTGAACGCCTTGATGGTCTGCAAATCCCGCGCGATCGTCGTTGGTGGGGTCAGGTCGGGGAAATCCAGCACCAGGAGTTTTTCGGGATAGTTCCGCACCCAGAAGGGGTCGTTCACGACCAGCGTTTGCCCTTTCAGGCGATCCAGCAGATGGGTCGAGGTGATGTAATGCATGTCAAATGGCGGGTCCTGCCGTAGCCAGATGACATCGAAATCGGCCAGATCGACCTCGCGCTCCGGACCCAGCACAGCCGGGTCACCCTGCACCCTCTGAACCGTCATGTCATGACCACGCGCGGTTATGCGCCCTTCTTGATAGGCCAGTTGGTCCGGGCCGTAGAAAAACAGCTCATGCCCGCGGGCCTGTGCTTCTTCGGCCAAACGGAACGAGCTGTCGGCATTGATATCCACGGCCCCGATCGGGTCCATCTGAAAGGCGATTTTCATGGCTTGTCCCTTACGTTCTACGCCCGATACATGGCGCAGAGACCTATCGGGTTCAATGGCGATCAGCCGTGACCAAAGGCGTTTTCGATAATTTCAACCGCACCACTGCCATCAACCAAGGCTGCGTCAAAGCGCACATTCGTCAATTGCCCATCTGGTTCATGCTCAAGAAATTGGGCGGCTGAGGCACAGATGCGTTCAATCTGCCGGGGGCTGATCCGGGCCGCAGCCGATGCGAAACTCGCGCTTTTCTTGACCTCAATGAACACGATGCCATCGGTGTTCCGGGCGATCAGATCAATCTCACCCCCTGCGCCGCGCCACCTGCGATGCGCAATCGTATAGCCGCGCCGCTCATAATCGGTTGCAACACAAAGCTCTGCAGCCTGCCCCGCGTGATAAGAAACCGAACCCCGCACGGATCGCCCCATATTTCATCCCTTACCCAGCTTCAGGGCTTTCTGATAAATCGGGCGGCGCGGCAGATTGAACATTTCTGACACCAGATCCGCCGCATCGCGCACCGAATGACTTTCCAAAGCCTGTCTCAAAGCCTCTTCTACGTCAGATTCCTTAACGGTTTGCGAATGCGCACGATCCACCAGCAGAACAATCTCTCCTTTGACCGAGGCTCCCTCATATCCTGCCGCCAACTCGGCAAGCGTTCCGCGCCGGACCTCTTCGAACTTCTTTGTCAGCTCGCGGCACACAGCAGCTTGCCGATCGCCGCCCAACACATCCGCCATATCGACAAGGCAGTTGGCCAGACGCTTGGGGGATTCGTAAAAGACAAGCGTTCCGGGAATATCGCGCAGCGCCTCGATTCGGGTCCGACGTGCACCCGAGGCGTTGGGTAGAAACCCGGCAAAAAAGAATGCATCGGTCGGCAGACCCGCCAAAGTCAGCGCAGCCAGCGCCGCTGAAGGGCCGGGCGCACAGGTAACCGCAAAACCAGCTTCAGCCGCCTGCCGGCCCAGATCGTAGCCCGGATCGGCGATCAGCGGCATCCCGGCCTCAGAGGCATAAGCGACCGACTGCCCAGCCCCAAGCGCTTCGAGTATCTTGCCGCGCGCACCAGCGCCGCTGTGGTCGTGATAAGCAAGGATTCGGCGACCCTCTAACGGAACACCATGAATTTCCATCAACCGCCGCAGGCTGCGGGTGTCCTCGGCGGCGATCATATCGGCCGAGGCCAACACGTCGAGCGCCCTCAGCGTAATGTCGCGCGCGGTTCCGATAGGAGTGGCAACAAAGTACAGGCCAGGGGCCAATCTTGTCTTTTGGAAATTCAAAGCTGGACCCTCACAGCGTGACGTTTATTATCGCGGATCAATAGACCAAGGTGCCCTCAGACGCCGGATCAGGGAGTTTTCATTTAGATGTTTACCGTTTGCAAGCCCACACGCAAACTGGCGAAATCCGCCATTGCTCTGGCCACCGCCGCCTTTCTGGCCGCCTGTGAAGTCGGCGGTATCGGCGGAGGCCCCTCGATCGATACCTCTGATCCCGTGCCGGTGGCGCTGCTGGTGCCTAGCGGCTCGTCACAATCGGGGGACGCTGCGCTGGCGCGGAGCCTCGAGAATGCGGCGCGTCTGGCGATGGCAGATTTGCAAAATGTGAAAATTGATCTCCGCGTCTACGATACCGCGGGCAATGCAGGAACGGCGTCAACGGTCGCTCAGCAAGCTGTTGCGGATGGGGCCAAGATCATTCTGGGTCCGGTTTATGCGCAAGCAGCGAATGCGGCGGGCCTTGCGGTTCTCAACAACAACGTCAATGTATTGTCCTTCTCGAACAACACCAGCATTGCGGGTGGCAATGTCTATGTCCTGGGGCCGACCTTCCAGAACACCGCCAATCGTCTGGTCAATTTCGCTGGACGACAGGGCAAAACCGGCACGGTGATCGTGCACAGCAATGACTCGGCAGGCCAACTCGGACAATCCGCAATCGCAACGGCACTCAGCAGCAGCCGAGTAAATAATGCTGGCACCGTAGCTTATGATCGATCTCAGCAGGGTGTGATCAATTCTGTCCCAACCATCAAGGCCACAGTGGAGTCGACCGGTGCGGATTCGATCTTCCTGACCGCGACGACTGCAGGTGCGTTGCCGCTGTTCAGCCAGCTGCTGCCCGAGGCGGGTGTTTCTCCGGCCAATGTGCAATATATGGGCCTGACGCGCTGGGACATCCCGGCACAGACGCTAGAATTGCCAGGCGTTCAGGGCGGATGGTTTGCATTGCCGGATCCGGCCAAAGCGCAAGCCTATCGCCAACGCTACAACAACACCTATGGCGAAGCCCCGCATCCGATCAGTGGCCTGGCCTATGACGGAATCGCGGCCATTGGCGCCTTGGTCAGCCAAGGCAAATCCAATGCATTGACTGGGGCAGCCCTGACCCAGAATGCAGGGTTTCAGGGTGTCGGCGGTATCTTCCGCCTGCGTCCTAACGGTACCAACGAACGCGGTCTGGCGGTTGCCACGATCCAGAACAAACAGGTGGTTGTGATTGACCCTGCCCCACAAAGCTTCTCTGGCGCCGGATTCTGAGCAACCGGCGCAGGCAACCATGCCTGACAACAAACTGATCTGCCCCGCTGACCGGATTTTTGACTCGGTCGGTATTCAAGCCAACCTGTCCGCCGCCGTTGAAAGTGGTGCGGACAATGCGGCTCTGCGGGCTGAAACCGTCCGCATCCTGCGCGACGCTCAGAAGGCGGGGCGCGCGGCCATCGCCGACGCATTCGCCAAAGCCCCCTTTGATGCGCGTCCGCTGACGCGCTCTTACACCTATCTGACGGATCAACTGGTCTGTACTGCGATGCGCGTGGCCAGCGAGCATCTGCATCCACTGGCTACTCCGACGCAGGGCGAAAAGATCGCCGTGCTGGCTGTGGGCGGCTATGGCCGAGGCGAAATGGCGCCCTCATCCGATGTCGATCTGCTGTTCCTGACCCCCTACAAGATCACAGCCTGGGCCGAGAGCGTGATTGAATCCATGCTCTACATCCTTTGGGATCTACGGCTGAAGGTCGGCCACTCATCCCGCACGATCAAGGATTGCCTGCGACTGGGGGGTGACGATTTCACCATTCGCACCGCCATGTTGGAGCAGCGCTATCTGGCCGGGAACAAAGAGCTGGCCGAAGAGCTTGAGGCGCGGCTGAAAGCGGATCTTTTCAAAGGCACTGAGCGTGATTTTATCGAAGCCAAACTGAAAGAGCGTGACGAGCGACACCTCAAACAGGGTGAACGCTATATGGTCGAGCCCAACGTCAAAGAGGGCAAGGGCGGCTTGCGCGATCTACAGTCGCTCTACTGGATCGCCAAGTATATCTACGGCGTTCAGGATGTGGCCGAGCTGGTCCCGCTGGGTCTGTTCACACCAGATGAATTCAAAGGGTTTGTTCAGGCCGAAGACTTTCTCTGGGCCGTGCGCTCTCACCTGCATCTGGTGACCGGCCGCGCCACTGAGCAGCTGACTTTCGACCTGCAGGTCGAGGTTGCCGCGCGGATGGGTTATGAAGACCGCGCAGGGCGGCGTGCTGTCGAAGTATTCATGCAGCGCTATTTCCGCGAAGCAACGCGCGTAGGTGAGTTGACCCGCATCTTCCTGACCAAGTTGGAAGCGGCCCATATGAAAGGCGCACCGCTGCTGGAACGCATCTTCCGCCGCCGGCCCCGGGTGAAGGCCGGATATAGGGTTGTGCATGGTCGGTTGGATATCGCAGACCCGGACACCTTCCTGTCAGATAAGCTGAATATGCTAAGGCTCTTCGAAGAAGGCTTGCGCACCGGGATGCTGATCCACCCGGACGCAATGCGTCTGGTCACCGCAAATCTGCGTCTGATCGACGAGGGTATGCGCACCGACAAGGAAGCGCAGCGCATCTTCCTTGATCTGATGTTGAAACACGGCAACCCCGAGCGCGCCTTGCGACGGATGAACGAGTTGGGGGTTCTGTCGGCCTTCCTGCCCGAGTTCGAGCACATCGTGGCGATGATGCAGTTCAATATGTATCACAGCTATACGGTCGATGAGCACACGATCCAATGCATCGTAAACCTCGCCCAGATCGAACGCGGTGAATTGATCGAGTCGCTGCCACTGGCCTCGTCTATCCTCAAGGAAGGGGTCAACCGCAAGGTGCTGTATGTGGCGCTGCTGCTGCATGACATCGCGAAGGGGTGGCCCGAGGATCACTCGATCCTTGGTGCGCAGATCGCGCGCAAGGTGGCCCCGCGGCTGGGGTTGAACAAATCGGATTCCGAAACGGTGGAATGGCTGGTGCGCTATCACCTGCTGATGTCGGATATGGCGCAGAAACGCGATATCTCGGACCCGCGCACCATTCGCGATTTCGCCAAGGCGGTCGAGACGGTCAAACGGCTGGACCTGCTGACGGTTCTGACCGTTTGCGATATTCGCGGCGTTGGCCCGAATACGTGGAACAACTGGAAAGCCACCCTGCTGCGCGCGCTGCACGCTGAAACCAAGCGTGCGTTGGAAACGGGGATGGAAGACCTCAACCGCGCCAATCGCGGTGCCGGGGCGAAAAAACTGCTACGGGCTGAGTTGGCCGATTGGTCCAAAGCCGATCTGAAAACCGAGACCGGGCGGCACTACGATCCCTATTGGCAAGGTCTTAATCTCTCGACCCATGTCGAGTTTGCCGAGATGCTGAAAGCGCTGGAGGACAGCGGCGATCCCGGAGAAATGGGAATTCGCCTGCACCCCGACGAAGATCGCGACGCGACGCGGGCCTGTTTTGCCATGGGGGACCATCCGGGGATCTTTGCGCGGATCGCCGGGGCTTTGGCATTGGTCGGCGCCAACGTCGTCGATGCGCGCAGCTACACGACCAAGGATGGATATGTGACGGATGCCTTCTGGATTCAGGATGCCGAGGGCCATCCCTATGAGACGTCGCGCATACCGCGCCTGACCCAGATGATCCACAAGACACTGAAGGGTGAGGTGGTGGCGCGTGACGCCCTGAAATCGCGCGACAAGATCAAGAAACGCGAACGCGCCTTTAATGTGCCGACCCATATCACCTTCGACAATGACGGGTCCGAGATTTACACGATCATCGAGGTCGACACCCGCGATCGCCCCGGTCTGCTCTATGACCTCGCGCGCACGCTGGCCGCGGCCAATGTCTATGTCGCCAACGCCGTTATCGCGACTTATGGTGAACAAGTTGTCGATACCTTCTATGTGAAGGATATGTTCGGGCTGAAATACCACTCGGAAAGCAAGCAGCGCGCACTTGAATCAAAGCTGCGCAAGGCCATCACCGAGGGCGCCGAGCGCGCCGCCTCATGAAGCAGATCCGCCTGTTTTCGGGTTTCTTTACGGTGGGCTTCTGGACGCTCGCCAGCCGTATCCTTGGCTTCCTGCGGGAAATCCTGCTGACCGCCTATATCGGGCCGGGTCCGGTGATGGACGCCTTCGTCGCTGCCTTCCGGTTGCCCAATATGTTCCGCCGTTTCTTCGCTGAGGGTGCGTTCAACGCAGCCTTCGTGCCGATGTTCTCCAAACGGTTGGAAGGGGGCGAGAACGCGGAAGGTTTCGCACAGGATGCCTTCAATCTTCTGGCCATAGCCGTATTGGCGTTGGTCGGTTTGGCGATGGTTTTCATGCCCGCGCTGGTCTGGATCACGGCCGAGGGGTTCTATGGCGACGAACGCTTCGATCTGGCGGTGGACTATGGCTATGTCGTCTTCCCTTACATCCTGTTCATGTCGCTGGCCGCGCTGTTTTCCGGGGTGCTGAACGCCACTGGCCGGTTCGCTGCTGCCGCCGCTGCGCCGGTTCTGTTGAACATCTTCGCCTGTTCCGCACTGATCTTCGGAACTCTCTCGGGCGGCGAAGTGATCCGCTGGTTGATCGCCGTTATCCCTGTCGCAGGCGTTGCTCAGCTTGCGCTGGTCTGGGTCGCAACCGAACGCGCCGGCATCCGTATCCGTCCCGGCCTGCCGAAACTCAGCCCCGAAATGCGACGAATGGTGCGTATCGCGGTACCTGCCGCGCTGGCCATGGGGGTGACACAGGTCAATCTGGTAGTCGGGCAGTTGGTGGCCTCGAAAACTGAGAAAGCTGTTAGCTGGTTGTTCGCGGCAGATCGCCTGTACCAACTACCCTTGGGCGTGGTCGGGATCGCCGTAGGCATCGTCCTGCTGCCCGATCTATCCCGACGTCTGCGGGCCGACGACAGGGACGGCGCACGCAATGCCTTTTCCCGAGCCGGAGAGTTCACGCTACTACTGACCATCCCATCAACCGTAGCTTTTGTGATCATACCCGTGCAACTGGTCTCGGTTCTGTTTCAACGCGGCCAGTTCACCGCCGAGGATACCGCGGCCACAGCTCTGGCCGTCGCCATCTATGGAATCGGCCTGCCTGCTTTCGTGCTGCAAAAGCTGTTGCAGCCATTGTTCTTTGCCCGGGAAGACACGAAATCTCCGTTCCGCTATGCCGTTGTTGCGATGGTGATGAACGCCGTTCTGGCCTTTGGTCTTTATCCCGTGGTCGGCTGGATCGCGCCCGCCATCGCCGCCTCAACCGCCGGATGGGTGATGGTCCTGTTGCTGGCGCTGGGTGCGCGGCAATTCGGGGACGAAGCGCGCTTTGATGACCGGTTCAAGCGCCGGGCGGGACGGATCGTTGCGGCCTCAATCGGGATGGGGGTCGTGCTCTATGCAGCCATTCATCTCTTTGGTTGGGCCTTCGAGCTTTCTGGTCTGCGTTATCTCGCGCTGCTGCTGCTGATCGCAACGGCGGGGGTCGTCTATTTCGCACTCGGCCACCTGTTCGGGGCCTTCAAACTGTCGGAGTTCCGCACCGCGCTGCGACGCGGATAATCGCTCAATCGCGGCGTATCCTGCCTACGATACGCGCCCATCCACCCGGAGCCAGAAAGAACGACAGGCCGAACCCGGTGGCAAATCCGCCCAGATCCGCAACCCAGTCCGACGTACCGCCAAAGAGCAGACCGAACAGCAACTGGATACCCATCAGCATCGCAATCAGGCTGAAGGCGCGGGACTGGTTCGCCCCGACCAAAGACAGCTTGCGCCAGAGCAGCCATGTAAACGCGCCGATCAGCCCGTAGACGGGCGGGAATCCTCCAACCAGCGGATACGCAGGATCGAGCAGCACCGCATATGCGAGCGCACCACCGACACCGGACAGCACAAAGATGATCAGCATCGCGACGCTGCCAAACACCTCTGCCACCATCTTGCCCATCGCCAAAACAAAGACACAGACAAAGATCGCCTGCGTAAAATTGGCCGAGACAAAGGGATAAGTGACAAAGCGGATCACATGTTCGAATGGCCAGCGCCCGTTCTGCATCATCCAGTCGAAGATGTCGGGGGAGAACGTATACTGCTGCAACGCATCCAGCCGCCAGCCCACTGCCGACGGCCCACCAACGATCCCACGCGCGCCCAGTTGCAGGACCACTTCAATCCCCATAATGAACAACGTCAGCGCCACAACCACAGGCGGCAGAGGATTCACAGGCGGGGTATAATGCTCACTGCTCATTGGGCTTTACCTTTGCGGCTGTTGACGTCCCTTGACCTCATGGGTAAGCGACGGGGACTGATTTTTCCAGACGGGAGTTCCCTTCGATGACCGAGACCCAATTCACGCCGCGCGTGTTCTCCGGCATCCAGCCTTCGGGAAACCTGCACCTTGGCAACTATCTGGGTGCACTCAAGCGTTTTGTTGATATGCAAGGGCCGGATTTTGAGACGGTCTATTGCATGGTCGATCTGCATGCCATCACCGTCTGGCAGGATCCGGTCCGGCTGCGCGAGAAAACACGCGAAGTTTGCGCGGGTTTCATCGCCGCGGGTTTGGACCCGGAAAAGTCGATCCTGTTCAACCAAAGTCAGGTACCCGAGCACACGCAACTGGCGTGGATTTTCAACTGTATCGCTCGGATGGGTTGGATGCAGCGGATGACTCAGTTCAAGGACAAGGCCGGCAAGAATGCGCAGAACGCCTCGCTGGGGCTCTTTGCATATCCTGCACTGATGGCAGCGGATATTCTGGTCTATCACGCCACCCACGTACCTGTGGGCGAGGACCAGAAACAGCATCTGGAACTGACCCGTGACATCGCGATCAAGTTCAACCACGACTACGGCGTCGATTTTTTCCCTGTGACCGAGCCGGTCATCGGAGGACCTGCACCGCGCGTGATGAACCTAAGGGATGGATCGCGGAAGATGTCGTCCTCTGACCCATCGGATATGACTCGGATCAACATGACCGACGACGCGGACACCATTGCCAAGAAAATCCGCAAGGCCAAGACCGACCCGGATGCTCTGCCGTCTGAGATCAATGGCCTGTCCGAACGTCCCGAAGCGCGCAATCTGGTGAACATTTATGCCGCGCTCAGCGACCAGACGGCCGAGCAGGTTCTGGCTGAAGTTGGTGGCAAGCAATTTGGTGAGTTCAAGCCGATGCTGGCCGAACTGGCAGTCTCAAAACTGGCGCCAATCTCGTCCGAGATGGCACGCCTGATGGGGGAAGAGGCCGAGATCGATCAGATTCTCGCACGCGGCGCCGAACGCGCGCGTGAGATTGCCGCTCCGATCCTGCAGCAGACCTATGAGATTGTCGGAATGGTGGGCGCAGGCAAAGCCTGATCTCTCAACCAATGGAACGCCGCCCCAATAAGGGCGGCGTTACTTGCTTCAAGCGGCTTCGGCACGCAGCGTTTCGTATACAATGGCCTCGGCAATCTCGTGCGGGCTGATCGCCTCAGCCTTCGCTCGCATCAGAATACGATCCATGGTCTGCTCCAGCGCCTGTAACCTGTGCGCCACCCAATCTTCGCGATCAGCCACGCGCAGAATCTCGGTCGCGACATTGATGATCCCACCACCGTTTGCCACAAAATCCGGCGCGTAGAGGATGCCCCTGTCGTGCAACAGTTGCGCGTCGCTGTCATTGGCCAACTGGTTGTTTGCACCGCCTGCAACTGCCCCGACCCGCAGCAGCGGGATACTGGTTTCATTCAGGATACCACCGATGGCGCAGGGGGCGAAGATGTCGGCCTCGACACCGTAAATCGCGTCGGGCGCAACCGCCTTCGCGTTGAACCGTTCGGCAACGCGCGCCGATTGCTGTGCATCGATATCGGTAACGATCAAATGCGCGCCCGCGTCGTGCAACAAATGGCAGAGATGCTCACCCACATGGCCCAGCCCCTGGATCGAGACCCTCAAGCCATCAAGATCGGCCTTCCCGAACCGGTGCCGTGCGGTTACGCGGATTGCGTTGAAAATCCCGCGCGCAGTAATGGGCGACGGATCGCCGCTGGCGAAGGCTCCGTCGGCCAGACCGGCCACGTAATCCGCCTGCGCCCCGATATGTGCCATGTCGGCGGGTGTCATGCCCATGTCCTCGGCAGTCCAGTAAAGCCCGTTCAAGCTCTGCACGACGCGCCCGAAAGCCTTGAGCAGTTCAGGTGATTTGTCGATGCCGGGATCACCGATGATCACCGCCTTACCACCGCCCAGCGGCAGATCGGCTGCGGCATTCTTGAACGTCATGCCACGCGACAGGCGCAGCACGTCCTGCAGCGCCTCGGCCGCGTGACCATAGGGCCGCATCCGCACGCCCCCAGCCGCTGGTCCGCGCTGGGTTGAGTGGATTGCAACATAGCCCAACAGGCCCAGCGCGTTGTCTTTGAATTCAACAACGCGCTCGTGCCCGGGCGCATCAACTTCAGTGATCTTCATAAGCCTCCTCCGGAATGTCCCGAAGAGTTTGCCACTTTCAGGCGAGAGATTTTCGCCATTGTACAGCTGGATATCGCCTTAGATTGGAGTTATTCTCTAAGAACATAGAAACTAATAGGTACTTCCTCTATGGACGCCATAGACGCAAAGATTATTCGCGCCCTGCAAAAAGATGGCCGCATGACCGTCATCGATCTGGCTGAGCATGTCGGGCTGTCTCCAACCCCCTGCGCACGGCGGCTGGAGCGTTTGCAGCGCGATGGCATCATCACGGGCTATGCCGCGCAGGTCGATCCTGAACAGCTTGGATTTGGCGTCTCCATCTTTGTCTCGGTCGAATTGGAGAAGCAGGACCGCAATGCGATCGATGCGTTTGAGAAAGCGATCCGTCGGTGCGACGAAGTGATGGAATGCTATCTGATGACCGGATCTCGGGACATCCTGCTGCGCGTTGTGGCGAAAGATCTGAACGCCTTTGATGCGTTCTTGGAAAACCGGCTGATGCAGATACCGG
This sequence comes from Ruegeria sp. CF4, assembly GCF_056537345.1. Lineage (NCBI taxonomy): Bacteria > Pseudomonadati > Pseudomonadota > Alphaproteobacteria > Rhodobacterales > Roseobacteraceae > Ruegeria > Ruegeria sp. CF4. The sequence continues at coordinate 349,129 of NZ_JBQFRJ010000002.1, read as the reverse complement.
GGATTCGAAACCTCAGATCGAACTTCGCGCTGCGCACCATGGTCAAACGCGAAGCACTGCCGTTGCATCATGGATAAACCACTGGACCTTGCGCCAGCCCCAACCTAGGTTTTCCCCGAACTGAGGGAGAACACGATGGCAGTCGGCACAAACATCCGCACCTATTTCGACGGTCAATGGCATGACGGGGACGCACCAATCATGCGCGCAGCCGACCACGGCGCATGGCTGGGGTCGTCGGTTTTTGACGGCGCACGGTTCTTCGACGGATTGACGCCTGACCTGGACGCTCATTGCGACCGCGTGAACCGCTCTGCCGAGGCGTTGATGCTGTCTCCGACCGTCACAACTGAACAGATGGTTGAGTTGGTTCACGAAGGGCTTGAGGCCTATGCGCCCGACACCGCCGTATACATCCGCCCAATGTATTGGGGCATCGACGGCGATGTTACTGCGATTGTGCCGCAGGAAAACAGCACGGGATTTGCGATCTGCCTCGAAGCCATTCCGATGGCCCCCGAAACGACCTCGGTCACGCTGACAACTACACGGTTTCGTCGCCCAGTGCTGGAATCTGCCGTCGTAAATGCCAAGGCTGGCTGCCTCTATCCAAATAACGCCAGAATGCTGGCCGAGGCGCGGTCCAAAGGGTTCTCGAATGCTCTGGTGGCGGATGCGATGGGTCACGTGGCCGAAACGGCTACGGCCAATATCTTCATGGTCCGCGATGGAGAGGTTTTCACCCCCATCCCCAACGGTACATTTCTTGCCGGGATCACCCGCGCCCGCCACATCAAGAACCTGCGCGCAGATGGCGTGGCCGTGCACGAAACCGTTCTGAGTTTTGATGATTTCCACAACGCCGATGAGGTGTTCATGTCCGGCAACATGAGCAAGGTGACTCCGGTCACCGCGTTGGATGACACGCAATATCAGGTCGGCCCTGTTGCCCGCCGCGCCCGCGAGATGTACTGGGATTGGGCCGCGAGCAACCGCTAGTTGCCAGTGCATGCCCGGTCGGGCATGATCGCGAAAACAGTCAGGGGACAAATATGCGTAAATTCCTGGTCGTTCTGGATGACAGCCGCGAATGCCTGAATGCAATGCGTTTTGCGGCCATGCGCGCGGCGCATACGGGCGGTGGTGTCACGATCCTGTCCGTCATTCCTCCGGACGAATTCAACCACTGGATTGGCGTGGCAGAAGTCATGCGCGAAGAGGCTCGTGAACGCATTCACGCCCATTACGAAGTTTTCGCCAAATGGATGCGCGACAAGCAAGAAGTTGAACCCGAATTGGCCATTCGCGAAGGCGACCCGGTGCCCGAGATTATCGCACATGTTCAATCCGACCCCGAGATCGGCGTTCTGGTGTTGGGTGCAGGCACCGACAAGAAAGGCCCCGGCCCATTGGTAACGCAACTGACCCGCAACTCAGGTAGCCTGCCGATCCCGATCACCATCGTGCCCGGCGATCTGAGCAAGGAAAAGCTTGAAGAGATTACCTGAGGCCGACCCGTGAGCGCGAAACTCCAGTTCTGGTTCGATTTCGCCTCGACCTATTCCTATCTCAGCGCAATGCGGGTCGAGACAGTGGCCTCGGATCATGGCGTGACCGTCGAATGGCAGCCTTTCTTATTGGGTCCGATCTTTGCCGCACAGGGATGGGAAACCTCACCGTTTAACCTTTATCCTGCAAAAGGTCGGTATATGTGGCGCGATACGGAGCGTCTCTGCGCTGCGCGCGAGCTACCGCTCAAGCGCCCGGACATCTTCCCTCAGAACAGTCTGAAAGCGGCGCGCCTTGCGCTCGCCATCGACGATCCTGACCAACGTGCGACCTTTTCCCGCGCCGTCTATTTGGGGCAGTTTGGCGCGGGTCGGGATGTTTCCGACCTGCAGTTTCTGGCAGATTGCCTGACGGTTGCGGATGCATCACCTGACTTGATCGACCGTATCAATGACCCTGCAATCAAGGCCGCTTTGTTCGGGCAGGTCGACCGGGCCAAAGCGCTGGATATATTCGGCGCACCTAGCTTTGTTGCCGGGGATGAGCTGTTCTGGGGTGATGACCGTCTGGATGATGCGATTTCTTACGCCGCATCAATTTAGAACCATTCCAAATCTTGACTTCCCCGACCCGGGCGCGCATATCAATGAGACCGCAAACGGAGCCGCGCCATGTTCATCCAAACCGAATCCACACCCAACCCGGCCACCTTGAAATTCCTGCCCGGTCAGACGGTTCTGGAAGCAGGGACCGCAGATTTCCCAAGCGCCGAAGCGGCTGAGAAATCACCTCTGGCACAGCGCATATTTGGGGTGAACGGTGTGACGGGCGTGTTCTTTGGCAACGATTTTGTCACTGTCACAAAATCTGATGACGTTCAGTGGGACCACATCAAACCCGCCATCCTTGGCGCGGTGATGGAGCATTATCAGTCCGGCCAACCGGTAATGGGAGAAGACGCGCAAACCGCCTCGGGCCATGCCGAGCATACCGGCGAAGATGCTGAAATCGTCAACCAGATCAAAGACCTGCTGGACAGCCGTGTGCGCCCCGCTGTTGCGCAGGACGGCGGTGACATCACCTTCCACGGCTTTGACCGCGGCGTTGTCTATCTGCACATGCAAGGGGCTTGCGCGGGTTGCCCATCTTCGACTCTGACGCTGAAGATGGGAATTGAGAATCTGCTGCGCCACTACATCCCCGAGGTAACCGAGGTACGCCCCGTTGCGGTCTGACCCAACGATTCTGGCATTTGACACATCGGCCGCGCATTGCGCGGCCGCTTTGCTGTGTGGCGATCAGATCATCGACACAATCGTCGAGCCCATGACCCGCGGTCAGGCCGAACGGCTCATGCCGTTGCTCGAAGAGCTGCTGACGCGGAATGGGCGAAGCTGGCAAAGCCTTGATGCGATCGGCGTCGGCATTGGCCCAGGCAACTTTACCGGTATTCGGATCTCTGTCTCTGCCGCGCGCGGACTCGCGCTGGGGCTCAGCGTTCCAGCGGTCGGAGTATCCGGGTTCGATGCATTGGCGGAACTGGCTGCCCCGGGTCAGATCCCCGCGATTCCAGCACCACGCGAACAGGTCTATATTCAGCCCGACACAACACCGCGCCTGGTCGCTCGCAACGAAGCGGAAACGCTTGCCCCCCTGTTCTTCTGCGATGAACCTGCCCGTCAGGTTGAGGCGATTGCGCAACTGGCGGCCCGCCGCTGGCAATCCACCCAAACGTCGCCAGCTCCGCTTTATGTCAGGCCTGCCGATGCCGCACCGTCGCGCGATGTGCCACCGGTCCTGCTGGACGAATGACTCCGGACGCGCTCGCCAAGATCCATGCGGCGGCTTTTACGCAGTCCCGCCCCTGGAGCGCATCAGAATTTGCTGATCTGCTGAACGGACGATTCACCCATCTTGCTGGCGACGAGCGATCCTTTGCCTTGTTTCAGGTAATCGCGGATGAGGCAGAACTGCTGACCATCGCGACTCACCCAAAATACCAACGACGAGGCCTTGCCCGGCGGGTGATGGCAGATTGGCAAGCTCGCGCTCAGCAACTGGGGGCATCGCGGGCGTTTCTTGAGGTCGCTGCGGACAATACTGCGGCCATCGCATTGTACGAAATGTCTGGATATACGCCCTGCGGACGGCGCACTGCCTATTATCGGCGCAATAACGGCCCGAAAGTGGATGCCATCATGATGGAACGCCACTTAGACAGCAAATAATCCAATTTTTTTGACCAGCCGATCAAAATTCAGTTGACCGGGGCTGTTGCAAACGGCCTTAATTCCCGCCATCACAACAAGTATGCTCGCTCTGAGTGGGTGGCGGGGTATATTGGCCCCAGACCGATAATAACCAACGGGAGTAACAAATGATCCTTATGAAATCCTTGATGGGCGCCGCAGCAGCGGTTGCACTGACAGCTGGCGCGGCACTGGCCGAACCCGCCTTGATCTTCGATCTGGGTGGCAAGTTCGACAAGTCGTTCAACGAGGCGGCGCATAACGGTGCTTCACGCTGGGCGGAAGAGACCGGCGGCACCTACCGCGAGATCGAGATGCAGTCCGAGGCCCAGCGCGAACAAGCCCTGCGCCGCTTTGCCGAAGCGGGCTCGAACCCGATCATCACCATGGGCTTCGGCATGGCCGACCCGCTCAGCGCTGTTGTGGCCGACTACCCGGACACGACCTTTGTTGTGGTCGACGTGACATGGCTGGACGCGCCTAACCTGCGTCAGGTCGGTTTCGCCGAACATGAAGGTTCGTATCTGGTCGGCATGATGGCGGCAATGGCGTCCAAATCCGGCACCGTGGGTTTCATCGGCGGTATGGATGTTCCGCTGATCCGTCACTTTGGCTGCGGTTATGCGCAAGGCGCCAAAGCCGTGAACCCCGATATCAACGTGGTTGCAAACATGACCGGAACCACTCCGGCGGCATGGAACGACCCGGTTAAAGGTTCAGAACTCACCAAAGCGCAGATCAGCCAGGGTGCTGACGTGGTTTACGCCGCTGCTGGCGGTACCGGTGTTGGCGTGCTGCAGACCGCTGCGGACGAGGGCATCCTGTCTATCGGTGTGGATAGCAACCAGAACCACCTGCATCCGGGCAAAGTTCTGACCTCGATGCTGAAACGTGTGGACGTCGCCGTTTATGAAGCGATGAAAGCGGGTGAGGGCGTTGAAACCGGCGTATTCGTCATGGGCCTGTCCGAAGATGGCGTTGGCTATGCGATGGACGAAAACAACGCTCCGCTGGTTTCCGATGACATGAAAGCCGCGGTCGACAAGGCCCGTCAGGATATCATCGACGGCAACGTGAGTGTTGTCAGCTATTACGAGAACGACAGCTGCCCGGCACTGCAGTTCTGATATCGCGCGGGGCGGTGGATATGTCCTCCGCCTCGCAACCATTCTGCCGCATGCGGCCCCTTCGGCAATTGAGGACAAGACATGACCGTCCCCGCCATTGAGCTCAAAGGGATTTCCAAAGCCTTTGGGCCGGTTCAGGCTAACAAAGACATCTCCATCAGCGTCGCCCCCGGCACGATCCACGGGATCATCGGTGAAAACGGTGCGGGCAAATCCACGCTGATGAGCATCCTCTACGGCTTCTACAAAGCCGACAAAGGTGAGATCTGGATCAACGGAACCAAGACCGACATTCCCGACAGTCAGGCCGCTATCGCCTCGGGCATCGGGATGGTGTTTCAGCATTTCAAACTGGTGGAAAACTTCACCGTTCTGGAAAACATCGTTCTAGGTGCTGAAGATGGTGGGCTGCTTGCACCATCGCTGGCGAAAGCCCGCAAGGAACTGAAAGCGCTCGAAGAAGAATACGAGCTGTTTGTCGATCCGGACAAACGCATCGATGAGATCGGTGTGGGCATGCAGCAGCGGGTCGAAATCCTGAAAGCGCTCTACCGCAAAGCCGAGATACTGATTCTGGACGAACCCACCGGCGTTCTGACCCCTGCCGAAGCCGATCAACTGTTCCGTATCCTCGACCGGTTGCGGTCCGAGGGGAAGACTATCATCGTGATCACCCACAAGCTGCGGGAAATCATGGAAAACACCGATACGGTCTCGGTGATGCGGCGGGGCGAGATGACGGCGACCGTCAAAACCGCCGACACCAACCCACAGGAGCTGGCCGAATTGATGGTGGGCCGCAAGGTGTTACTGCAGGTCGACAAAGTACCTGCCCAACCGGGCAAGCCGGTTCTTGAGATCGAAAATCTCAGCGTCATCGACGGTGCCGGGGTCGAGCGTGTCAAAGGCATCAACCTGACGGTCCGCGCGGGTGAGATTGTGGGCGTCGCCGGGGTTGCTGGAAACGGGCAATCCGAATTGCTTGAGGTTTTGGGCGGAATGCGGCCCGGTCAAGGATCAATCAAACTGAACGGAGAACCTCTTGCTCTCAGCGGTGCGGGTTCGGACGGTCAGGCGCGGCGCGCGCAGCACATCGCCCATGTCCCCGAAGACCGACAGCGCGAAGGCCTGATCATGGAGTTTCACGCGTGGGAAAACGTGGCCTTCGGCTATCACCGCGATCCTGCCTACAAGCGCGGCATCTTCATGGATAATGCCGCCCTGCGCGCCGACACGGAAGCCAAGATCGAAAAATTCGACGTGCGTCCGCCTAATGGCTGGCTGACCGCCAAGAGCTTTTCCGGCGGCAATCAGCAGAAGATCGTTGTTGCGCGTGAAATCGAACGCAATCCCGACCTGTTGCTGGTGGGTCAGCCCACGCGAGGCGTGGATATCGGTGCGATCGAATTCATTCACAAACAGATCGTCGCCCTGCGCGATCAGGGTAAGGCGATCCTGCTGGTCTCGGTCGAGTTGGAAGAAATCTTCTCGCTCTCGGACCGGATCGCGGTGATGTTCGATGGACATATCATGGGCGAGCGTCTGCCCGCCGAGACGGATGAAAAAGAACTGGGCCTGCTGATGGCCGGTGTTGCAGGAGAGGCCGCCTGAATCATGGAAAAAATGCCCAAATGGGCCGATGTGGTACTGATCCCGCTGATCAGCCTGCTCTTGGCCACAATCCTTTCGGCACTTGTCATCCTCGCGATCGGAGAAGACCCGATTGAAGCGGTGAACCTGATGGTTACCGGCGCTCTCGGGTCGACCTATGGCTGGGGATACACACTCTATTACGCGACCAACTTCATTTTCACCGGTTTGGCGGTTGCGGTGGCCTTTCACGCGCGCCTGTTCAACATCGGTGGGGAAGGTCAGGCCATGCTGGGGGGCTTAGGCGTTGCTATCGTCTGCCTATCCGTGCCCTGGCCGCACTGGACCATTGCTTTGCTGGCCGCCTGCGCCGCATCGATGATCTTTGGTGCAGCCTGGGCCGCGATCCCGGCCTATCTGCAAGCCAAGCGCGGCAGCCATATCGTGATTACCACGATCATGTTCAACTTTATCGCCGCCGCTTTCCTGAACTACATGCTGGTCAACGTGATGCGCCCGCAAGGCTCGCAAGACCCGGCGACGGCGCGCTTCCCCGAGGCGGTGCATCTGCCGACCTTTCAGTCCATGTTCTCGACAGCCGAAAACGTGATGTTCCGCGGCGCACCTGCGAATATCTCGTTCTTCGTGGCGCTTATCGCCTGCGTCGTTGTCTGGGCTCTAATCTGGCGCACGCGTCTGGGGTATGAAATCCGCGCCTACGGCCATTCGGAAACCGGGGCTGTTTACGCCGGTATCTCGCCGGTCAAGATCACCATCATTGCCATGCTGATCTCGGGCGCTCTGGCAGGCCTGATGGCGATCAACAACGTGATGGGCGAGGCCGAACGGCTGGTTTTGAACTCGACCGAGGGGGCCGGGTTCATCGGGATTGCGGTGGCGCTGATGGGTCGCTCGCACCCGTTCGGCGTGTTTTTGGCCGCAATCCTGTTTGGCTTCCTTTATCAGGGCGGCGCAGAACTGGCGCTGTGGACATCGATCCCCCGCGAGCTGATCGTGGTCATTCAGGCGCTGGTCATCCTGTTTACCGGCGCACTCGACAACATGGTACGGATGCCGCTTGAAAAGCTGTTCCTGAGCTTCCGGAAGGGATCGACCTGATGGATATCTTCCTGACTCTCATCCAGGTTCTGGATTCGACCATTCGTCTGGCAACACCTCTGCTGCTTGCCTGTTTGGCAGGGCTTTATTCCGAGCGTGCGGGCATCTTCGACATCGGCCTCGAAGGTAAGATGCTGATGTCAGCCTTCTTCTCGGCTGCCGTGGCCGCGGTAACCGGATCGGTCTGGCTCGGTCTGCTGGCGGGGATCGCGTCCTCTCTGGTCCTCTCGGCGTTACATGGGTTTGCATCGATCACGTTCCGGGGCAACCAGCTGATCTCGGGCGTTGCGATCAATTTCCTCGCCTCTGGCATGACGGTTCTTGTGGCGCAGAGCTGGTTTCAGCAGGGCGGTCGTACACCGTCCCTGTTCGGCGGTGGGCGGTTTGAATCCGCTGAGTTCCCCTATGCCATCGGCCCCACGGACGCCGAGTTGACCGGGCAACCGGTTTCCGAACTGATGTCCGAAACCAACGTCCCGCATATGATCTATTCCGAGCTTCTGTCCGGCCATTCCGTTCTGGTCTATACGGCCTTCCTGATGGTGCCGCTGACCTGGTGGATTCTGTTCCGCACCCGGTTCGGGCTACGCCTGCGCGCGGTTGGCGAAAACCCGGCAGCGGTGGATACCGCCGGTGTCTCGGTCGTCGGCCTGCGCTATGCGGCTGTAGCGATCTGCGGTGTGCTGTGCGGGATCGCAGGGGCCTATCTGGCAACAGCGCTGCAAGCAGGTTTCGTGAAAGAAATGACCGCAGGGCGCGGGTTCATCGCTTTGGCCGCCCTGATCTTTGCGAAATGGCGGCCCTGGCATGCCATGTGGGCCTGCCTGTTGTTCGGGCTGCTGCAGGCCATCGCACTTCGATTCCAGAACATCGATCTGGGCGGAGTGGTGATACCAGTACAGGTCATGGACGCCCTGCCTTACATCCTGACCGTGGTAATCCTGGCCGGGTTCGTAGGCAAAGCTGTACCGCCACGCGCAGGCGGCGAACCCTATGTGAAAGAGCGCTGATAAGGCCAGTTCTGGACTGCCCTGCAGTCCTGTTTGCTGCAAAGCGGCATACGGAGTTGATTTTGTATGCCGCAACCGTTCTAAAGAGGTATGGACTTGCCCCGCAACAACTCTGCAGCTCAGGCACCTACTGGCCAAGCTGTTGCGTGCGCTTCGTCTGTTGAGTTTTACGTTGTCCCGGGATCCGCTGCCGCGCGCGGCGTGACCCTTCCCGTTTAGAAGAAGCCATGCAAATCTATCTTCCGATTGCCGAAGTCTCCGTAAATGCCTTTTTGCTGTTTGGACTGGGCGGCATGGTGGGGATCTTATCTGGCATGTTCGGAGTGGGCGGCGGCTTTCTGATGACGCCGCTTTTGTTCTTCATCGGCATACCCCCTGCCGTTGCGGTCGCGACTGAGGCCAATCAGATCGTCGCATCGTCCTTTTCGGGCGTTCTGGCTCATTTCAGGCGCCGAACGGTTGATCTTAGAATGGGAACGGTGCTTCTGGTCGGTGGCTTGATTGGGGCCGCCCTAGGTGTGATCCTGTTCAACTATCTCAAAAGCCTTGGGCAGGTCGATCTGCTGGTCAAGCTTTGCTATGTCGTTTTCCTGGGCGTAATCGGCAGCCTGATGTTTATCGAGAGCCTAAATGCCCTGCGCAAGTCCCGCAAGGGCGGCGGCGCAGCGCCAAAGCGCCGTCAACGCGGATGGGTGCACGCGATGCCGTTCAAGATGCGGTTTCGGACCTCGGGGCTGTATATCTCGGTCATCCCGCCAGTGATGGTGGGGCTGTTTGTTGGCATTCTGTCCGCGATCATGGGCGTGGGTGGCGGGTTCATCATGGTGCCTGCGATGATCTACCTGCTTGGGATGCCTACCAAGGTGGTGGTCGGAACTTCGCTGTTCCAAATCATCTTTGTGACGGCGTTCACCACCATGCTGCACGCCACCACCAACTATACGGTTGATGTAGTCCTCGCGGTTCTGCTGCTGGTCGGCGGCGTGGTTGGTGCTCAGATCGGTACGGTGATCGGAGCGCGGATGCCAGCCGAGCAGCTGCGTGTTCTGCTGGCTGCCCTTGTTCTGGTGGTTTGTGGCAAACTCGCGCTGGACCTGCTGCTGCAACCGGCTGAGCTGTATTCACTGGGCGATGCGGGAGGTCATTGAGATGTTGCGTCTGATCGCCGCCCTGTGCTTGATCTGCCTGCCGGCTTACGCCGAGGAAGAACAGGTTGTTCTTGGCCTGTCTCAGGACCGCGTTTCGATCACCGCGAATTTCGACGGCTCGGAAATTCTTGTCTTTGGTGCGGTCAAGCGCGAAGCTCCGATCCCTGAAGGACCTCCGCTTGAAGTGATCGTGTCGGTCGTCGGCCCATCCGAACCCGTCACCGTGCGGCGTAAAGAAAAGAAGTTTGGCATCTGGGTGAACACTGACAGTCTTGTCGTCGATCTTGCCCCCAGCTTTTACGCGGTTGCCACCAGTGCACCGTTTGGCGAGGTACTGACCAACACCGAAGATCTGCGTAACAAGGTTTCGATCGAGCGCGCCATCCGGTCGGTTGGCGCAGATATGAACATTCAGGGCGCGCAAGACTTTGCGGCTGCGGTTATTCGCATCCGCGAAAGCGAAGGGCTGTATTCGATCCGGGAAAACACCGTTGCGGTGGATGAGCAAACCTTGTTCCGCACATCGATCGAAATGCCCTCGGACCTGACCGAAGGTGACTATACCGCCCGTATTTTCCTGACCCGCGGCGGCAATGTCGTATCAAGCTTTGAGACCTCGATCGACGTACGTAAGGTGGGGTTGGAACGGTTTCTATATAATATGTCCCGTCAGCAGCCGATTTGGTACGGCCTGATGTCGCTGGCTATCGCCATCGCTGCAGGTTGGGGGGCATCGACCGCCTTCCGGTTATTGCGCGAGAATTAAGCGCTATCCACGTCCGATATAGGGCATGGTTGTTGCCATGACGGTCATGAACTGCACGTTCGCCTCGGGCGGCAAACTGGCCATATGCAAAACCGAACGGGCTGCATCGTCGACATCCATGGTTGGGTCGGGCGTCTTCCCTGCAGCGATGGCCTTGTCGACCAGATCCTGAATCATCGGTGTGCGCGCATTTCCAATGTCGATCTGTCCGCAGGCGATACCAAACGCGCGCCCATCCAAAGACAGGCTGCGGGTCAGGCCGGTAATTGCGTGTTTTGTCGCCGAGTAATGTACCGAGTTCGGGCGCGGCACATGGGCCGCAATCGAACCGTTGTTGATGATCCGCCCACCCTGAGGCTGCTGTCCCCGCATGGCTGCAAACGCTGCACGGGCGCATAGAAACATGCCATTCAGGTTTACATTGACCGAGTTGTACCAGTCCTCAAGCGCGATCTCGTCGATGGTGCCGCCGGGCGCGAAAATGCCAGCGTTGTTGAACAGGACATCCAGTCGGTCGGCCTTCGCCATGAACTCAGAGAAGGCGGTTGTAACGGCATCAGGATTGGTCACGTCCGCGACCAGAGGAACTGCGTTGTCGCGCCGGTCGGCCATCTCGTGCAGCTTGTCCGCGCTGCGCGCCAACAATCCGACGACCCATCCCTCGGAGAGGAATAGCTCGGCCGTCGCTCGGCCTATGCCCGAACTAGCGCCGGTGACTATGATCGTTTTCATGTCTCTTCTGCCTCTAAAGTCAGTGCAGGCGCAGCCTCGGCCCGCAAATCGTCCACGCGCAGGGGGTGGGTCGGCTTGGACAACCGATTACGCACCACCCAGACCAGCCGCTCCTGCGCACGGGTGATGGCCACATAAGCAAGGCGCTTCCACAAGGGCTGCCCTGCCTCGGTCCGTCCCATGCGGGCAGCAGCGTAGATATCGGGCGCGAACACCTGAACCGTATCCCACTGGGACCCCTGCGCCTTGTGAATCGTCACGGCAGCACCGTGCAGAAATGTGGCCCCCATACGGGCAGCATAGGGAATGAACGGCTCTTCCTCATCCGGTTTTTCGATCTGTACAATCGATGCCGCGCTGACCTGGGGGTCTTCGGCCCCCATGACGTGCAGGCGCGAGAACCCAGGCTTTCGACCGGGACCCAGATAGATGACCTGCGCGCCCTTGATCAGGCCACGCGCCTCAAGGTCCAGCCGCTTCTTGCGGTGCTTCAAAGGCAGTTCAATGCCATCGCAAATCAGTGGCTCACCTTCCAGCAACTCTGTCTCTGGCGCACCATGAACATTGCGGAATGCCTGGATCAGACGAATTCGGGTGGCGTTGCGCCAGACCAGAACCGGGCTGCGCGCCATCAGATCAACCTCGACCCTTTGCCCCCAGATCACACGGTCGTCCTTACGGGCAGTCTCTTCGATCAGACGTTCGAAATCCTCAAATCCCATCGCCGGGTCGGACAGTGCATGTGCGAGGTCAAGGATCGGGTTGTCCGCTGTCTGCCGATGCACCCGGTGCAAAATCTGTTTGCGCGGCTCTGGCAAGCTGTCGAACACCATTGAGCCCGACTGATTCACAGGCGCCAGCTGCGCGGGATCACCGAACAGCAGCAATGTAGGGAAAATCTCCTTCAAATCCTCGAACTGGCGATCGTCCAGCATAGAGGCCTCATCAACGAAGCCGATGTCCAAAGGCTCTTCTCGGCGCTTCCAGCCGGTGATGAAGTCGGATCCACGCAATCCGGCCGCAGCCAAAGCACCCGGGATGGATTTGTTGTTGGCATAAAACGCGGCAGCACGATCCAGCGCCTCGTCCGTCAGCCCCTCAATCTCGGGCCGTTCGTCATTGCCGGCCAACCATTCCGCGATCCGCTCATATTCCGGGTCGTAGACCGGAGTGTATAGGATGCGATGAATGGTCGTCGCGGGCACACCACGCAAACGCAATACGCTGGCGGCTTTGTTCGTCGGGGCAAGGATCGCAAGGCTGCGCTTATCTCGGGCTTTGCGGCTTTCGAAATCGCCCGAGATCAGGTTGACTCCGGACTCGGCCAACGCCTTATAAAGCTCGGCCAGTAACAGGGTTTTACCCGATCCCGCCTTACCAATCACAGCCATGACACCCGATTGCCCGCCTCCCGGCAGTTTCAGCAGAGCATCGTCGTGAAGGTCGACACCGGCGGTGCGCAACATCTCGGCAATGTTGTCGAAGGCGGTGGCCTGATCTTCGGAAAAGGTGACTTGGGGCAAGGACATGGCGCGACCCTACAGGGACGCGCCGCCCGCCACCAGACACCGAATGCGATTTCCACCCGGGTCAGGCGGACAAAGCAAACCGATGCTGTGCGGTGTTGCCGAACGCCGTCTTGAACCACAGTCGGGACAGCTCACGCGGGATGCCCGCACGGGCCGCAACCCGGTTACAATCGTCTGCCGAATAAGGCCACAGACCGACCGATATCTGATCCCGACCAGCCCCTTCCGAACCCAGCACCACCGGTGAAGACCCGATCATGCGGTAGATCCGGATCATGCGCGCATCAAACACGCCCGCGATGTGAGTCAGGCCAAAGCCTTCCATCACCTCGCCCCCACTGAGCATGATGGCCCCCGCCGTATGCGCGCTTGCGGTGCGTGACAGGCAAAACCGCGTCACTTCCCAGATCAAGGGGCTACAGATCGGGCTGCCTCCGGTCAGGTGCCCGAATACTTCGTTTACCATCACCGGGCCAGTCGTCGGCAGGATCCGCATCGATCCGCCATGACTGCCATCCGCCTCTTCCCAGATCACATAGAGCGGGTTCAGATCGTCATATTGATCCCGCTCTTCCCCGTGTTCGTTAACCTTCACATCCCATCCCAGCCGGGTTTTGAACTGATCGGCGCGGTCCCGAAACATCCCCCTGGCCAGAGCTGGAAATTTATGTAGCTCGTCCGCGTACACATAACGCAACATGACGTATTCCCCTTGTCGTCCACTTGGAACAAAGGGGGTACGTACTTGTGGTTAATTTGCAGTTTGGGCAACGTACGGTCGTTAAACGACTATTAAACCTCGGCTGAGCGCCGTTGCGATGGCATGAGTCGTGTTCTGCGCGCCCAGTTTGGCGCGCGCACTTTCGATATAGGCGCGCAATGTATGTTCCGAGATCGAAAGTGAATGCGCAACCTGCGCCCTGCTATAGCCGAGCGCCAACAGCGTCATGGCATCTATTTCACGTGGTGAGAGGCTGCGCGTGGCTTCCGGTTGCCGATCCTTGGCAAATTCCAGCGCTTTGCGATTCAGAAAATGCGCCACAAGAATCAGATCACGACCATAAGTCGCAATGAAGCTCTGCCAGGTCTTATCGTCACAATTGTGGTTCACCGTAAACAGCGCAAATTGCCCGCTTGGACCGCGCAACGGGATTGAATAGCCCTGATTGCCAACGCCATGCGCCAGTGCGTCATCCAAAAAGGCGCGCACTGCCTTGCCGGACCAATTCAATTGCTTCCAGTCCACCGCATGAAAGCGCTGAAAACAGCCTAATATGACGGGATCAATCCGATGGTAATTCTTGTCCCGATATCGTTCGTCCCAAGCGTCCGAGTAAGTGGTAAACCCATATTGGTCTCCGGCGCCGTCAACCCAATGATAGGTGATGTGATCGATCTGCAACCGGTCTCGCAATTGGACCGAAACATTGGTCAGCTCTTCAAGCGTGCTGGTGCTTTCCAAATCCTCGAGGATTTGGCTCAAATCGAATTGTGTTACCATTCGTCGGCGCGCAAGCCTCATCCTTCAAGGACGCGATCTCGGCCGCAGCGATCAGCCTGGTATCGTCAAGCTGTTCGGCAAGCGCGATTAACCCGTTTGCCACCGCAAAGGCGTTGAGGTCCGACAATACGTCCAGTATCCACTCATTTTGCGCCATCAAGGTGTCCCCGAAATAGTTAACGAAGGGTTAACACAACCATAACATGTGCAGACTATTTCGGCCTACTCGCTGCTTTCTACTCCCCAAAAATAGCGGGGCCTCTCCTGCTAAGCCTTTGATAAAAATCACCACTGCCTCAAACGCAAAACACCCGCGCAGCAAGGGCGTGCCGCGCGGGTCCTTCGATCTTGTGTTACAGTCTGGACGTTAGTCGCCTGCAGCGAGAACTTCTTCCAAAGTCCGCATGCCTGTATGTGGCGCCTGAACCAGAACGGACATGTTGCCGGGCTTATGTTCGTTCCGCATCATTTTCATATGCGCCTCCGGCAGATCCTGCCATGTGAACACTTCGGACATGCAGGGATCAAGACGGCGCTCAACCATCAGCTGGTTTGCCGCCGCGGCCTGTTTCAGATGAGCGAAGTGAGACCCCTGCAGACGCTTTTGGTGCATCCACATATAACGAACATCGAAGGTCAGGTTGTAACCGGTCGTACCGGCGCAGATAACAACCATTCCGCCCTTCTTCACTACGAAGGTCGAGACGGGGAAAGTGCTTTCGCCCGGGTGTTCGAAGACCATGTCGACATTCACACCCTTGCCGGTGATATCCCAGATCGCCTTGCCGAACTTACGAGCCTCTTTGAACCACTCGGCATATTCCGGCGTGTTCACGGTGGGCAGCTGACCCCAACAGTTGAAGTCCTTCCGGTTCAGAACGCCCTTGGCACCAAGACCCATAACAAAGTCGCGCTTGCTTTCGTCCGAGATCACGCCGATCGCGTTTGCACCTGCTGTATTGATCAGCTGGATCGCGTAAGACCCCAGGCCGCCCGACGCACCCCAAACCAGAACGTTCTGGCCCGGCTTCAGGTCATGCGGTTCATGCCCGAACAGCATCCGATAGGCCGTGGCCAGCGTCAGCGTATAGCAGGCGCTTTCTTCCCAGGTCAGGTGCTTGGGCCGTGGCATCAACTGCTGCGCCTGCACATTAGTGAACTGGGCAAAAGATCCATCGGGGGTTTCATATCCCCAGATCCGCTGGCTGTCCGAATACATCGGATCGCCACCGTTACAGTGCTCGTCATCGCCATCGTCCTGGTTGCAATGGATCACAACCTCATCACCGACCTTCCAGCGGCGCACCTTGTCGCCTACAGCCCAAACGATACCCGAAGCATCAGATCCCGCGATGTGGAACGGCTGACCATGACCGTCAAACGGGCTGATGGGCTTACCAAGCGAAGCCCAGACACCGTTGTAGTTGACCCCCGCAGCCATCACCAGCACCAGTACCTCGTGGCTGTCCAATTTCGGAACATCGACCACCTCAAGCTGCATCGCCGTGTCCGGTTCGCCATGGCGTTCCTTGCGAATTGCCCAGGCATACATCTGCTTGGGAACATATCCCATCGGAGGGATCTCTCCCATTTCATAGAGGTCTTTTTCGGGCGCATCGTACGACGCGATGCCACTGTCGACGTCCAAAGCCATGCTGGCCTCCTTTAACTCATCCATTGCCGCGCCGCAGAATCGCGGCTTTCACCAACTGGGATATTGGCGACAAAGAAATATTGCAATAGTTTTTGGTGCTACTTTTGTAATTTTATGACCCAGCAGTTGCAGAAACTGTTTCTGCAACTGCAAAATTACCGTCCCGAGGGGCAGGCTCTGATGCTGCGGCATAATAATCAAGTAGCTCTGCGCGCTCACCCGATGGGCGCAAGATGCCATTCTTGCGCGACAGAATCCGGCGTTCAGTCAGCTGATTGATGGCATCGTCGATGGCATCGCCCGCATCCGGTTCGAGTGCTCCACCCTCAGCGCCCAGCAAACGGGCCTTAAGGTCATCCTCAGTCATCTCACCCTCTTGCTGGATCAGGCGACACGCCGCTGGGAGAGGGGCGAAAGGAATAGCCGCGCCAATCCTTTGCATCAGTTCACGCGCAAGATCAGTGGTCAGATCCCGCTCGTGCGTGGCGCGGAATTGCTGTAGCGAGATTGGGGTGGCGTAGCGCACCGAAGCTACGCCGAACCGCTTGTAGCGCCCGACCACGCGCCGCCATAACTGTTTCAGGGTCCATCGCGTAATCACCCCGATCCGAGCACGGAAACGACGTTCCGTATCCTTCGCAGCGGCGGTCAGAACGGTATCTTCCAGAACCCGGTCATAGTTCAGCGCAACCGGTACGAAAACCACATCGCGCCCCTGCGGGTCTGATGCATCAACTATGTATTTAAGAAGACCAAGCTTGGGCCGACCCAGCTTACCGGCCAAACTCAAGCCTCCCTCAGGAAACATGGCCTGAGTGACGCCCGCCTCGGTCGCGTGGCGCACATAGCTGGCCAGCACCTGGCGATAGAGATCACTGCCCGATTTGCGGCGAATAAAGTAGGCCCCCATTGCACGGATCAGGCGGCTCAGCGGCCAGACGCGCGCCCATTCCCCCACTGCGTATGACAGGGTGGAATGATCTGCCGCCAGATAGGTGACCAGAACGTAATCCATATTGCTGCGATGGTTCATCACATAGATGACCGTCGCATCAGGATCGATGTTGTCCACGGCAGCCTTGTTCTCATAGCTCAGCCGAACGTTATAGAACGCATTGCTGAGCATGCGGGCCAGACGGATCGCAATGCTGAAATAAGCGACCGTCGAAAACGAAGGCGCGATCTCGCGCGCATAGCGTCGGGCCTGCTCGGACGCCACCGCATCCGGAACGCCTTCCTCTTTCGCATGCCGCTGTACTGCTTTGGTGACCTGAGGGTCATAGATCAAACGCTGAATCATATCGTGCCGGCCCGCCAGCTTGAACGGCTGGATCGGGCGCTGAAGGCGATCATTCAGACGCGCAACAGCGCGTTCAAGCCTGCGGCGGAAGAACCATCGCACCGACGGGAACAGGAAATGCGATGCAAAAGTGACCGCGGCAAACAGCACGATCAGCACAAACAGCCAAAGCGGAAGTTCCACGGTCTGAGTCATGGGGGCACAGTGCCATCAAACGCGACCGCTCACAATCTGAAGAAAGCAGGTTATGCCGCGACGCAGCGAATTGACATATGCTGAAAATTACGATTTATCACCATGTAACGTAATTTTATTGCTCATCGACTCGCGAGGCCCATCCATGACGCAGACGCAGAAAGACCGCCCCTGGCTGATCCGAACCTATGCTGGTCACTCTACGGCGAAGGCGTCCAACGCACTCTATCGTGCGAACCTTGCAAAAGGGCAAACCGGCTTGTCCGTCGCCTTCGATCTGCCGACGCAGACCGGGTACGACAGCGACCATGTTCTGGCGCGCGGTGAGGTCGGCAAGGTGGGCGTGCCGATCTGCCATCTGGGCGACATGCGCATGCTGTTCGATCAGATTCCGCTGGAGCAGATGAACACCTCGATGACAATCAACGCCACTGCACCATGGTTGCTGGCGCTTTACATCGCGGTGGCCGAGGAACAGGGCGCGGATGTCTCCAAGCTGCAGGGCACGGTTCAAAACGACCTGATCAAGGAATATCTGAGCCGCGGCACCTATGTCTGCCCGCCGAAACCATCACTGAAGATGATCGCGGACGTGGCCGAGTATTGCTACACCAACGTGCCCAAATGGAACCCGATGAATGTGTGTTCCTATCACCTGCAGGAGGCCGGCGCGACGCCCGAGCAAGAGCTGGCCTATGCGCTGGCCACAGCCATCGCGGTGTTGGACGAGTTGCGCCCCCGTGTTCCGGCTGAAGATTTCCCGGCACTTTGCGGTCGCATTTCATTCTTCGTGAATGCCGGCATCCGCTTTGTTACCGAAATGTGCAAAATGCGCGCCTTTGTCGATCTTTGGGATGAAATTCTGCAACAACGCTACGGCGTCGAAGATCCCAAGTTTCGCCGATTCCGCTATGGCGTTCAGGTCAATTCGCTGGGCCTGACCGAGCAGCAACCCGAAAACAACGTCTATCGCATCCTGATCGAGATGCTGGCGGTGACACTGTCCAAGAATGCCCGCGCGCGCGCAGTGCAGCTGCCCGCGTGGAACGAAGCACTTGGCCTGCCGCGCCCCTGGGATCAGCAGTGGTCAATGCGGATGCAGCAAATCCTGGCCTATGAAACCGACCTGCTGGAGTATGGCGACCTGTTTGACGGCAACCCGGTGGTTGATGCCAAGGTCGAAGAGCTCAAAGAAGGTGCGCGCGCTGAGTTGGCGAACCTCGAGTCGATGGGCGGAGCGGTTGCCTCAATCGAGTACATGAAATCCCGACTGGTGGATTCGAATGCTGAACGGCTGAACCGGATCGAGCGTAATGAAACCGTCGTGGTCGGCGTAAACAAATGGACCGAGGGTGAACCATCCCCCCTTCAGACCGAGGATGGCGGCATCATGGTCGTCGATCCTGCGGTCGAACAGGATCAAATCGGGCGCCTGAATGACTGGCGCGCAGATCGCAACGACGCGGCCGTTGCAGCCGCGTTGAACGACCTGCGTGAGGCAGCGCAATCGGGGGCCAATGTGATGGCACCTTCGATTGCAGCGGCAAAAGTGGGCGTCACCACCGGCGAATGGGCCGAAGAAATGCGCAAAGCCTACGGCACCTATCGTGGACCGACGGGCGTTTCCGGCTCGGTGTCCAATAAGACCGAAGGGCTGGATGATCTGCGGGCTGCCGTTGATGCGGTCAGTGACAAGCTCGGTCGCCGATTGAAGTTCCTTGTTGGCAAACCGGGTTTGGACGGACATTCAAACGGCGCCGAGCAAATCGCTTTCCGCGCCCGCGATTGTGGCATGGATATCAGCTATGATGGCATTCGCCTGACACCCGAAGAGATTGTCTCCGCCGCGCGTGAGGACAATGCTCATGTCATTGGTCTGTCCATCTTGTCCGGCAGCCACCTGCCATTGGTGCAAGATGTGATGACCCGCCTGAAAGACGAAGGTTTGAGCGATATCCCCGTCGTTGTTGGCGGGATCATTCCCGACGAAGATGCCGAGAGCCTGCGCGCCATGGGGGTAGCTGAAATCTATACGCCCAAGAACTTTGAGCTGAACACGATCATGGGCGATATCATCACTTTGGCTGACCCAAAAAATATGGCGGCGGAATAAGAACGCCACCTCTATAAAATCTCCATTTCTATTTCCAATAAAAAAGGAATAGACAGGACCGGAAATTGCGATTTCCCAATTCCAGTGTTTTGGGAGCAAACGGTGTGGAGAAAGAAAATGGCGATCGATCTTGAAAAAATGTCGCACAAAGAATTGCTTGAATTGCGCAATAAAGTCGAAAAAGCGCTGAAAGGCGCCGAGGCACGCGCACGTAAAGAAGCTTTGAAAGCGGCGGAAAAAGCGGCCGCGGAATTCGGGTTCTCCTTGTCCGAATTGTCGCCCGAAGGTGCAAAAGCCACGAAATCCACCAAGGCCGCACCCAAATATCGCAATCCGAGCAATGAGGCCCAAACCTGGACGGGCCGGGGTCGCAAGCCGCAATGGGTGCATGACGCCCTGAAAGCCGGGGCCGACATATCTGATCTGGAAATCTGAGCGGGGGCATTTGCCGAGATGACAATTCATATCGGAGCCGAAACAGGTGATATTGCCGAAACCGTTCTTTTGCCCGGTGACCCCTATCGCGCGAAATGGGCGGCAGAGACATTTTTGAAAGACGTCAAACTGGTCAATGACGTTCGTGGCATGCTTGGATTTACCGGCACGTGGAACGGAAATCCGGTGACCATTCAGGGTAGCGGCATGGGGATGCCGTCGCTGTCGATCTACGTCAACGAACTGATCCGTGATTACGGGGCGAAAACCCTGATCCGCATCGGCTCCTGCGGGGGTATGCAGGACAGCGTCAATGTACGCGATGTCATTCTGGCAATGACGTCCACCACGCTCAGCACACCGTCGCGCGGGATCATGAAAGAGATGAACTTTGCGCCTTGCGCCGATTGGGACCTGCTGCAGGCCGCCGCGCAAGCGGCAAAGGCCAAAGGCACACCAACCCATGTGGGTGGCATCTATTCCTCGGATGTATTCTATGACGAACGCCCTGATCTGAATGAACAGATGGTGCGCCACGGCGTTCTGGGGGTCGAGATGGAAGCCGCAGAGCTTTACATCCTCGCGGCGCGCCACAAATGCCGTGCTCTGGCCGTCCTGACTGTCTCGGACCACCTGCTGACCGGCGAAGCGCTGCCCTCATCCGAGCGCGAGCGCAGCTTTGGCGACATGGTCGAGATCGCGCTTGAGGCGGCGTTCACAACGTCCTAACGCACCTCTAAACGCTAAAGCCCATGCGTGCGATCATATGCATTGCGCGCAGGGCTGCTCCACCCTTCCAACGCGCCGTCAGCAGGGGCAAAGACTTCGACCAGCAATGGATGGCACGACGCCGTGTCCGAGGAATGTTCGGATGAGCAGTCACCACCAGGACAGGCGCTGAGATTGCCCAACAGGTCGATCTCGGCAAAGAACTCCAGGTAATCACCGGGCCGCACGGGTGAGGCTTTCATGAAATACTGACCGGTATCGCGGGTGAACCCGGTGCACATGAACACGTTCAGAACATCGTGCACCGCAGGCTCAGCCTCAGCCAGGGGAATACTCAGGTGATCTGCCAATGCGCGGGTCAGGTTCGAATGACAACAATGATGGTACTGAGTCCCTGACAGCAGATTGCCCGTATAGGGATCACAGCGGGTGCCGATCACATCATGAACCGAACCGCCAAACGCGTCGATCCCATACCAGCCTAGCGTATCGGCAATGATGGTCGCCATTGGGCGCATATGCGGGAAGCTTGACCACATCTGCTCACCCGTCGTCAGGTGGGTGCCATGCAGCGCGCGGGTTTTGCCGGAATAAAACCGTTCAGACAGGTCGTTCAGGTTCCAGATATTCAGGTCCCCGACCTGCGGACCTTCGACCGAGGTGATGCGAAAGAAATGCCCGGCGGGCACCTCAAAACAACGTGCGTCACGCGCGGGCACCAACACTTCATCGGTTTTTTGCGCGGTTTCGCGGGCTGCTTGGTACAGCGCCAAGTGCGGCTTCGGCAACCCGTCGGTGGGATAGCAAATAACGGGCGCGATGGCGCGGCGGTCTTCGGCGTCGCTCGGCGGTTGGGGGAAGTTCTGAGAATCTATCATGGCTCGAGATTGGCGCAGTTCGCGTCGACGTAAAAGCCCAAAGCTGCACGGTCACGGGCCAACAGGGGCGAATTTTAGGTGACTCAGTTTGGAGACGACCGAAGAGCGATACCGCTAAACACTTCTCAGCCTAAGCTTCGGGATTCGCGTGCTAATAGCGGCCATCCCAGCTTCAGCTTCGACTCTCGGCGTTACGAATAAGGCGTGTTTATTTATTTTTGTCAATAGGTTACCCGTTGCAAATCGTGAGTCGCTCCGCGCGGCGACACATCCCATCGGAGCGTCAGACATGAACACCAACACACCGTCCGCCCCTTTCCTCAGGGCCGCCTTCGTAATCATCCTCGCGATCGTACTGTACGATGTCATGGGGGCGATTGTGAAACATCTCAGCGCTCAGTTCTCGACCCAAGAGCTTACGGTATTTCGCAACCTATTCGGGCTCATCCCTGCGTTGGCGATCCTGCTGTCATCGCGCGACTGGATCGACGCGGGTCGGCCAATTGCCGTAAGACAATGGCGGCTGGCCATCGCGCGCGGAGCCTTGGGCGTCATGGCGCAGATGAGCTTTTACCTGTCGCTCATCTATATGGATCTTGCGACTGCCACGACATTGGTCTTTGCGGGCCCTTTATTCATCACCGCCTTATCAGTGCCGATCCTTCGGCACAAAATCGGCCTCTGGCGGTGGCTGGCGGTTGGGTTGGGCTTCGTCGGTGTGATGATGGTGCTAAAGCCGGACACAGCGCATTTGAGTTGGCACACGCTGCTGCCGATCTGCGCCGCGCTTGGCTATGCAAGCTCCAGCGTGACCGCAAAGCTCTTCGATCGCTCCGTACCGACCGCATTGATCAACCTCTACTACACCATAACCGCGCTCATAAGCTCGACCATCTTCGTACTGGAGACTACCGGATTCTCTCTGATCGAAGAACCGGTCATCTGGATATGGCTTGGCTCGATGGGTCTGGTCGGAGGACTGGCCGCCCTTTGCATGACAACAGCAAACCGAATGGCTGACCCCAGCAGCCTGTCACCCTTTCAATACTTCGGCATCCTGTCCTCATTCATTCTGGGTTGGGTCTTTTTTGCCGAGACTCCTTTTGATGATCTTATCCCCGGAGTATTCCTAATCGTTGGCGGCGGCCTTCTGATCATCGGGCGCGAAAGAACCATCGCCAGGCAATCTGGCCCCTGATTGCTGAGAAACCAGACCCTTCCCCGAAAACCCGATCAGCGCGAAAAACCGGAAGCTCGTCACCCCTGCCCCTTCAGGCAGCGGATTGGTTCTTCATCCGATTGAGAAACCGCACCGCAGAAACTGCAACGCCATTGCCCCTCGTCCCGATGCTGCCGCCATCTGCACTCGCGCGTCAGCGAAGAGGTTCGCGAACGCCAAAAGAGATAAGCGAAAACACCAGCGGCAAGCAAAAGCAGAAGGACAGGCATCCTTCTGCTTTGCTGATTGCTAAGAGATTTTCAAGGTCAGGCAGGCGCTTTACGCTGCATTAGCGTATTCGAACAGCTCCGGCGCTTCCTCAAAAGCTGGGACCTTGGGTTCGGGTGCGTAGTAGCTCCAAGCTTGTTCTAGAAGCTCAAGAGCCTTAGCTGCATCGGTTTTCTTTTTATCTGTGCTCATCGGAGTGATCCCGTAATCGTCTTATCACTCCTCCCCATCCAAACCATACGCCTGCCCAAAGGCGCGCGCATCGTCCATTTTTGCAGATGGGGATTGCACTTGCCGCAAACCGGCAAGTGCTATGTTTCGCATCACACCGCGCGTTCGACCATCATCTTCTTGATCTCAGCAATCGCCTTGGCCGGGTTCAAGCCTTTGGGGCAGGTCTTCGCGCAGTTCATGATCGTGTGGCAGCGGTACAGCTTGAACGGATCTTCAAGCTCATCCAGACGCTCGCCCGTGGCCTCATCCCGGCTGTCGATGATCCAGCGATAGGCATGCAGAAGCGCAGCGGGGCCGAGGTAGCGGTCACCGTTCCACCAATAGCTGGGGCACGAAGTCGAGCAGCTGGCACACATCACGCATTCGTACAGACCATCCAATTTCTTTCGGTCTTCGATCGACTGCTTCCATTCCTTCGCAGGACGGTTGGTCTTGGTCTCCAGCCACGGCATGATGCTGGCGTGCTGGGCGTAGAAGTGCGTCAGATCAGGGATCAGGTCCTTGACCACCGGCATGTGCGGCAGTGGATAGATCTTCACGTCACCTTTGATCTCATCCATGCCATAGATACAGGCCAGCGTGTTGATCCCGTCGATGTTCATCGCGCAAGAGCCACAGATGCCCTCACGACAGGACCGGCGGAACGTCAGGGTCGGATCAATCTCGTTCTTGATCTTGATCAGCGCATCCAGAACCATCGGGCCGCAGGTGTCCATGTCGACGAAATAAGTGTCCACACGTGGGTTCTGGCCATCATCCGGGTTCCAGCGATAGATCTGGAACTTGCGCACGTTGGTTGCGCCTTCGGGCTTGGGCCAGGTCTTGCCGGTGGTGATCCGGGAATTCTTGGGGAGGGTCAGTTGTACCATAAGTTCCTCTCCTTAGAACGTCCGCGCCTTGGGCGCGATTTTCTTGAGGCTGATGCCGCCTTCGTCCTCGGTGGTCAGCGGATCGACGATCACTGGGCGATAGCTGAGGTCTACATTCGTGCCCTCGACCCGGCTGATGGTGTGAACCCGCCAGTTCTCGTCATCTCGGGTGGTGAAGTCCTCATGCGCATGGGCGCCGCGGGATTCCTTGCGCGCCTCGGCACCAACGATGGTGGCCAGCGCATTAGGCATCAGGTTGGTGAGTTCCAGCGTCTCCATCAGGTCGCTATTCCAGACCAAAGAGCGGTCGGTGACCTTCAGATCGTCCATCTTGGATGCGATGGCCGTCATCTTCTCGACCCCTTCGGCCAGTGTCTTGCCAGTCCGGAACACGGCAGCATCAGCCTGCATGGTCTTTTGCATCTCAAGCCGCAGATCGGCGGTGGCGATGCTGCCATTGGCATTTCGCAACCCGTCGAACCGGTCGAACGCCTGATCCACCGACGCTTGGTTCAGCACCGGGTTCGGCGCGTTTGCGTCCACCACCTGACCGGCGCGGATTGCCGCCGCACGGCCAAACACCACGAGGTCGATCAAGGAGTTCGAACCCAGACGGTTCGCCCCATGGGCCGAGGCACAACCGGCCTCACCCACAGCCATCAGCCCGGGCACGATTGCGTTCGGATCGGCGGCGGTGGGGTTGATCACCTCACCCCAATAGTTGGTTGGGATACCGCCCATGTTGTAATGCACGGTGGGCAGAACCGGGATCGGTTCCTTGGTAACGTCGACACCGGCAAAGATCTTGGCCGATTCCGAGATGCCGGGCAGCCGTTCTGCCAGCGCCTCGGGCGGCAGGTGGCTGAGGTTAAGGTGGATGTGATCCCCCTCACCGCCGACACCGCGCCCTTCGCGGATTTCCATCGCCATTGAACGGCTGACATAATCGCGCGGCGCGAGATCCTTGTACTGGGGCGCATAACGCTCCATGAACCGTTCGCCTTCTGAGTTGGTCAGGTATCCGCCTTCACCGCGCGCACCTTCAGTGATCAGGCAGCCCGAGCCGTAGATACCAGTGGGATGGAACTGCACGAATTCCATATCTTCCAGCGCCAGACCCGCACGGGCCACCATGCCACCGCCGTCGCCGGTGCAGGTATGGGCCGAAGTGGCGCTGAAATAGGCACGGCCATAACCGCCGGTCGCCAGCACAACCATCTTGGCGTTGAATACATGCATGGTGCCGTCGTCCAGCTTCCAGCAGACGACACCCTGACATTGTCCATCATCCGACATGATCAGGTCGATGGCGAAATATTCGATATAGAACTCAGCGTTGTTCTTGAGGCTTTGGCCATACAGCGTGTGCAGGATCGCGTGGCCGGTCCGGTCGGCGGCGGCGCAGGTACGCTGCACGGCAGGGCCTTCGCCGAACTCGGTGGTGTGGCCACCAAAGGGACGCTGATAAATCTTGCCTTCTTCGGTGCGGCTGAACGGCACGCCATAATGTTCCAGTTCATACACCGCCTTGGGTGCCTCACGCGCGAGGTATTCCATGGCATCGGTGTCACCCAGCCAGTCGGACCCCTTGACGGTGTCATACATATGCCACTGCCAGTTGTCGGGTCCCATATTCGACAGCGATGCGGCGATCCCGCCTTGCGCGGCAACGGTGTGCGAGCGGGTCGGGAACACCTTGGTCACGCAGGCCGTGCGCAAACCCTGTTCCGCCATGCCCAGCGTTGCCCGCAGGCCGGCCCCACCAGCGCCGACAACGACCACGTCATATTCATGCGTTTCGTATTCGTATGCAGCCATTTCTTTCAGCTCCGGGAATTAGAGGGCAATGCGCGCGATGGCGAAAACGCCAGCCGCAGCTGCGCCATAGGACAGACAGGTGGTGAGGATGATCAGCACCTTTTCTAGGGTGCCGTGAACATAATCCTCAAGCATCACCTGCGCGCCTTCGGCAAAGTGTTTGAACCCGACCACCAGTGTCAGCGCGGCGACAATCGCCGGGAAGGGGCGCGCGTAATAGTCCAGCACCACATCATAGGGCTGACCCAGAACCGGGCCGAATGTGAAGATAAACAGAGGAACAAGGATCAGCAGAGCCACCGAACTGACCTTCATGCTCCAGAAATGGGCGGTGCCCGATTTGGCCGAACCAAGACCGATCGCGCGTTTGCGGTCTGTCAGATAACGCATCGTGAGACTCCTTTACGCTACGATCAAAAGAGTGAGCAGGGTCAGAACGACCGAGCCAATGACAACGGCCCAACCCAGCTTGGTTGCTGTGGGCAGGTCCAGACCAACCGCGTTGTCCCAGATCAGGTGCCGAACGCCCGCCAGTGTGTGATACCACAACCCCCACAGAGAGAATGCCATGACCAGATCACCCAGTACCGAGGTCAGCCACCAATTGGCGCGTTCAAACGCTTCGGGAGACGTCGCTGCGGCCAGGAACCACCAGACGATCAAAAGCGCGGCGACAATCATCGCGTTTCCGGTAATACGGGTCAGGATGGATGTGACCGACGTCAGCTGAGGACGATAGATCGACAGGTGCGGCGAAAGCGGGCGGTTGCCCCGATTTACATCGGCCATGGCGGCTCCTTTTCGGTTGGCTACCGAACGTTTTACTGTTTTTTGCGACACTGTCACGCGCTGCAGGTGCAAAAAGCGTTAAATCCGCCGCAAATCGCATGATAAAACTGTTTTGTGATCACGAGCATATTTTGCGTGATCACAAAACGAACTCAAGGCCGCCAATGTTAGCGTTTTCAACGCTAAAGCAATGTGATCACGAATCTATTCCTGGCCTTGTTTCAACCCCGCAGTCTGCTGCGTCACTTCGCGCAGCAGTTTTTTGCGAATGCGTTCAGGGTAGTCGGCAAATCCCGCAGCCGAGACGACAAAGGCCCCCTCGCCCACGATGACGTTTTCGAAGAAATATGCCGTCAGATCAGGTTCGCTCTCTTCAATGGCAATTGCGTTTACGGTGACACCCCGCTCGCGCAGTTTGTGGTGCAGTTTTGCAGGCTCGATACCCTCGTTCGAAATTCCATCGCCCGAGAGGTCTATAAGATGGCGCTTGCAATCGGTCACCTTGTCGAAATGAGCAATTGTCATTTCAAGAGCTTCGCCAATCGCGGTTGAAAAGTTGCGCCAGACACGTGGGTCTGCGGCGACCTGCCCCGCGAAGTTATCGAGGGTGGCAAAACTGTCGATCCGGGTCCATGGAAGCGTAACGCGCTGACGCGAACTGCCGGTCCACTGCACCAGCATCAATTGAGCCTGTCCGCGCACCAACGCCTCAGACACAATCGGATCACGTAGACCGGCGGCAAGGCCATCCATTTGTATCCGATATTCCTCGGAATCGACCGAGCCCGACACATCCACCGCCAAAGCCAGAGCCAGATCACAGGCGTGGGCCTGTGAGGCCAGGCACAGGCTGGCAGTGATCGCGCGCAACATCATCATAAGGCAAACGTAGCACGGAATTCCCGGACCGCGATCACTTCAATGTCAATGGGCGGGCTTGCCTTACATGGGCATCAAGGCCCAGTAGTCGAGATCCAGAAGGACGTTTGGCAGGTATTTCCCGTCGTCATTGCGCAAGGCAAAAGGCTCACCACCCTTGGTGGCCACCAGCCTCAGGCGCAGTGCTCCGACACCCGGCGTTCCGGTCTCGGCCTTGTCCAGAACCTCGGACCAAGCCTTGATCGTATCGCCTGAAAAACAAGGGTTGGCATGGGCGCCACCGTTCAGGCCAACGATCATCTGTGCGTTTGCCAGACCGTTGAACGACAAGGCCCGCGCCATCGAGATGACATGCCCGCCATAGATCAGCCGACCATCAGGACGGAAGGTCAGGTCGAAATGCACCTTGGCGGTGTTCTGCCACAGACGGGTGGCCAGCATATGCTCGGCCTCTTCGACGGTCACGCCATCGACGTGATCAATCGTTTCTCCCGTGTTGTACGCATCCCAGCGATGGTTTTCACCGGATTGTACAAAATCGTAATTGGAGAAATCGAGGCCTTTCGGCACCGCCAGATCGCTGACATCCAGCGCTTTCTTCAACTCGGGCACGACTGTCTCGGGCGCGGGCACGTCGAGGTTCGATTTGCGCACCATCACCCAGCGCACATATTCGATGACCACTTCGTCGCGCTGGTTTAGGCCGCGTGTGCGGACCCAGACCACCCCGGTTTTGCCGTTTGAATTCTGCTTGAGACCAATCACTTCGGATTCGGCGCGCAGGGTATCGCCGGGATAGACAGGTTGCAGCCAGAGTCCCTCGGCATAACCCAGATTGGCAACCGCGTTCAGTGATATATCGGGAACCGTTTTTCCGAACACCACATGAAAGGCTGCCAGATCGTCAATCGGGCTTTGGGGTAAGCCACAATTCCGGGCGAATTCGTCCGAGGAGTAGAGCGCATGGCGCGCTGGATAGAGCGCGTGATACAAAGCGCGCTCGCCATCCGTCACGGTGCGCGGCACGGCGTGGTGCAGCACCTGCCCGACTGAATAATCCTCAAAAAAGTTACCCGGATTGGTTTTTGCCATTATTGCTGTCCCAGTTTCATGTCGGGGGAATAGTCGGCGTCGACCTCTTTGGTCACAGCCTGCGCGCAGCGCATCACATTGGTGGCGGCGTCAAAGGCATAGGAGGGGTCGCCATAAAGCTCCCATCCTTTTGCCAATGCGTCCGAGACTTTGTGGCAGAAGGCCGACGTGTCTTCTTCTGTCAACAAACGATAAAGTTTCGCCATTGCTTCAGCCCCTTATCCGCCGAACGGAGATGGGCCAACCAGCCCGTGAATATAACCGATGATGCCCATCAGCACGATGGAGCCAACGAAGAACATCGCATCCTTGCCGTAAGTTCCGGGTTCGCCCGGGGTCCACTCGGGTTCGGACTTGTTGATCACAATCACTTCGACAATGGCCCAGGCCAGTAAGCCGCCAAACAAAACGATCGACGCCAGATCACCATTCACCAGCAAATGCGCAAAGGCCCAGAGCTTGAAGCCGCCCAGCATAGGGTGGCGGACCTTGTTCAGCAGGCGACCCTTGGTTCCGGCTGGGCTCAGCAGATATATCGCGATCAAGACCAGCAGGTTGTTGACGTGAATCAGGAAGGTCGGCGGCGCCCAGACATAGATGAAATCGGTCATCCGATAGCCGAAGATCATCAGCAATATCGAGACCACCAAGGCGAGCGCCACGGCGCCCTTGCCTGCATCGCCCATGGCGGCACGGCGTTCCGGCATCACACGCTTGAAGAGATGTGCGGCCCACCAAAGCGCCACACCAAGGATCAGAAGAACAAAGCCCATTGCTGGCTTACCCCGCTTGCAAAGCTACTATCGCCTCTGCTTTTGCCAGAGTTTCACGGGCAGTTACAACGTGCAGGTTCTCAACAATCTTGCCATCGACCACAGCGACGCCCTGCCCCTGTGCCTCGGTCTCTTCAAAGGCGGCGATTTGGCGTCGGGCCAGATCAATCTCATCTTCCGAGGGCGCAAAGGCCGTATTCGCGATGTCAACCTGAGCGGGGTGGATCAGCGTTTTACCGTCAAAACCCATATCACGGCCCTGAGCACATTCGGACTGAAGACCGTCGGCATCCTTGAAGGCGTTGTAGACGCCGTCGACGATGATCAGACCTTCGGCCTTTGCGGCCAACAGGCACAGGCCCAGTGAGGTCATCATCGGCAGGCGGTCAGGGCGGAAGCGGGTTTGCAGTTCTTTCGCCAGATCATTGGTGCCCATCACAAAGCCTGCTATCAGCGGATGTGCGGCAATTTCCGCGGCGTTCAGCATTCCGCGCGGCGTTTCCATCATCGCCCAGATCGGCAGGTCTCCGGTAATCGCCGCCAGCGCGTCCACTTCAGCCGCAGAGCTGACCTTAGGCAGCAATACTGCATCCGCATCCATCTCGCGCATGGCCTCGGCATCGGCGCGCCCCCATTCGGTGTCCAGCCCGTTGATACGCACGATCTTGACCCGCGCGCCATATCCCCCGGTGGCCAAAGCCGCCTTGAGCGTCTCGCGTGCATTGTTCTTTTCGTCGGCTGAAACCGCGTCTTCCAGATCAAAGATGATCGCATCCACTGGCAGCGTGCGCGCCTTATCCAATGCCCGCTCGCGCGAGCCGGGGATATAGAGAACAGAGCGATAGGGGCGTTGACGCGGGTCCACGGGACTCTCCCTTTGAAATAATGTTGCGCGGAATGGGGCATTTTTTGACGGAAAGCTCAAGGACAAAAACGCCGCAGCGCAGCATTTACAACAAGCGACGCAACGTGCGTTGCCTTAACGCGATCTCTTTCTGGCTGCAGCACGCTGTTTTCCGAAAGGAATCGAAAGGGGTGACCGATGAAGACAATATTGCTGAAAATGACGATAGGTCTGGGCATCATGGTGCTAGCAGCGCAGCAGGTCAGCGCGCAGAACTGCGCTCCGCGCGAAGATGTGATCAAACGATTGGCGAAAACCTACGGTGAAACCCGCCGGGGTATCGGCATCGCGCGTCAGGGTGCGGTGATGGAGATGTTTGCCTCGGACCAGACCGGCAGCTGGACGATTGTTGTGACCTTGCCCGAAGGCGTGACCTGCCTGATCGCTTCGGGCCAGTCGTTTGAGCCGCTGGCCGAGAGTTTGCCGCCCAATACTTAAACCAGCGCATCCCAGATCAGTTTGCTGCCGGTCAGACTGAGCAGAACATAAGAGATGCAAAAGAACACGCGTTCGGACAGCATGAAATGTGCCCGGACGCCCAGCCAGGCCCCAAGGATCGCGAATGGGGTCAGCAACAGATCGGCCAACGCCGTGTGCCAGGTGAAGAGGCCCAGATAGGCGAAGGGCACGAATTTCACCGCGTTGATCACCCAGAAGACCAGCACGGTCGAGGCCTGAAACTCGGTCTTCGTCAGGCGTTGGGACAGCAGATAAACGGCGGCGGGCGGGCCGCCTGCGTGGCTGACGAAGCTGGTGAACCCGGCGACCAGCCCGGCAAACAGGCCCGCCGATGGTGGCAGCCGGTTGGCGAAGCCGCGCACCCAGCCCTTAGTCTGGGCAACATGCCAGATCACGAACCCCACCGATATCCCGCCGATCAACAGGCGCAACATATCGTCGTCGGTGGCACGATAGAGCCACGCGCCCAGCGCGACACCCGGCACGGCACCAAGGATCAGCAGGCGTGAATCCGACCAGCTCCAGCGTTTCCAATAGGGCCCCAGCGTGGCCAAATCGATCACCATCAGGATCGGAAGCATCAGCGCCAGTGCCTGCCCGGGCGTCAGGATCAGGGCCAGAATCGACGAGGACGCAAAAGCCACGCCCGAGCCGAACCCGCCCTTCGAGATGCCCGCAAAGATCACCGCAGGGATCGCCACGGCAAAAAACATCAGGTTCATCTCGAACATGGGGCGTCCCGGAAATAGGCATGATTCACAGGCGGTTTAGCGCAATCGGCGGGGTGTGTGCAAACGGTATGCGGTGGCATGCCGCGCCGCAGAAGGCTTGCGTGACGCCGCTTTTGCGACTAGCACAACCGCGATTTCAAAACCGACCGGAGATATTCCAAATGGCCAGACCCAAGATCGCGCTGATCGGCGCAGGTCAGATCGGCGGCACGCTCGCCCACCTCGCAGCAATGAAAGAACTGGGTGACGTTGTCCTGTTCGACATCGCCGAAGGCACCCCGGAAGGCAAGGCGCTGGATATCGCCGAATCCGGCCCTTCGGAAGGCTTTGACGCCAAGCTGAAAGGCACCCAGTCCTATGAGGACATCGCAGGCGCTGACGTCTGCATCGTCACCGCCGGTGTCCCGCGCAAACCGGGCATGAGCCGCGATGACCTGCTGGGCATCAATCTGAAGGTCATGAAATCGGTCGGTGAAGGCATCGCCGCCAACGCGCCCGACGCGTTCGTCATCTGCATCACCAACCCGCTGGACGCGATGGTCTGGGCCCTGCGCGAATTCTCGGGCCTGCCGCACAACAAAGTCTGCGGCATGGCGGGTGTTCTGGACTCAGGCCGTTTCGCACACTTCCTCTCGGAAGAGTTCAACGTTTCGATGCGCGATGTGACAGCGTTCGTTCTGGGCGGTCATGGCGACACCATGGTTCCGTCGGTTCGTTACTCGACCGTTGCCGGTATCCCGCTGCCCGATCTGGTTGAGATGGGCTGGACCACGCAAGAAAAACTGGACGCCATCGTTCAGCGTACCCGTGACGGTGGTGCCGAGATCGTCGGTCTGCTGAAAACCGGCTCGGCGTTCTATGCACCCGCCACATCGGCGATCGAAATGGCCGAAGCCTATCTGAAAGACCAAAAACGCGTGCTGCCCTGCGCCGCCTATTGCGATGGCGAGCTGGGCGTCGAGGGCATGTATGTCGGCGTGCCCACCGTAATCGGTGCTGGTGGTGTCGAACGTGTGGTCAACATCAAGCTGAACGAAGAAGAGCAGGCCGGTTTCGACAACTCGGTCAACGCCGTGAAGGGCCTGATCGAGGCATGTAAGGGCATCGACAGCTCGCTGGCCTAAATCACAAAGCTTAGAACCAATGAACCGGCCCCCTTCGCGGGCCGGTTTTCTTTTGCGCGATGCCTAACGGGTTTGAAGATGTTCGCGCAAACGTCGCAAAACTCATCTATGAATGTGTTTTGCAAGCATGTTGCAGGATCATCGAATCAAATCCCATAGCTCACAAATTTTGTGATCACACCCCAAAAACCTGTGATCACAAATACCGAAAATCTTCGACAATTTCCCGTGACACGTCAAAAAACTCTTTAAATTTGACCCTTAGACACCCCTATAACAGGGCAATCGTAGTCAGACGGGACATATTTCGATGAACATTCACGAATATCAGGCCAAAGCGCTTCTTCGCAGCTATGGCGCTCCGGTCTCCGATGGTCGCGCCGTGTTGCGCGCCGAGGAAGCCAAAACCGCAGCCGGTGAACTGGATGGCCCCCTGTGGGTCGTCAAGGCTCAGATCCACGCAGGTGGACGTGGCAAGGGCAGCTTCAAAGAGACCGACGCGGGCGAAAAAGGCGGTGTCCGTCTGACCAAATCGGTGGAAGAAGCCGCCGAAGAAGCCAAGAAGATGCTGGGCCGCACGCTGGTCACCCATCAGACCGGCCCCGCAGGCAAGCAGGTCAACCGCATCTATATCGAGGCCGGATCCGGCATCGAGCGCGAACTGTACCTGGCCCTGCTGGTGGATCGCCAGACCAGCCGCATCTCGTTTGTCTGCTCGACCGAAGGCGGCATGGATATCGAGGAAGTGGCTGCCGCCACGCCCGAAAAAATCCTGTCCTTCTCGGTTGATCCTGCGACCGGCTATCAGGCTTATCACGGCCGCCGCATCGCGTTCTCGCTGGGTCTGCAAGGCGCACAAGTCAAGCAATGCGTCAAACTGATGAACCAGCTCTATAACGCCTTCGTCGAGAAGGACATGGAGATGCTGGAAATCAACCCGCTGATCGTTTCCGACAGCGGCGACCTGAAAGTGCTGGACGCCAAGGTCGGCTTTGACGGCAACGCGGTCTACCGCCACCCCGACATCGCCGAACTGCGCGACACGACCGAGGAAGACCCCAAGGAACTGGAAGCGTCGAAATACGACCTGAACTATATCGCGCTGGATGGTGAGATCGGCTGCATGGTCAACGGTGCCGGTCTGGCGATGGCCACGATGGACATCATCAAGCTCTACGGTGCCGAGCCTGCCAACTTCCTCGACGTGGGCGGTGGCGCGACCAAAGAGAAAGTGACCGAGGCGTTCAAGATCATCACCTCGGACCCGCAGGTCAAAGGCATTCTGGTCAACATCTTCGGCGGCATCATGCGCTGTGACGTCATCGCCGAGGGCGTTGTCGCCGCGGTGAAAGAGGTCGGCCTGCAGGTTCCGCTGGTGGTGCGTCTGGAAGGCACGAACGTCGAGAAAGGCAAAGAGATCATCAACACCTCTGGCCTGGACGTGATCGCGGCGGACAACCTGAAAGACGGTGCCGAGAAGATCGTGAAGGCCGTCAAAGGCTGAGTGTCATCCCGTAGGGTGGGCTTCTGCCCGCCTTTCCCAAGATTTTGGCGGGCAGAAGCCTGCCGTATAAAGGAGAACGCCAGATGGCAGTCCTCATCGACGAAAATACCAAAGTGATCTGTCAGGGCTTTACCGGCTCGCAGGGCACATTCCACTCTGAACAGGCCATCGCCTATGGTACCAAGATGGTCGGCGGTGTGACCCCCGGCAAAGGCGGGATGACCCATCTTGACCTGCCCGTGTTCAATTCGGTCCACGAGGCCAAGCATGTGACCGAAGCCCACGCCTCGGTGATCTATGTGCCGCCGCCCTTCGCGGCTGACTCGATCCTCGAAGCGATTGATGCCGAGATGGAAGTGATCGTCTGCATCACCGAAGGCATTCCGGTTCTGGACATGATGAAGGTGAAGCGCGCGCTGGAAGGTTCAAGCTCGCGACTGATCGGCCCGAACTGCCCCGGTGTCATCACGCCCGACGCCTGCAAGATCGGTATCATGCCCGGTCACATCCACAAGCGCGGCTCGGTCGGCGTTGTGTCGCGTTCGGGCACCCTGACCTATGAGGCCGTCAAGCAGACCACCGATGTGGGTCTGGGCCAGTCCACCTGCGTTGGCATCGGCGGCGACCCGATCAAGGGCACCGAGCATATCGACGTGCTGGAATGGTTCCTGGCCGACGACGAAACCGAGTCGATCATCATGATCGGTGAGATCGGTGGCTCGGCCGAGGAAGAAGCCGCGCAGTTCCTGGCGGATGAGGCCAAGAAAGGCCGCAAGAAGCCGACCGCCGGTTTCATCGCAGGCCGCACAGCCCCTCCGGGCCGCCGCATGGGCCATGCAGGCGCGATTGTCGCCGGCGGCAAGGGCGGTGCCGAGGACAAGATCGAAGCCATGCGCTCAGCCGGTATCGTCGTGGCCGAAAGCCCGGCGCAGCTGGGTGAGGCTGTGCTGGAAGCGATACAGAACGGCTGATGCAAAACCTACCCGCCTCCTTGCCGGATTCGGTAACCACGGAACACGCCAAAGCCAGTCTTTGCGCGTGTTTCGAAGAATTTCCAAAACAAGGGGGCGAGTTTCTTGCCGAAACATTGTCGGAAGCGGGTTGGTACCGCGTTGGAACAACCAATTTGGTTCGTTTGAGGCGGAGAGTAACGCTCAATCAACTTGGCATGAGTTTTGGAATTTTGGACCCGAGGGGGTTCCGAAGCATTTTCAACTTTTATCGTCATATGCGCATCCCAATGGGGACTCGTAGCCCAAGTTTCCTGCGCCACATAGATGGCTCTCTTGCGGTTCGAACGGATGTGCTACGCAACGACAACTGGCCGGATGCAAAGGTTGTTTTGGCTCGAACCTGCAGCGAAGAAAAGGCTTCGTCTGGGTTTTCGATTGGCGTGTGGGCATTTGTTCCGAGAGACGTCACGCTGATTGAAACAGAAAGTCTTCGGGAAAAATTCAATGGCAACTCTTCAACTTTTTTCACCCCTGTTGGAAATTGGCGCGGGCTTCAGCATAAATGGGAAGACCGAGGCGAAGGGGGATCGCAATATGGTCGGATCGCCAAAAGTGGTAGAGATCCGTACATAATTGAATTCGCGCGAGAACGCTTTCCCGGCAAACTATTACCTCAACTAGAGCTCGCTGAAATTGGTGCTTTGTACCGGTATGAAAAAAGCGAACGTCTTCATTAGTTTGTCGGCTTGGAGTTAGAATTGAAGCTATGACCAGTTCGTACTTTTTTAGTCTACCTAAGGTTTCGCGATCTTTTATGGAGTTCGCGCCATGACCTTCTCTGACGCCATCCGCACCTGTTTCTCCAAATTCTTCACCTTCTCGGGTCGTGCCTCGCGGCCTGAATACTGGTTCTTTTTCCTGTTCATCTTGATCTGGAGCATCATCGCCGGGGTCATTGACCTGCAGTTCTTCACTCAGGTCGCGGTAACCGAGACCGAGACGTCCAAATCCGTCGCGGCCACCTCAACGGGCCCGGTACAGAGTATCGTCAGCCTGATCGTGTTTTTCCCGCACCTCGCCGTCGCGTGGCGGCGGATGCATGACACCGGGCGCAGCGGACTTTACGCTCTGCTGCCGATCCTGCTGATCCTTGGTGCGCTCGCCGTTCTGATCTTTGGTATCGGCCTTGCCAGTCAGTTCCATGGTGGCACGCTCGACATCCTGTTCACCCGCGCCACACTTCTTATCGTCATTCCGACACTTATCGTTCTGTTTGTGTCGCCCCTCCTGGTTCTGTGGTGGCTCTCCCGCCCCAGCCAGCCAGGCACCAACCAATACGGTCCCAACCCATATGAGGTAGTCCCATGACCGAACACTCGCCCAACTCAGCCTTTCATGCCTCAAGCTTCATGCAGGGGCATAATGCCGAATATCTGGAGCAGTTATATGCCCAGTACACCAAGAACCCAGGCGCGGTTGATGCCGCCTGGGTGGAGTTTTTCAAGGCCATGGGCGATCACGCGCCGGATGTGCAGCGCGAGGCCGAGGGGCCTTCGTGGGCGCGGAGCGACTGGCCTCCGATGCCGGCGGACGATCTGACGGGCGCGCTGACCGGAGAGTGGGCCGAGATTGACGCCAAGGCGGCGGGCAAGAAGATCAAGGACAAGGCGGAGGCCAAAGGGGTCGAGGTCAGCGATGACCAGATCAAGCGCGCGGTGTTGGACAGCCTGCGGGCGCTGATGCTGATCCGGGCCTATCGCATCCGGGGCCATCTGGCCGCTGATCTTGATCCGTTGGGAATGCGCGCAGCCAGTACGCATCCCGAGCTGGACCCCAAGACCTACGGCTTCACCGATGCCGACATGGATCGACCGATCTTCATCGACAACGTGCTGGGCCTGCAGATGGCCAGCATGCGGCAGATCGTCGAGATCGTGAAGCGGACCTATTGCGGCACGTTTGCGCTGCAATACATGCACATCTCGAACCCGGAAGAGGCCGCGTGGCTGAAGGAACGGATCGAGGGCTATGGCAAGGAAATCGCCTTTACCAAGGAAGGCCGCAAGGCGATCCTGAACAAGATGGTCGAGGCCGAGGGCTTCGAGAAGTTCCTGCATGTCAAATACATGGGCACCAAGCGGTTCGGTCTGGACGGTGGCGAGGCGCTGATCCCGGCGATGGAACAGATCATCAAGCGCGGTGGTGCGCTGGGGCTGAGCGATATTGTCATCGGCATGCCGCACCGGGGGCGTCTGAACATTCTGGCCAATGTTATGGGCAAACCCTATCGCGCGATCTTCAACGAATTCCAGGGCGGCAGCTTCAAACCTGAAGATGTGGATGGCTCGGGCGACGTGAAATATCACCTCGGCGCCTCCAGCGACCGCGAATTCGATGGCAACAGCGTACACCTGTCGCTGACCGCGAACCCGTCGCACCTTGAGGCGGTGAACCCGGTGGTTCTGGGCAAGGTCCGCGCCAAGCAGGATCAGCTGAACGACACGGATCGCACCAAGGTCATGGGCATCCTGCTGCACGGCGACGCGGCCTTTGCCGGTCAGGGCGTCGTGGCCGAAGGCTTTGGCCTGTCGGGCCTGCGCGGTCACAAGACCGGCGGTACCATGCATATCGTGGTGAACAACCAGATCGGCTTTACCACCGCGCCGCACTTCTCACGCTCCAGCCCGTATCCGACCGATATCGCACTGATGGTTGAAGCCCCGATCTTCCACGTCAACGGCGACGACCCCGAAGCGGTGGTGCACGCCGCCAAGGTGGCGACCGAGTTCCGTCAGAAGTTCCACAAGGACGTGGTTCTGGACATCTTCTGCTATCGTCGGTTTGGCCATAACGAGGGCGATGAGCCCATGTTCACCAACCCGATCATGTACAAGAAGATCAAGACGCATAAGACCACGCTGTCTCTGTACACCGAGCGTCTGGTCAAGGACGGCCTGATCCCCGAAGGCGAGATCGAGGATATGAAAGCGGCTTTCCAGGCGCATCTGAACGAAGAGTTCGATGCCGGGAAAGACTACAAACCCAACAAGGCCGACTGGCTGGATGGGCGCTGGTCACATCTGGACAAGAACAAAGAAGAGTATATGCGCGGCGAGACGGCGATCACGCCCGAAACGCTGAGCGAAATCGGCAATGCATTGACTCATGCGCCAGACGACATTGCGGTTCACAAAACGGTTGCCCGTCTGCTTGAACACAAAAAGCAGATGTTCGAAACGGGTCAAGGCTTTGACTGGGCCACGGGTGAAGCGCTGGCCTTTGGGTCCCTGCTGACCGAGGGCTATCCGGTGCGCCTGTCCGGTCAGGACGCCACGCGCGGAACCTTCAGCCAGCGCCATTCGGGTTTTGTTCATCAGGAAACCGAAGAGCGGTATTACCCGCTGAACAACATCCGCAAAGGGCAGTCTCAGTATGAAGTGATCGACTCAATGCTGTCCGAATATGCGGTGTTGGGTTTTGAATATGGCTATTCGCTGGCCGAACCCAACGCACTGGTTCTGTGGGAGGCGCAGTTTGGCGACTTTGCCAACGGTGCGCAGATCATGTTCGACCAATTCATCAGCTCTGGCGAAAGCAAATGGCTGCGGATGTCCGGTCTGGTCACCCTGCTGCCGCACGGGTTCGAGGGGCAAGGCCCCGAACACTCATCCGCGCGACTGGAGCGGTTCCTGCAGATGTGCGGTCAGGACAACTGGATCGTGGCGAACTGCACCACGCCCGCGAACTACTTCCACATCCTGCGCCGTCAGTTGCACCGTACCTTCCGTAAGCCGCTGATCCTGGTGACACCGAAATCGTTGCTGCGCCACAAGCTGGCGGTCAGCAGCACCGAAGACTTCACCACGGGCTCCAGCTTCCACCGGGTGCTTTGGGATGACGCGCAGAAAGGGAACTCCGACACCAAGCTGGTGGCGGATGACAAGATCAAGCGGGTCGTCATGTGCTCGGGCAAGGTCTATTTCGACCTGCTGGAGGAGCGCGACGCGCGTGGTATCGATGACGTCTACCTGATGCGGATCGAACAATATTATCCCTTCCCGGCGCATTCGCTGATCAATGAACTTGAGCGCTTCAAAGGCGCCGAGATGGTCTGGTGTCAGGAAGAGCCCAAGAACCAGGGGGCCTGGTCCTTTATCGAGCCCAATATCGAATGGGTCCTGACCCGCATCGGCGCAAAACACACACGTCCGGTTTATGCCGGTCGCGCCACATCGGCCTCGCCCGCGACGGGTCTGGCCAGCCAACACAAAGCCCAACAAGAAGCGCTGGTGAACGAAGCGCTGAGCATCAAAGGAAAGTAAGCGATGACGATTGAAGTTCGTGTACCTACGCTTGGCGAATCCGTAACCGAAGCCACGGTTGCGACATGGTTCAAGAAACCCGGTGACGCCGTAGCCGTGGATGAAATGCTGTGTGAGTTGGAGACCGACAAGGTCACCGTTGAAGTGCCCTCTCCCGCCGCTGGCGTGATGGGCGAGATCGTCGCAGCCGAAGGTGAAACCGTGGGCGTCGACGCCCTGCTGGCCACAATCGCAGCTGGTGAAGGCGCCGCTCCTGCTCCGACCGCTGCGGCTGCAGCGCCTGCGGCGGCGGCTCCGGCTGCATCCGGCGGCAGCGTGGACGTGATGGTGCCGACGCTGGGCGAGTCCGTCACCGAGGCGACCGTTTCGACATGGTTCAAACAGGTTGGTGACAGCGTTGCGCAAGACGAGATGCTGTGCGAGTTGGAGACCGACAAGGTCTCGGTCGAGGTTCCGGCCCCGGCAGCAGGCGTTCTGGCCGAGATCGTTGCCCCCGAGGGCAGCACGGTCGATGCCAGCGCCAAACTGGCGGTGATTTCGGGCGCGGCTGCGGGTGCTGCACCCGCTCCGGCTGCTGCGGCGGCGGCCCCGGCTGCAGCAGCAAGCACCGGCAAGGACGTGGCAAACGCCCCATCAGCCGAAAAGGCGATGGCCGAAGTCGGCCTGTCAGCGGATCAGGTCACCGGCACTGGCCGTGACGGTCGCATCATGAAAGAAGACGTGGCGAAAGCGGTCGCAGCGGCTACGGCCCCAGCGCCTGCGGCGGCTGTGCCCGCCCCCGCTGCCCAGGCTCCACGTGCGCCTGTCGCCGCCGAAGATGCAAGCCGCGAGGAACGCGTGCGCATGACCCGTCTGCGCCAGACCATCGCCAAGCGTTTGAAGGATGCGCAGAACACGGCCGCCATCCTGACCACCTATAACGAGGTGGACATGACCGAGGTGATGGCCTTGCGGAACCAGTACAAGGACCAGTTCGAGAAGAAGCACGGCGTGCGACTGGGCTTTATGTCCTTCTTCACCAAGGCCTGCTGTCACGCACTTAAAGAGGTTCCGGAAGTGAATGCCGAGATCGATGGCAATGACATCGTCTACAAGAACTTCGTGCATATGGGTGTCGCCGCCGGTACGCCTCAGGGTCTTGTGGTTCCGGTTATTCGGGACGCAGACTCGATGTCTTTTGCAGCGATCGAGAAAGCCATCGCCGAGAAAGGCAAACGTGCCCGTGACGGCAAGCTGTCGATGGCCGAGATGCAGGGCGGCACCTTCACCATCTCGAACGGTGGTGTCTATGGCTCGCTGATGTCCTCACCCATCCTGAACCCGCCGCAATCGGGCATCTTGGGCATGCACAAGATCCAGGACCGTCCGATGGTCATCAACGGTGAGATCAAGATCCGCCCGATGATGTATCTGGCCCTGTCCTATGATCACCGGATCGTGGACGGCAAAGGCGCGGTGACCTTCCTTGTCCGCGTGAAAGAGGCGCTCGAAGACCCCCGCCGCCTGCTGATGGATCTGTAACCATGGCAACGCATGTACTCTGGCAGGCCGATGTGGCCGATTTCAACGCCTGGCTGAAGGTCTTCCGAGAAGATCGCAAGATGCGAGAGGCTTCGGGTATCCGTGACCTTCACGTCTGGAAAGACCCTGATCAGCGCGATCACGCCGTCGCGATGTTCGAAGTGGCGGATCTTGAAAGGGCGCGTAAGTTCTTCGACTCGGAAGAGCTTGCCATGCATCACGAGCGTGGCGGCGTGGCCCATATTCAAGTCAAGCTGCTGGAACCGGTCTAGCCTGCTAACAAAGCCGGTGTGCAGGGTCGACCCTGCACACATAACAGCAATTGCGCGTGAAACCCGCCTGCCCCTGAGCCCGCGAGATATTAAACCCAAGTCCACACACCCGCTGAAAAGGATATGTGAACATGTCTTCGGAACTTTCGATTTTGGCGCTCTATGGCCTGCTGGTCGTGGTAATCATCCTGCTGAACGTCCTGACTGCCATGTCTCAGGTCGGGTTGATGACGCTGGGGGGTGCGCGGGATGATATGCCGCCGCTGACCGGCGTCGCCGCGCGGGTTGAACGTACCCTGAACAACTCGGTCGTCGCGATGGCGCTGTTTGCACCTGCCGTTTTGATCCTGTCCGCCAAGGACGGATTCACATCCGGATCATTGCTGGCAGCTCAGATCTTCCTGATTGCGCGTATTGCTTTCGTTCCCATCTATGCATTCGCCATCTCTATACCTTTCCTGCGCACCATCGTCTGGGTCGCAGGATTTGTTGCGACGGTTTATCTTTATCTGCTAGCCCTATAAGCAAAAAAGGCTGCGTCAGAACGCGGTCAAGACACCAAGGAGTGCCCGAATGTCCAGCTATGACGTCATCGTAATCGGAGCCGGCCCCGGCGGCTATGTCTGCGCTATCCGCTGCGCCCAACTGGGGCTGAAGACCGCCGTTGTCGAAGGGCGTGAAACGCTGGGTGGCACCTGCCTGAACGTGGGTTGCATCCCGTCGAAAGCGTTGCTGCATGCCTCGCACCAGTTGCACGAGGCCGAGCATAATTTTGCCAAGATGGGCCTGAAGGGCAAAAGCCCCTCGGTCGATTGGAAGCAGATGCAGGCCTACAAGGACGAGGTGATCGAGGGCAACACCAAGGGCATCGAGTTCCTGTTCAAGAAGAACAAGATCGACTGGCTGAAGGGT
Organism: Ruegeria sp. CF4; assembly: GCF_056537345.1. Lineage (NCBI taxonomy): Bacteria > Pseudomonadati > Pseudomonadota > Alphaproteobacteria > Rhodobacterales > Roseobacteraceae > Ruegeria > Ruegeria sp. CF4. Next base: position 306,942 of record NZ_JBQFRJ010000002.1, on the reverse strand, counting down.
TGGGGTTCGATCCCCGCCGCTGGCAAGGTCAAGGTCGGGGACGACGTGCATGAGGCCAAGAGCATCATCATTGCATCGGGGTCCGAGCCTTCGGCGCTGCCGGGTGTCGAAGTGGACGAAAAAGTCGTCGTGACCTCGACCGGCGCGCTGTCGCTGGGCAAGATCCCGAAAAAGATGGTGGTGATCGGTGCTGGCGTGATCGGGCTGGAGCTGGGCTCGGTCTACAGCCGACTGGGCGCCGAGGTGACGGTGATCGAATTCCTCAAGGAGATCACGCCGGGCATGGACCCTGAGGTTCAGAAGACCTTCCAGCGCATACTCAAGAAGCAAGGCCTGAATTTCGTCATGGGCGCAGCGGTGCAGAAGACCGAGGCGACCAAAACCAAAGCCAAAGTCACTTACAAACTGCTCAAGGATGACAGCGAGCACGTGATCGATGCCGACACTGTTCTGGTCGCCACGGGGCGCAAGCCTTACTCAGATGGTCTGGGCCTGGACGCCCTGGGTGTTGAGATGACACCGCGCGGCCAGATCAAGGTGGGTGCCGACTGGCAGACCAACGTGCCGGGCATTTACGCTATCGGTGACGTTATCGAAGGGCCCATGCTGGCCCACAAGGCGGAGGACGAAGGCATGGCCGCCGCCGAACAGGTCGCGGGCAAGCACGGCCACGTGAATTACGGCGTCATTCCAGGTGTGATTTATACATGGCCCGAGGTCGCCAATGTAGGCGAGACCGAGGCGACGCTGAAAGAACAGGGTCGCGCCTACAAAGTCGGCAAGTTCATGTTCATGGGCAACGGTCGCGCCAAGGCGAATTTCGCGGCGGATGGGTTTGTGAAAATCCTGGCGGATAAAGAAACCGACCGCATTCTGGGCTGCCACATCATCGGCCCGGCAGCCGGAGATCTTATTCACGAGGTCTGCGTCGCCATGGAATTTGGTGCCTCAGCCGAGGATCTGGCGCTGACCTGCCACGCACATCCGACCTATTCGGAAGCGGTTCGCGAGGCGGCTCTGGCTTGCGGTGACGGCCCGATTCATTCCTGAACCTGCGCGCGTCTCATGCTAAGGGTGCGAGGCTCTGCCTCGCGCTCCCATGCATTTTTGGCCAGATGAAGACCAGATCCCCTGCTTCATCTGGCCAAAAATATCCCGGGGGAGTCGCGGCTTGCCGCGGCGGGGGCAGAGCCCCCTTTCTACCACATGGTTTTGGCCGCGCGAGAGCCCCATTCCTGATCATATTGTGCGCCGCCTTCTTCGCCAGCGGTCATTTCTGCGAGAATTTTCCCGACGCTTGGCAGGGTCTCTGCTTCACTACCACCCTTCCACGTCTGCGCGCGCATCAACGCCCGGGCGCATTGGGTGTAGATCTCGGCAATTTCAATAACGATAACCGTTGCGGGGCGTTTGCCGCGTTTCTCAAAGCGGTCGCGCAATAGTTCATCCGCTGTCAGACGCGCTGAGCCATTCACCCGGACCACTGTGTTCGAGCCGGGAACCATGAACAACAGCGCCACCCGCGGGTCACGCACGATGTTTCTCAGGCTGTCCAGTCGGTTGTTGCCACGCCAATCCGGCAAGGCCAATGTGCCGGGATCGAGTTCCAGCACGACGGGGCCGTCATCGCCGCGCGGACTGCCATCGACGCCTTCAGGGCCAACTGTGCTGAGGATACAGAGCCGTGAGGTCATGATCCATTTGCGATAAAGCGGCGTCAGCTGGTGGGCAACCTTACGCAAGGACGGCGCCCCGGGTGTGCCATAGAGACCTTCAAGCGTGGCGATATCGTCAATGTACTGCATCTGGATCAAACCCTACTTCCCGCATCAACGCATTCGATCGTGTCTCGATGACATCTTCCAGCCTCTCAAGAAAAGCATCGCGGGTCACTCCGGGCTCGATTGGATCAAGGAAATCGACAATCGCGGTACCGGGCTTACGCAGGATGCCCGTCCGCGGCCAGAATACACCTGCATTTGTGGCAACCGGTACGCAGGGAAAGCCCAACCCTTCGTAAAGAACCGCAGTGCCCACCTTGTAGGGTTTCTGCGCACCCGGTGCGACGCGCGTGCCTTGTGGATAGATGACCAACTGACCGGGTTCGCTGAACTCTTTCGCGACATCTTTCACCATTTTGGCCACCGCAGCCCCGCGCTTGCCGCGATTGACCGGGATACAGCCCAGACGACGCGCATACATGCCGATCACGGGCGTAAACAGCAGTTCGCGTTTCATGATGAACTTGCCGTGGGGGACCGCAGCGAAAATTATTATGATGTCCAGAAAGGACTGGTGCTTGGCACCCACGACCACCTCGGTATCCGGAACCGTCCCACGCACTTCGCAGCGAATGCCCACCATCCAGCGTGCCAGCCACATGGTGCTGCGGGCATAGGTTTTACACGCCTGCAAGGCACCGCGCTTGGTGAACAGGGCATAGGGTGCAAAGACAATCCCGAGGATCAGCATCCAGGCATAGATGGTGATCATGAAGATCAGTGAGCGAACCCATTGAAAGGCCATGAACATCACGAAAGCTCCTTTAACTTGCGCCGCGCTGCCGACCATGTGGCCAGGAAGGCGACCGCAGCCCCCAGAACCGGGATCAGCGCAGGCAACAGCCAGCCGGTACCCTGAAATCCCAGCCCAGTCAGAAATCCACCCGTATCAGACGCCTCGGGCAACAGTAAAACGCCCGTCATTCCCAGCAAAGTACCGACGACGGCCCCAAACAATGCGCGGAAGGTAAACCTTCGCACGAAGGCTCCGGCGATGAAACGATCACGCGCGCCAACCAGACGCAGAACCTCGATAATCTGCGCATTTGCGGCAAGCGAGGCGTTTGCGGCGAGGGTGATCATGGCGGCGGTAGCGCCGCCGATCAGCAGAATCGAGATCCAGCCCAGCCGCCGCAGCGACATGGCCGCATCCACCAAAGGTTCGCGCCAACGCGTGTGATCGTCCAGCACCGCGCCCGGCACCTCGGCACCAAGCCGCAAACGCAGGCCAGCGGCGTCCAGACCCGGCGGGCCTTCGATGATCTCGATCAGCTGCGGCACGGGTAGGGTGTCCAGCGGCAGATCGGGACCAAACCAGGGAGACAGCAGTGCCGCCTGTTCTTCACTTGTCAGCGCGCGGGCCGATGCGACACCGGGGGTTTGTTGCAACACGGTCAGCGCGGCCTCGGTTTGTGCCGCGCGTTGGTCAGCCGGTGCATTGATCCGCAGCGTGGCTGCCCCTGCCAGTTCCGAGGCCCAGCGATCCGCCAGACGGCCCGAGGCCAGCGACAAGGCCAGCGCAAACACCGCAAGAAACGCCATCGCACCCGAGACAAACAGCGTCAGCTGCGCGGTAAACCCGGTAGGAGGCACCACCCGGTCAGCACGCGCGTCGCGGCGCAGCAGGTTGCGGATGTCTCCCTTGCTCATAGGTCTGCCCCCGCAAGCTGCAGCCGGCGTTGCGAGATCCGCAAGACTCGCGCCTGAACCTGACTTTTGGCGGCGCGGATCAGGCTCAGATCGTGGGTGGCGATCAGCACGGTCTTGCCCATCCGGTTCAGCTCGACCAGCAGACGCAGCAGACGTTGCGACATCTCCCAGTCGACATTGCCGGTGGGCTCATCCGCCAGCACAACGTCGGGTGATAGAATGACGGCGCGAGCCAAGGCGGCGCGCTGACGCTCACCGCCAGATAGCTCAGGCGGCAGCGCCCCAAGGCGGTTGCCCAACCCGACCCAGCCCAGAAGTTCGTTCAGATCATCCTGTTCGCCGGCATCTCCGCGTCCCGATACCATCAACGGAAGCGCGACGTTTTCGGCAACGGTCATGTGATCCAGAAACCGGCAATCCTGATGCACGACACCGATCCGGCGCCGCAACAGAGCCATCTGATCGCGGTCCAGCCGTGCGATGTCCTCACCAAATGCGCTGAGCCGCCCCGAGGTTGGCAACAATGCGCCATAACAAAGCTTGAGCAATGTGGTCTTGCCCGCGCCCGACGGCCCGGTCAGGAAATGGAACGACCCCGGTTGCAATCGCAACGACACGTCGCTCAGCAATTCACCGCCGCCATAGCTGTAGCTGATATTTTCCAGCTCGATCACGCCTGCCCCCTTTGTTATGCTCACCTCTTGCCCGAGCGCAGCCGCGGTTTCAATGCCTCGGGCGGGTCCAATTGGCGACACTTGGCCCGCGATGACGAAAACGCGCTTTGCTGTTGGGTCTTAACGGAATATCATCCCTGAAAAAACTACTATCAGGCCCGCTTGTCCGGGCAGGAGGCAGAATGCGTTTAACGTGTCCGAATTGCAGTGCCCAATATGAGGTTCCCGACGAGGTGATCCCGGAAGGTGGTCGCGACGTTCAGTGTTCGAATTGCGAGCAGACCTGGTTCCAGACCAAGACACCAGAGGCCGGAGCGCCGAAAGCCCCCCCTGCGCCAGAGGTTGAAGAGGTTGCAGAAGAGGTGGAGGAGACCGCCGCGCCCGAGGCCGCCGATAGCGAGCCTGAGGCATCAGAGGACAACGGGAACGTGGACCCGGCGGTTGCCAACATCCTCAAGGAAGAAGCTGCGCGCGAGGCCGAACTGCGCGAACGCGAAGGCAGCAATCTGGAAAGCCAGCCCGATCTGGCGCTTGATCCGCCAGAGGAGCCCAAGGTCAAACCCAAACGGCCTGCTGCGACCGAGACAGCCTCTGACTCAGGGCAGAAAGAGGCGTTGCCGGATGTCGAGGCGATCAATTCGGGCCTGCGCAGCGATTTGACATCTGATGCCACCGAAGCGGCCGCCCCGGTGCGTAAATCCGGTGGCTTCCTGCGTGGCTTTACCATCATTGTCGTCATTGGAATTATTCTTCTGATGATCTACGGCAACGCCAACCAGATCAGCGAAGCGATCCCGCAGGCCGATCCGGTTCTGAAATCCTATGTCTCTGTGATCGATCAGGCCCGTATCTGGCTTGAAACACAGACGGGCGGTGCTCAGAACTGAGGCACTCAGAACCGTTCTAGCAAACGCTTGAGGTATTCCAGTTCGATCTGGGGTCGATCCGTTTCGCCGGTGCGGCGGCGAATTTCGTCCAGAAGTTCCCGCGCGCGACGATAGACATCTTCGCCCTGTAGCAGGTTATCATCGGTCGAGATCGATCCCGCTGAACCCGGCGTACGACCCAGCGGGTCACGGTTGTTGGCCTCCATGTCACCAGCTTCGGTCCCTTGACCCGGCTGGTTCTGCTGGTTCTGCGCCATCGCCTCACCCAATGAGCGCATGCCTTCCCGCAATGCTTCCATCGCCTCGGACTGGCGGTCTATGGCCTCGGCCAGATCATTGCCGCGCAGGGCGTCCTCCGCCTCGTCCATGGCGCGGCCCGCACGGCCCAGCGCCTCGCGCGTGGCTTCGCCTTCGGGGGTGCCACCACCGGGCAAACCCTGTTCCTGACGTTGCAACTCGTCACGCAGCGCCTGTTGCCGGTCGGCCAGTGACGGCTGACCAGAGTCGCCATCGCCGGGCTCGTCCGAGCCCTGGCCCTGACCATCATGGCTCTGCCCCCGGCCCTGCCCTCCCGAGCGGCCCTCGTTGCCCTGACTTTCGCCTGCCTGAGCGCCTGGGTTGAACTGTTCCTGCAGATCACGGAATGCCTGATCACTGAGGCCCTGTTGTTCGCGCAGAGTTTCCGCCAACCCTTCCATGGCCTGCTGACCCTCGGATTGGCCACCTTGGCCCTGCCCTTGGGTGACACGCATGTTTTCCATCATTTGCTGGAACTCTTCCAACGCCTGCTGCGCCTCGGCCATGCGGCCCTGTTCCATCAGCTCCTGAATACGGTCCATCATCCGCTGCAGGTCATCCTGCGTCATCTGCAGAGTTTCACCGTTGGGGCCTTGCTGACCCTGCTGCGTCTCACCGTTTTCCTGCGCCAGCCGTTGCAGCTGCCGCATGTAGTCCTGCGTCGCCTCGCGCAATTCCTGCATCAGCTCGGCGATTTCCTCGTCGCTGGCACCATTCTGCATCGCCTCGGTCAGACGTTCCTGCGCGCGCCGCATCCGCTCCAGCGCATCGGCCAGCGTTCCATCCTCGATCAGAACCGCCAAATCCCACAGGGCCTGAGCAATCTCTTCCTGCTGTTTGGCGTTCAGTGCGCCGTGCCGGTCAAAGGTCTCCAACCGGCGCAGGATGACCCGCAAACGGAGATATGCCGTATCCGAACGGAACAGGTCCTCGGGCAAATGCGAAACCGCGCGCAGCAGCTGCGATACGCGCAGCGCATTTTCGCGCGACCAGAGCAGATCGCGCCGCTGTTCGATCACAGCCGCGGCCAGCGGGTCAAAGAAACGCCGTGCGGGCAGGTCTGTCAGATAGGGCTCTGCCACCGTCTCCTGATCCGATGCGTCGGAGGCCATGAGGGTGATCTTCACCGGCAGATGCGCCCATGGATGCTGCGAGAAATCCTCGATCAGGTCTTCGGTGAAATCGGTTCGGTCACCAGTGATCGGCATCGGCAGCTCAACCGCGATCGTCTCACGCGGTTCCGGCTCGGTGGCCAGCCCGTATTGGCGGTCGACCGCCGTCAGATCCAGCTCGATCCGCGCCGTGCCCGAAACGATGCCATAGTCGTCCGCTGCCGCGAAGGGCAGTTTCATCTGACCACCGGCCTCGGCCTCTGCCGTACCCGCCGCAGCGATCTGAGGGGCGGTGTCAGGCAAAATGTTCAACGCCCATTCGCGCCCCGCCGGACCGTCGATCCGCAGCTGACCGGACCGTTCGGCGACAAATTCCTGCTCCGGTTCTGTCGCAGCTTCGGTGCCAAGAGGTGTCGAGGTTTCTGTCAGGCTGTGCGCTCCGACCTCTCCGTAAAACCGCAATGTGATCCGACTGCCTTCGGGCACCGTCAGCGTGGGATCGGTCTGATCCGCCAGGTAAAGCGTCGGCAATCCAGTGTAACGCGGCGGTTCAACCCAGCCTTCCCAGCTGGGCCCCTGCCCGGCCTGCGCCGTGCCCGGTGTCATGTCCGCCACCGATCCGATCCGCCAGAACGACCCGAACAGTGCTGCTACGACCAAAGCCAGCAAGGCGGCATAGCGCAAGGCATAAGGATCGCGAGAGGTCAGCCGCAGATCGGGTTTTACCGGATCGGCCTGCGCAGCACGCGCAGCCATGCGCGACTGATGCGCCTGCCACAGGGCCACCGAATCCGCATCCATTGCACCGATCGCCTGATCATCCATCAACGCCTGAATCGGTCGCCCCGGCAGGGTTTCATCCAGCCGAACCAGCGCCTCGGCACGGGTCGGCAAGTGGATGCGTCGAATGCCGAGAATCGCAGTCGCGACCAGCCCCAGCACGCCGACAGCAGCGCAAATCCAGACGGTTTCGATGCGCACAAGATCTTGAAGCCCAAGCATCAGGGCCGCCAGCAGAACCATCAGGATCGAGAAAAACGGCCAGAAAGCGCGCAAAACCTGCTCGGCCAGCATGCCCCCATGCGTCAGCCACAGAGACAATCTCGGAATCGGCGGGGTCTGGTTATCGCGCAAGGCGGGCCTCCTGATCGGCCCGCGCGCCTATCGCGTCAGAGCCACTCTGGTATGGTATCGCGGTTTATGATTTCGTCAAAGCTTGGCCGTTCACGAATTACGGCAAATTGATCCCCATTCACCAGAACTTCGGGGATCAGGGGCCTTGTATTGTACTCGCTGGACATCACCGCGCCATATGCCCCCGCACTGCGGAAGGCGATCAGATCGCCCGATTTCAGAGGCGGCATGTTGCGTTGCTTGGCAAATGTATCGCCAGATTCGCAGACCGGGCCAACGATATCATAAGGACGTTGTTCGACCCCCGCGGCGGGTTCTTCGACCGCCACGATGTCATGATGCGCCTCATACATCGCAGGGCGGATCAGATCATTCATCGCGCCGTCGAGGATCAGGAAATCGCGGTCTTCGCCGGATTTGACGTAGATGACCTTGGACACCATCAGGCCCGCATTGCCTGCGATCAGGCGGCCGGGCTCAATCTCGATCTCGCAGCCCAAATGACCCAATGTTCTCTTGATCATCGCGCCATATTCGACCGGGAGTGGAGGCGCGTCATTGGAACGCGTATAGGGAATGCCCAAACCGCCACCCAGATCAAGACGGCGGATATTGTGACCCTCGACGCGCAAACGCTCGGTCAGGTCCGCGACCTTGTTGTAGGCCAGCTCAAACGGTTCAAGCTCGGTCAGCTGAGAGCCGATATGGACGTCAATCCCGATCACTTCGAGCCCCGGCAGGCTTGCGGCCAGCGCATAGACCTCAGAGGCGCGCGAGATCGGGATGCCAAACTTATTCTCGGATTTGCCGGTGGCAATCTTGGCGTGGGTCTTTGCGTCCACATCCGGGTTCACCCGCACAGTGATCGGCGCAACCACGCCCAGTTCCAGCGCGACCGCGTTGATCACCTGCATCTCAGGTTCGGATTCGACGTTGAACTGGCGGATGCCGCCCGTCAGGGCCGTACGAATCTCATCCGCAGTCTTGCCGACGCCCGAAAACACGATCTTGTCTCCGGGTACTCCGGCAGCCTTAGCGCGCAGATATTCCCCGCCCGAGACCACATCCATCCCCGCGCCTGCCTGCGCCAGCGTCTTCAGGATCGCCTGATTGCTGGCGGCCTTCATCGCGTAACAGACAAGGTGATCGGTACCCTCAAGCGCATCGTCGAACAGCTTGAAATGCCGCAGCAGAGTCGCCGTTGAATAGACATAGAACGGGGTTCCGACCGCGGCTGCGATTTCGGAAACGGGGACGTCCTCGGCGAAAAGCGCGCCGTCGCGGTAGAGAAAATGATCCATGAAAGCGCGCTTAGACCAAAAGAGGCATGTGGATCAAATGATTCCAGTGGGGTTGTGGTCACCCGTCGCGGTTCAGAAGGTCTTTGACGCGCCAACCCGTGCGTATCCTGAAACCGAGATTCCGGATCCGCTGGGTGCGGCCGATGGCTCCGTTCGGGGTGTACCTGACGGGTCGCAAGCTGCTAGCACGGCGAGGCAGAGGATCAGGCCGACAGGTCTCATGCTATTTCTCTTTGTCATTCAGAACGTGTCTGATGCAAATGGGTGTACGATCCGTAGATTACAAATTCGGATTTCAGAGCCCGAGATAAACGCCCAGCCCACCGCGTCTAAGACCAACGCCAACACCGCCATAGGTGCCGCTGCTGCCCACACCGACACTTGCGCTCATCGTTGGCTGAATGGGTTCGCCATCTGCACCGCAGCCAGCCAGAGCCGCTGCAACCGCAATCAAGAGCACCACGCGTCGTATCTGCATTACACCAGCGCCTTCCATCGCTCGATCTGAGCCCGCACCTGATCCGGTGCGGTGCCGCCATAGGATTGGCGCGAGTTTACCGAGTTTTCGACCGTAAGAACAGAATAGACGTTATCGGTGATGTTTGCATGGACGGATTGCATGTCTTCGAGTGTCAGGTCGGGCAAATCGCATCCTTTGCTCTCGGCCATTGCAACCAGCGAACCGGTGACATGGTGCGCATCGCGGAACGGCAGGCCCAGCACGCGGACCAGCCAATCGGCCAGATCAGTTGCAGTTGAGAAACCGGACCCAGCAGCAGCGGCGAGGCTTTCGCGGTTGGCGGTCATGTCCTTGACCATGCCCTCCATGGCTGCCAGCGCGAGCATCCAGTTGTCGGCGGCATCAAAGACCTGTTCTTTGTCTTCCTGCATGTCCTTGGAATAGGCCAGCGGCAGACCCTTCATCACCATCATCAGCGCGGTATTGGCTCCGTATATGCGGCCCACCTTGGCGCGGATCAGTTCTGCGGCGTCGGGGTTTTTCTTTTGCGGCATAATCGATGAGCCGGTCGAGAACCTGTCCGAGAGTGTCACAAAGCGGAACTGGGCCGAGGACCAGATCACCAGTTCTTCGGCAAAGCGCGACAGGTGCACGGCGCAGATCGAGGCAGTGGACAAGAACTCCAACGCAAAATCACGGTCGCTGACGGCGTCCAGAGAGTTTGCGGCAGGGCGGTCGAAACCCAGCGCCTCAGCCGTCATCTGCCGGTCGATGGGAAACGAGGTCCCGGCCAGCGCGGCTGCGCCGAGAGGGGATTCGTTCATCCGGGCACGTGCATCGCGGACGCGGGACAGATCACGCCCGAACATTTCCACATAAGCCATCATGTGATGACCCCATGTCACCGGCTGCGCGGTTTGAAGGTGGGTAAAGCCCGGCATGACCCAATCCGCCCCGGCCTCTGCCTGCGCCAAAAGCGCGCGGATCAGGGCCAGAAGGCCGGTTTCGGCTGCGTCAAACTGATCGCGGACCCAGAGTTTGAAATCGGTTGCCACCTGGTCATTCCGCGACCGGCCCGTGTGCAATCGGCCTGCGGGCTCACCGATTACCTCTTTCAGGCGCGCCTCGACATTCATGTGGATGTCTTCCAGCGCGGTCGAGAACTGAAATTCTCCGTTCTGGATTTCTGACAAAACGGTGAGCAGCCCTTCCCGAATGGCCTGCGCATCACTATCAGTTATAACGCCTGTGGCCGCCAGCATGGCGGCATGGGCGCGCGAGCCTGCAATGTCCTGGGCTGCCATCCGCTGATCGAACCCGATCGAGGCGTTGATTGCCTCCATGATCGCGTCTGGACCGGCGGCAAAGCGGCCGCCCCACATCTGGTTCGAGGATTGATCGGTCATGTAAGAAAACCCGGAGTTGATATGCGCCTATTTCGTCTGATCCCCCTTTATATGGCCCTTGCGCTGGGTGCAAACGCGGCTTTGGCTGCTGATGCCGAGACCCTCGGCCCGTTGCGTGACGGAACTCTGAAACGGTTGATCCTGCATAAGGAGCCTAAGGAGGCCAAGACTATCGAATTCCAGTTGGAAGATGATGGCGGCGTTGGCACGCTTGAGGACTATCGCGGCAAATACGTGCTGATAAATTTCTGGGCCACGTGGTGCGCCCCCTGCCGCAAAGAGATGCCTCAGATTGCCGAGCTTCAGGAAGAATTCGGTGGCGACAAGTTTGAGGTGCTCACCCTGGCCACCGGGCGCAACACGCCTGCCGGGATCAAGAAGTTCTTCGATGAGAACGGCATCGAGAACCTGCCACGCCATCAGGACCCAAGTTCTGCTACTGCGCGTGAATTTGGCGTTATTGCCCTGCCGATCACCGTGATCCTGAATCCCGAAGGTCAGGAAATCGCCCGTCTGATTGGCGATGCCGAGTGGAACTCGGATAGCGCCAAGGCGATTGTAGGGGCGCTGGTGGGTGCCGAAAGCTAACGCACACGCCATTGCGGTCAATTTGTGTTAGACTGGAACCGGCCCCGATGGGCCGGTTTTCGTTTGTAACCTGAGAGAAGGGAGACGGCGATGAAACCGGTGGTTTTATTGATTGGCCGTTTGCCAAATGTCATCGGCGACGTGGCGCGGCAGCTGGATCACATGCCGATCCAATGGCTGGGTGCGCATGATCAGGATGAGGTAAAACGGCAACTCGATGCCGAACCGCGCATCGTCTGTGCGATCATGGGCGCCGGCCTCGACGACAAGATTCGCGGTGAAATGGTGGGTATCATCGCCGCGCGCAGGCCCGATATCTGCATCCACCTCAAAGACCGGGCTTCCGGCCCTGAAGGGTTGGTGCCGTTTGTTGAGCGGGTCGTGCAGCACGAGCTTCCGGAAACGCTCGAGGTCGACTGACGCCACGCCACCTTTGACAGTACCCTTGCCGCTCTGCACTCTGCCGGGTGGGAGGACGCAATGCCGCTTGAAATACTGCTGGTTCTGGTGGTCGGAGGTATCGCCGGGATCACTCTGATGCTGCACCTGACAGGGCGATCGCGCGTGCGCGATCTGACGCCTGAAACAGCCGCGTCCGAATGGCTGCGCCATGCACCAGATGATTTCATCATTGATATCACCATCGCACATGACAAACGCACCGCCCTGATCCGCACTGAAACCGGAAACGGGCTGTTGTGGTCCTTTGGTGCCGATACCGTGGCGCGGCACCTGTTGGACTTCGACTGGATCAACCATTCGGACGGGCTGGAGGTTCAGTTTCATGAATTCGGTACACCCAAGGTTCTCATTCACCTCGATGATTTTGAACGCCCGCATTGGCAGAATTTGATGGACCCCACATGACCGACCAAGTGAGCTTTCCCGACGCGGTGCAATGGGCCGTGCCCTTCTTCATTGCTGCCATTCTGGCCGAGTTCCTCTGGATTGCCGTCAAGGGCCGAGGCGGGCGTTATGAGACCCGCGATGCGGTGACATCTCTGATCATGGGTGCAGGCAATATTGCGTCCGGTTTCCTGCTGGGCTTCATCGCCTACGCGTTCTTCATGTGGCTATGGCAAATCACGCCGCTGAACCTGGGCACTTCGATTCCGGTGATCATCCTGTGCTTCGTGCTGGACGACCTGAGGTATTACTGGGTGCATCGGTTCGGGCATCGCATCCGCTGGGTCTGGGCCAGCCATGTGAACCACCACAGCTCGCAACACTACAACCTGACGACGGCGCTGCGGCAGACCTGGACCTATACGTTCACCTTCATGATGGTTGTGCGCGCACCGCTGATCCTGCTGGGCTTCCACCCGGCCATGGTGCTGTTCGTCGGAGGGCTGAATCTGATCTATCAGTTCTGGATTCACACCGAAGCCATCGGCAAGATGCCCCGCTGGTTTGAGGCCGTGATGAACACGCCAAGCCACCATCGCGCCCATCACGGGCGCAACGCGCGGTATTTGGATTGCAACTATGCTGGTGTCTTCATCATCTGGGACAAGCTGTTCGGAACGTTTGTACCCGAGCAGGAAGATGACCGTGTCGATTATGGGTTGGTCCACAATATCGGCACGTTCAACCCGCTGCGTGTGGCCTTTCACGAATGGGTCAGCATCTGGCGCGATGCCACACAGCCCGGACTGACCCCGCGCCAGCGTCTGGCCTATTGCTTTGCACCGCCGGGCTACAGCCACGATGGCAGCCGGGACAATTCCGGGCAGATCAAAGCCAAACACCTGCTCCGCCATCCGGAAGATCGCGGAACGCCCGGATTTGAGCATCTGGACCCGCCAGTGCCCAAAGGACAGGCAGAACAAGCCTGAGCATAAGCGGATTTGCGCGAGCTTGGTTGATTTCCGGGCTCAGAGCTCCATATGAGACAGAAGTTTTGTATCCGTGCAGCCTGAGGCCATTATGACCCGCATCATCACTATCTCGACGTTTATTGGCCTTGCAGGGCTGGTAGTGGCAATGTTGGCAGCTCTGGGTGCGGGCGTATCTCCGGTTGCTTTGGCGCTTGGATTTGCAATGACCGCGCTTGGCATGATCGGCGCGGTGGTTGGTGCCGCCGGATACGCGTGGCAATCGGTACGCTGATCTGACGTGCGCGCAGAAAACTGAGTTTTCTTAACCGCAGATTCACTTGTTTGACCTGAAATCAGAGCCATTCCTTTCGTGGACAGGCTTGGATATGCGGGACAAGAAACTGGCAGACGTGCCCGAAGGCTCGGACAATCCGCTGAATGCGGCTGTGTCATCCCGGGATGGTTCGGTCGTGCAAATGGCGACCGAAGCGGTGAAACACAAACAATGCAAACTGGCCTTTCAACCGGTCATGCAGGCACAGCCGCCGCAGAATGTTGCCTTTTACGAAGGGTTCATCCGCGTTTTGGACGAAACCGGTCGGGTGATACCGGCGCGAGAATTCATGCCGCAGGTCGAAAACACTCCTATCGGGCGCGATCTGGATTGCGTTGCGCTTGAGATGGGATTGCGCACCCTGATCCGAAATCCCGGTATTCGCTTGTCTATCAACATGTCCGCCCGATCCATCGGCTATGCCGGATGGTCCCGCGTGCTGGACAGGTTTCTGAAAAAAGACAACAGCCTGGGGGAAAGGTTGATTCTGGAGATCTCGGAAAGGTCGGCCATGCAGGTGCCCGAGCTGGTGGTGGATTTCATGGACCGACAGCAGGCGCGCGGCATCGCCTTTGCGCTGGATGATTTCGGCGCCAGCAATTTCAGCTTTCGCTACTTTCGCGAGTTTATGTTCGACGCGGCCAAGATTGATGGTCAGTTCATCCGCGGAATTGCTCAAAACCGGGACAACCAGGCTCTGGTGCGTGCCCTGATCGCCGTGGCGCGGGAATTTGAGATTCTCGTAACAGCCGAATCGGTCGAAACCCCCGAAGATGCCGCCTTTCTGGTCGCTAACGGAGTCGACTGTCTGCAGGGCTTTCTGTTTGGCGCGCCATCGGTTGCGCCACCGTGGGCATCAGATAGTCAGGCAAAAACAGGTAGTTGAATAGTTGAAGGTGCGTCTTTTCGCACCGAATCCGGCACTGAGACAAGCTGACCGTTGCTGCACATGCAGCATTAAGGTATTGCAAAGAGACTGGAGCGGGGGATCACGAGGCGCTCTTGTTTTCGAGGGGTTCCTCTCGACCTGCGCCGTCAGACATCCCGCTGGACCATGACGGTAAAGGATTGACTATATGACCAACGTAGTAATCGCATCCGCCGCCCGCACAGGTGTGGGCAGCTTTGGTGGTTCGTTTGCGAACACCCCTGCACATGACCTCGGCGCTGCGGTCCTCGAAGCGGTGGTGGACCGCGCCGGGATCGACAAAGGCGAAGTAAGCGAAACCATCATGGGCCAGGTCCTGACCGCCGCCCAGGGTCAGAACCCTGCACGCCAGGCGCATATCAATGCGGGCCTGCCGCAGGAAAGCGCGGCTTGGGGCATCAACCAGGTTTGCGGTTCGGGCCTGCGTGCCGTTGCACTGGGTGCGCAGCATATCCAATTGGGCGATGCCGAGATCGTTGCCGCTGGTGGGCAAGAGAACATGACCCTGTCACCCCACGCCGCCGCCCTGCGCGCCGGTCACAAGATGGGCGACATGAAGTATATCGACACGATGATCCGCGACGGTCTGTGGGATGCCTTCAACGGCTATCACATGGGTCAGACGGCTGAGAACGTCGCTGAGAAGTGGCAGATCAGCCGCGACATGCAGGACGAATTCGCTGTCGCATCGCAGAACAAAGCCGAAGCGGCACAGAACGCTGGCAAGTTCGCCGACGAGATCGTGCCCTTCACCATCAAGACCCGCAAGGGCGACATCGTGATGGACAAGGACGAGTACATCCGCCACGGCGCGACCATGGAGGCGATGGCCAAACTGCGCCCAGCCTTCACCAAAGACGGCTCAGTCACTGCAGCCAACGCCTCGGGCCTGAACGACGGCGCAGCGGCGACTCTGCTGATGTCGGCTGAGAATGCCGAAAAGCGCGGCATCGAGCCTCTGGCCCGCATTGCATCTTACGCGACCGCCGGTCTGGACCCGTCGATCATGGGCGTCGGCCCGATCTACGCTTCGCGCAAGGCGCTGGAAAAGGCGGGCTGGTCGGTTGACGATCTGGATCTGGTCGAGGCCAACGAAGCCTTTGCCGCACAGGCCTGCGCGGTGAACAAGGACATGGGCTGGGATCCGTCGATCGTGAACGTGAACGGCGGCGCGATTGCCATCGGTCACCCGATCGGAGCGTCGGGCTGCCGCGTTCTGAACACGCTTCTGTTCGAAATGAAACGCCGTGACGCCAAGAAGGGCCTGGCGACCCTCTGCATCGGTGGCGGCATGGGTGTCGCCCTCTGCGTGGAGCGCGACTAAGCGTTTTGACATCCAGATAATAAAGGCGCCCCCTCCGGGCGCCTTTTTTGTACCACTGGGGCCTGGCCTCGAAGATGCGACGATATTGCCACCCGGAATTCAAAAACACGGCACGAAACAATATTGCGCAACACAAATCAGCACAGTAACAACATTACCAAGACGATTGAAATTGGAGGAATCCTAAATGGCACGTACAGCACTCGTAACCGGCGGTTCTCGCGGCATCGGCGCAGCAATTTCCAAGGCGCTCAAGGCCGAAGGATACAATGTTGCCGCCACTTATGCGGGCAATGACGAAGCCGCAGCAAAATTCACCGAGGAAACCGGCATCGCCACCTACAAGTGGAATGTTGCTGATTACGACGAATCCAAAGCAGGCATCGAAAAAGTCGAAGCCGAGGTTGGTCCGATCGACATTGTGGTCGCCAACGCAGGCATCACCCGCGACGCGCCGTTCCACAAGATGACGCCCGAGCAATGGCATCAGGTGATCGACACAAACCTGACCGGGGTATTCAACACCGTTCACCCGGTTTGGCCGGGTATGCGTGAGCGCAAGTTTGGCCGTATCATCGTAATCAGCTCGATCAACGGTCAGAAGGGCCAATTCGCTCAGGTGAATTATGCGGCGACCAAAGCGGGCGATCTGGGTATCGTGAAATCACTGGCTCAGGAGGGTGCGCGGGCCGGTATTACCGCCAACGCGATCTGCCCCGGCTATATCGCGACCGAGATGGTGATGGCAGTCCCCGAGAAGGTACGCGAGTCGATCATCGGTCAAATCCCGGCGGGTCGTCTGGGTGAACCGGAAGAAATCGCGCGTTGTGTGGCGTTCCTGGCGTCAGACGATTCGCAGTTTATCAACGGTTCGACCATCTCGGCCAACGGGGCACAGTTCTTCGTCTAAAGCGAAGGCATTGGAATGAAAACGGGCCGGTCCACCAAGGACCGGCCCTTCTTTTATCCCGTAAGACCGCGCGCGCTGCGGTCAGCGGGAACCGAATAGCCAGGACCAGAACCCTACAACCGCCTTGCCACGCTCTTCATGTGCGCGGTGAATGGCGCTTTGGATGGCTGGGTTTGTCGTCATCTCGATCATGTTGAACCCTTCTCTATCAAGGTGGATTTGTCTTGCCTTCAACATGACCTTTGATTTTAAACTGCACAAACGAGAGTTTTCGCCACTTCAGTTCAGAAATATTTAACCGAGATGTCCGACCGCCTGCCCCCTCTCACCGCTTTGCGCGCCTTCGATGCCGCAGCACGAAATATGTCATTCGCCAAAGCCGCGGATGAGTTGAACGTGACCCCGGCCGCGCTGTCCTTTCAGATCAAATCGTTAGAGGAGCATCTGGGTCACCCCCTGTTTCGTCGCCTCAACCGCGCAGTGGAACTGACTGAGGCCGGGCGAACTCTTGCTCCGGGAACTGCGGATGGTTTTGCTGCGCTGCAGGCCGCGTGGCAGGCAACGCGGCGACTGCAGGATGAAACCAGCCTGACAGTCACCGCTGGCCCCGCCCTGACGGCTAAGTGGCTAGCACCACGCCTGTACGAATTCGCCCGGGCCAATCCTGGGATTGACCTGAAGTTCTCAGCCACATTACGCAACATGGATCTGGAACGCGATGACGTGGACGTGGCGATCCGCTTTGGATACGGACCCGATGAGGGCCTGTATTCCGTTCCCGTCCGCAGGGAATGGCTGACGCCGGTGATGACGCCGGAACTGGCGGAACAATTCCCAACACCCGAGTCTCTGCGAGACGCCCCTCTGATCCACGACGATTCGATCAGTTTTCTAAAACCGCGCTGCGATTGGCCTGCATGGTTCCGTGCCGTAGGGCTGGATTTCACGCCGACCCACGGCGCGCATTTTTCGAACGCGGATCACGCCATCGACGCCGCTGTGGCCGGAGTTGGCGTGGTGCTAGGACGGCGCGCGATGATCCTGAAAGACCTGACCGAAGGTCGTCTGGTTGCACCGTTCAAAGTGGCGCTGGAAACCGCCGGGCGCTTTCGCTTTCTGTGTCTGCAAGGAGCGGAAAAACGACCCCAGATCGCAGCGTTCCGCGACTGGTTCATATCCGAGATTGAAAAGACCGCGCATATATCGGATGAGTTCGAAATCATCCCGGTCGAGAAGGTGTCCACTGAATGAGTAAAATGGCTGCGACTGCAATCGGTTTTGTCGCTGTGTTGCTCTGGTCCTTGCTGGCCCTGTTCACGGTGGGCTCGGCCCCGACTCCGCCTCTGTTGCTGAACGCAATCTGCTTTTCGATCGGCGGTATGTTGGGCCTGATCTGGACTGTTGCGAGTGGCGGCGTCGGGCAGCTTCGCCAGATCACGTGGACCACCTATCTGTTCGGAACGATTGGACTTTTCGGCTACCATGCGCTCTATTTCTCGGCCTTGCGCATGGCCCCTGCAGCCGAGGCCGGGCTGATCGCCTATCTCTGGCCCCTATTGATTGTACTGCTGTCTGGTCTGCTGCCCGGTGAGCAGCTGAAACCTGGTCATCTGATCGGGGCGTGCCTTGGCTTTGCCGGGGCCGCCGTCATCATCACCGGTGGGGGCAGTGCGGGGTTTCAGATACAGCACCTGCCCGGCTATGGGTTGGCTTTGCTATGCGCACTGACATGGTCAAGCTACTCGGTCCTGTCGCGTCGTCTGGGCGATGTCCCTACAAGCTCGGTTGCGGTGTTCTGCGTATTGACGGCTATTGCCTCATGGATCTTGCATTTCGCGGTAGAAGAGACGGTCTGGCCACAGACCGCGTTGAGCTGGGGCTCAACCCTCGCACTGGGGCTGGGGCCGGTGGGCTTGGCGTTCTATGTCTGGGATATCGGGGTCAAGCGCGGGGATATTCAAATCCTTGGCACCGCCTCGTACGCGGCCCCTTTGCTTTCCACGCTGGTCTTGGTTCTGGCCGGGATCGCCGCCCCGTCCTGGGGTCTGGCGATCGCGGCCTTGTTTGTCACCGGTGGCGCTGCCATCGCGGCCCGCGCCAGCCTGAAGGCTTAAGCCGACAGGCGCTCGATCTCTTCTTTAAGCTTCAGCTTCTGTTTCTTGAGCTGGGCGATATGGAGATCGTCGATACCAGGTGAGCGTTGCGCTTCTTCCACTTCAAGACCGAGAATTTCATGTTTCTTCTTCAACTCCGTCAGATGTGCGCTCACGCTCATGGCGGTCCTCCTTCTCTGGTTTGTAAGTGTCACGTAAGAAGTTGATCACATCATTTCCAGCCTGTCACGCTGCAGTCGCACAGAATCTGTAATAAATCCGACAAATTCGGCTGGTCATTGCCGATCAGTCGAACAACCCCGTCAAAGCCGCCCCATCCCGCAACACAGCCGAGACCTGAGGCGTATAGCTTTCGCCATCCTGAACATGCCGGTCCCCCGTATGCAGCACCAGCGGTGCAAGCAGCCGGAATGCAGCGTGCCCACCTTTTCTGGCGCGCAGGATCACCAGCTCAGCCGCACGATTTATGCGGGGCGACAATGGCAGCACCTCGACCGAGCCCAAGCGACCCGCACAGCCTGCCAGAATATCGGGCAAACGGTCGGCTTTCTGAATCATGTGCAGATACCCGCGCGGAGCCAGCCGCCGGGCGGCAACATCGATCCAATCCTGCAACGGCGTATCCTCGCCCAATGCGGCCCTACGCCCCGGGTCTGTGGACGGGCTGTGCGCTCCGGCGCGATAATACGGGGGATTGGCAATGACGTGATCGAACTGCATCTGGCGCAGGTCATCTGGCAAGGCATTCAGATCGGCCTCGACCACGGTCAGTGCAGCGTTGTCATCCGCATTCCGGCGCGCCAGTTCCGCATATGCCTGCTGCAGCTCGACCCCAGTCGCCTGCAATTGCGGCACGCGGGCCATCAGGCATTGAATGGCGGCACCGGCCCCGCAGCCCAGCTCCAACACCGTCTGGCCCGCATGCACGGGGACGGACGCGGCCAGCAGGACCGGATCAACCCCCGCCCGATATCCCGAGCGCGGTTGCCATAACCGTACGCGGCCGCCCAAAAAATCATTGCAGGTCAGATCGCTGTCGGGAAAACTCTTCATCGCCCCAGCGGGATCTCATTGTCACGCATGACTCGCTCGGCACGGTTCAGATCGTCGGCCCGCACCATCAGGCGGCGAGGGAAGATTCCGATGCCACCTTCGAGGATGCTCATATTTACGTCCATCTGAAAGCAGTCTATATCCTCGCCTTCAAGGAGAGCCGTTGCAAAAGCCAGGATTGTCGGATCGGTACTGCGCAATAGTTCTTTCATGGGGATGGATGTAAGGGCAAGGTGAGCCGGAAGTCGAGCCTTGTATCAGGAGTGTGATGGACGTCGGCACAATCTCGAAACCGCATGAACGTCTAGCAGAGATGCTGGCGGATGAAATGGCAGCGGTCAACACGCTGATTCGGACGCGTATGGCGTCGGAACATGCCCCGCGCATCCCCGAAGTGACCGCCCATCTTGTCGAAGCTGGCGGTAAGCGCCTGCGCCCGATGCTGACATTGGCTGCGGCGCAGTTGTTCGGCTATTCCGGCGACCATCATGTCAAACTGGCTGCAACGGTCGAGTTCATTCATACCGCAACCCTGCTGCATGACGATGTAGTTGATGAAAGCAGGCAGCGGCGCGGGCGTCCTACCGCGAACCTGCTGTGGGACAACAAATCCAGCGTACTGGTTGGCGATTATCTGTTTTCCCGCAGTTTCCAGCTGATGGTCGAAACCGGATCTTTGCGGGTTCTGGACATTCTGGCCAATGCCTCGGCGACCATTGCCGAAGGTGAGGTGCTTCAGATGACGGCAGCCACTGATCTCGGCACGGATGAGGGCGTGTATCTGCAGGTGGTGCGCGGCAAGACGGCGGCGTTGTTTTCTGCTGCAACCGAAGTGGGTGGCGTCATCGCTGGCGCGTCTGAAGCCCAGGTCAAGGCGCTGTACGACTACGGAGATGCGCTGGGAATTGCGTTCCAGATCGCTGATGATCTACTGGATTATCAAGGCAATAGCGCGGCGACGGGTAAGAATGTAGGCGACGATTTCCGCGAACGTAAACTGACCCTGCCCGTGATCAAGGCCGTGGCGCAGGCCACCGCCGAAGAGCACGCCTTCTGGGAGCGTACGATTGGTCGCGGACGTCAGGAAGACGGCGATCTGGACCATGCCCTGTCGCTGATGGCGAAATACGGCACGCTGGACGCGACGCGCGCTGATGCCTTTGGCTGGGCCGCCAAGGCCAAGGCAGCACTTGCGGCGCTGCCCGATCATGAAATCCGCAGCTTGTTGGGTGATCTCGCAGACTACGTTGTTTCGCGCCTCAACTAAGCGTCGCGGCACGGCACCACCATTCAGGGTGCGCCGCGCCGATTTCATAGGCCGCAAAATGAGCGGCTTTCAGCGTTGGATAAAGCGCGAAACAGGTCGAGCCTGAGCCTGACATGCGCGCCAGAAACACGTCTCGTGTATCGCTTAGTGCATCAAGGACATCCGGGATGTCCGGTGCTACGGATGCCGCAGGTGCCTCCAGATCGTTCCGCTGACCCAACAGCCACTCAGTGCAGTCTTCCGGTGTTGTAAACGCGGGAATCATTGCAGGCATCGGCGCGTTATCTCGCCTCTGCAGAGCGGAAAAGACCGGCCCGGTCGGAACCGGGATACCCGGATTGACCAGAAGCGCGGGCAAGGGCGGCAAAGTAATCGGTTCGATCTGATCGCCGATCCCACGCATTCGCGCCGCCGAGGCCTGGATACAGACCGGAACATCGGCACCCAGTGAAACCGGAACGGTGTCGGCCATTTTTGCCCCTTGGGCGGTCAAACTGCGCAGGACCGCCGCTGCATCCGAGGACCCGCCGCCAATACCGCCGCCATGGGGCAAGTGTTTCTCCAGTTGGATTTGCCCTGTCCACCCGACGGCGTCAGCCGCCTGCCACACCAGATTGCGCGCGTCACAGGGCACACCATCGGCGAACTCTCCGCTGACATCCAACGTCAAATCCGGCCCGGTGGTCAGCGTCAAACGATCTCCGACATCGGCGAAAACAACCAGCGAGTCCAGCAGATGATAGCCATCCGCGCGCTGGCCGGTCACATGCAGGGTCAGGTTGATCTTGGCGGGCGCAAACGCCTCAGCCTTCATTGGCAACCTTCAGGGGCTCAGAACCTTCTTCCTGCAACACCACGTCCAGCCCGGCCTCGATCTTGCGGCGGATGCGTTCAGGATCGGCCTCGCCATCGGTGTCTGCGGGATCAATGAAGGACAGGGCGCGTTTCCACTGGAATTCGGCTTCGCGGGCACGGCCCACGGCCCAATAGACATCGCCCAGATGGTCGTTGACCACCGGATCGACCGGCATCAGTTCGACCGCACGCTCCATATGATCCACCGCTTCTTCATAGCGCCCCAGACGGAACAGGACCCAGCCCAAACTGTCGACGATATACCCGCTGTCCGGGCGTGCAGCGACGGCGCGTTCAATCATCTCAAGCGCTTCGTCCAGCTTTTCCTGCCGCTCAACCAGCGAGTAACCCAGATAATTCAGCACCTGCGGCTGATCCGGGTTCAGCTCCAGCGCGCGGCGGAAGTCGGTTTCGGCCTCGTCCCAATTCTTGAGCCGCTCGTGCGAGATTCCACGGGCATAGTGCAGGAACCAGCTGCCGCTGATGCCATCCTCGGTCAGGTCAATCGCGCGGTCATATGATGTCACCGCCGCAGCATAATCCTCCTGCTGACGGCGCAAATCGGCCAGCGCTACATGTACACCGGGCAGATCGGGGTTTTGCGCGGCCAGGTTCTGCAGCACCTCTGCAGCTGCGTCTTTGCGCTCTGACCGGCTGAGCACTTCGGCGCGACCAAGCTCAGCGGCGTGATAGTCACTGCTTTCCGGCGGCACCTGACGATAGACGTCAACAGCCTGATCATATTGCTCAAGCCCGTCCAGCAGTTCAGCGCTCAGCAGAATGGCGTCAATATGGTCGGGGCGCAGGAACATCGCGATACGGGCATAGAGCAGGACATAATCCGGCGACGCCTCGGCGCTGAGCGCGGCGCCAACCGAGAAGAACACCTCGGCCATGCCATCCTGCGCCGAGCCCACATGGGTAAAGGGCAGAGTTTGCCCGTCGGTCAGCTGCGCGACATAGTTTTCAATGGTTGGGTCGCTTCCCGCAGCAAAGACATCGTCAAGAAATTGCAGCGCATCCGTGTTCCGATCCAGCTGTGACAGAACCTCGGCCCGTGCCAGCGCGGCGCGGCGCGACAGCCGGGCGACGGTTCCGTCATTGGCCGCAAAGATCGCCTCGGCCCCTTCGAAATCGCCAATCGATGCCAGCGCCACGGCTTTGTGATAAAGCGCGAAATCCTTCAGACCTTCCTGCGTTGAAACAAGATCAAACTGCTCCATCGCTTTGGTCATGGCACCCTGGTCCATATAGGCCCAGGCGGCCATCAGCCCGTCAACCAGTGGGCCAACGCCTTGCGTCTCGGGATCACGGGCCAGAAGCTCTTCGAGCGCGCCATCTGCAATCAGGTTGGCGGAAATGACCATCCGCGCCGCCTGGCTCGGCAGGCCGTTGGCCTCAATGGTTTCTGCCACGGGCAGCGCGCGCTTGATCTGGCCAAGAGCAAGCCGTGCCACCACGACATTCTCAAGCAGCTTGGCGTTTTGGGGGTCGGTCTTCAGCGCCTGAGAATAATAGCGTTCTGCCGCAGGATAGTCGCTCTGATAGATCGCCTGCCGACCGGCCAGATACGAACCCGTATCCGCCATCGCGGGAAGCGTCATTGCGGAGCTGAGGATCACGGCCAGTGCCGTGCGTCGAACCAGGGAAACCACCGATATCTGCCTTGCTATCATTGAATGTACGATAAGCTAGGGCTTCGGCAGGCAAGAGGCAATGGCAGAGCCTTCACGACCCTGCCAGAGCCCGTCTTTTCGCTTACATGTTGGGATAGTTCGGGCCATCCCCGCCCTGCGGCGTGGTCCAGGTGATATTCTGGCTGGGATCCTTGATGTCGCAGGTTTTGCAGTGGACGCAGTTTTGGAAGTTGATGACGAATCGCGGACCGTTCTCATCCTCGACCATCTCGTACACGCCTGCGGGGCAGTAACGCTGCGCCGGTTCATCGAACTTGGGCAGGTTCACTTTGACCGGGATTTCCGGGTCGGCCAGCCGCAGATGGCAGGGCTGGCTTTCCTCGTGGTTGGTCGCCGCGAAAGATACGTTGGTCAGCCGGTCGAAGGACAACACGCCGTCGGGTTTCGGGTAGTCGATAGGCTGGTGCTTGCTGGCATCCTCGGTCGATTCCGCGTCGTTCTTGCCATGGCCCAGAGTGCCCAGCAGAGAGAAGCCCAGCGTGTTGGTCCACATGTCCATGCCGCCCAGCATTAGCGAGGCGGTCAGGCCGTATTTCGACCAAAGCGGTTTAACGTTGCGCACCTTCTTCAGATCGCTGCCGATGGCACCATCGCGCACGTCAGTTTCATAAGCGGTCAGCTCATCACCCGAACGCTCGGTCTTGATGGCGTCATAGGCGGCCTCAGCCGCGGCTTTACCCGACAGCATGGCGTTGTGGTTGCCCTTGATGCGCGGCACGTTGACCATGCCCGCAGAACAGCCCAGCAGCGCCACGCCCGGCGCAACCAGTTTCGGCATCGACTGATAGCCACCCTCGGTGATTGCGCGCGCTCCGTAAGCCACGCGCTTTCCGCCTTTCAACAGCTCGGCCACCATCGGGTGATGCTTGAAGCGCTGGAATTCCATGTAAGGGTACAGATGCGGATTTTTGTAGTTCAGGTGAACCACGAAACCGACATAGACCTGATTGTTTTCAAGATGATAGATGAACGACCCGCCGCCTGCATTGCTGCCCAGCGGCCAACCCATGGTGTGCGTGACGCTGCCTTCTTTGTGCTTGGCCGGGTCGATCTCCCAGATCTCTTTCATGCCGACGCCGTATTTCTGCGGCTCTTTGCCCGCAGACAGGTCGTATTTGGCGATAACCTCCTTGGATAGAGAGCCCCGGACGCCCTCCGACAGGAAAACGTATTTGCCGTGCAACTCCATGCCCGGCTCGGTGTTGGGACCGTAGGAGCCATCGGGCTCCAGACCAAACACACCAGCCACGACGCCTTTGACTTCGCCGTTTTCGCCATACACCATTTCAGAGCAAGCCATGCCGGGGAAAATCTCAACACCCAGCTCTTCGGCCTGTTCAGCCATCCAGCGGCAGACATTGCCCATCGACACGATGTAGTTACCGTGGTTGTTCATCAGCGGCGGCATCGGGAAATTGGGGATGCGCAGCTTACCGGCCTCACCCAGCATGTAGAAGTTATCTTCATGCACCGGCACGTTCAGCGGCGCGCCCTTTTCCTTCCAATCCGGGATCAGCGCGTCCAGACCGCAAGGGTCCAGCACCGCACCCGACAGGATATGCGCCCCCACTTCCGAGCCTTTTTCCAGCACCACGACATTCAAGTCGGCATCCAGCTGTTTCAGACGGATGGCCGCTGACAGGCCCGCGGGGCCTGCACCCACGATCACTACGTCATATTCCATCGCTTCGCGTTCAATCTCGGCCATCGCGGGCTCCCTAGCTAACTTTCCGAATTGGCGCTTTCACTGCGTGGTCGGCGCAATATTGTTTCACGGCTGATTACATGCTGAGAAAGACATAGGTCAATCGAAACACGGCGTAACAATGCCTCTATTCGACACTTCACGCCTCTGGCGCATCACCCATCAGGTATCTGGGGCCGCTGCCATGGGTTTTGGCCCGGTCATCGGGGTTGTAAAGCCTGCATTTGGGCAAGCTGAGACACCCGCAGCCGATGCATCCGTCCAGATTGTCGCGCAACCTTATCAAAATATCGATTCGCGCGTCGAGATGAGCGCGCAATCCCTGACTGATGTCTTTCCAATCCTGTGGTGTGGGTGTTCGATTGCCCGGCAGGCCTGATAGCACTTCACGTATCTCAGGCAGGGTCAGGCCGAACTGTTGCGCAATCATAATGAAGCTCAGCCGCCGGATATCAGCCCGCTGGTATCGGCGTTGCCCTCCGGCATTGCGCCAGGGCGCGATCAGACCTTGCGCCTCATAGTACCGGATAGCTGAAACAGCCAGCCCAGTGCGCCGGGCCAATGCGCCAATTGCAAGCCCCTCGGAAACCGCCATCTCATCCTCATAAATAATCCTTGACCTAAAGTTAGGTTTAGAAATTACGGTGAGTCGGGACAAGCCAAATCGTAAAGGAGCTCCCATGATTGCAACGCTTGAACACACCAACTTCACGGTCCGCGACCCCAAGGCGTCGGCGGCGTGGATGCAGGACGTCTTTGACTGGAAAACGCGGTGGGAGGGTCCGGCCATTGCCGGCGGCTATACCGTGCATGTGGGCGGGCCCCACACCTACCTTGCGCTTTATAACCCGGGCAATCCAAAGCCACTGAACAACAGCAGCTATGACATCGTTGGTGGCCTGAACCATGTGGGGGTGCTGGTCGAAGATCTGGATGCCACCGAGGCGAAGGTCAAAAAGGCCGGGTTCGAGCCGCACAATCACGCCGATTACGAGCCAGGCCGCAGGTTCTATTTCCGCGACGACAATGGCATCGAATTCGAAGTGGTCCAGTATGATTGAGCTGCTCTGGCTCGGAACCGACGCCCATCGCTGGCGGCGCGGTGACCTTCTGAGACACCGTCATAGGCGAGCTATGCCGCCGCCAAAACGGCGCTAAGTTGCAGGTTGCGCCAGAAGGCGCGCCTGCCCTCTTGCAATTCACGCCTCATTTGGGTCAGGTAATTGCTGACCCATCTTTCGCCCCGACGCTATCACCCTGCGGCGGGGCGTCACAATTTCTGCGTGGACGACAAGACTATGGAAAAAATCCCCATGACGCCTGCGGGCAATGCCGCGCTCGAGGCAGAGTTGAAGAACCTCAAATCGGTCGAGCGACCGGCGATCATCGAGGCGATTGCCTCGGCGCGCGAACTCGGCGACCTGAAGGAAAACGCCGAATACCATTCGGCCCGTGAAAAGCAGGGCTTTATCGAAGGTCGCATCAAAGAACTTGAGGGCGTGCTGTCGCTGGTTGATGTGATCGATCCGACCAAGCTGTCCGGCGCGGTGAAGTTCGGGGCCAAGGTCACTTTGGTCGATGAAGACACCGACGAGGAAAAGACCTGGCAAATCGTGGGTGAATATGAGGCCAATATCGAAGCGGGCCTTCTGAATATCAAATCCCCTATCGCCCGCGCCCTGATCGGCAAGGATGAAGGCGACAGCGTCGAGGTCCGCACCCCCGGCGGTGTGCGCTCATACGAAATTCTGAGCATCGAATACGCCTGATCCGGAGCGTCACGTCATGTCCGACACCGACCCTGATCCGGAAGATAAGAAACCGACCTCTCTGGGCATCTATGACCGACCCGGTTCCCCTTCGGTGACCGGGATCGAAATCGCGGCAGGTGCGCTCAGCCTGTTGTGGCTGGTCGTGGCCGTGGTGTTTCTGGTGCTGCCCGGCGCCGGACAGGGCGGATTTATCGTTACGGCTCTGGCCGTGTTCCTGCCGGTCGCGATGATCTGGGTCGCGGCGCTGGCGATGCGTGCCAGCCGGATCATGCGCGAGGAAAGCGCCCGGCTTCAGACTGCGATCGATGCCATCCGCAACAGCTATGTCACGCAGCAACAGCGCGCGGCCAGCACCTATGAGCCGACGGTTGGCAAAAAACTGGACGAAATTGCCGAGACCGCCAAGAAAACCGAAAGTGCATTGGCCACATTCTCGACCAACCGCGCCGAGCCGACGCGGCCCGGCAAGCGATCGTCTGAGCCTGCCAATCAGACTTCGCTGGAGCTGGGCACATCGGCGGAAGAGATCACGCCGCCGCTGGCCCGGGATGTATTCATCCGTGCGTTGAACTTTCCGGAAACCCAGGATGACAAGGAAGGCTTCAACGCTCTGCGCGTTGCGCTGAAGGATCGCAAGGCGGCAAAGCTGGTGCAGGCCTCGCAAGACGTTCTGACCCTCCTCAGCCAGGAGGGGATCTATATGGACGATTTGCGCCCCGACATGGCCCGGCCTGAAGTCTGGCGACAGTTTGCGCATGGCGAGCGCGGGCGGGCGGTGGCCACGTTGGGCGGCATCCGCGACCGGTCCTCGCTGGCGCTGACGGCGGCGCGGATGAAGCAGGACCCGATCTTTCGCGATGCGGCCCATCACTTCCTGCGCCGATTCGATCACATGATCGCCGATTTCGAACCCGAGGCCAGCGACGCCGAACTGACTGCACTGGGTGAGACCCGAACGGCGCGAGCCTTCATGCTGGTTGGTCGCGTGGCGGGGACGTTTGACTAAGGCGTTTAGAGACCGAAGCTTCCGTAGGGGTAAAACCGCACTGGATCACCCGGCTGAATATGGCGCGCGCCGTCTTCGATCTCGACCAGCCCCTCGGCCCAGCTGAGCCCGCTGATCCGGCCAGAGCCTTCGGACCGGAACACCTCGACTCGGCCCTCTCGAATTCGCGCGCGCAAGTACTCGCGACGGCCCGGTTTCTTGCGTTTCTCGAACGCGGCGGGCACATCAAAGCCCTGCGGTTCCTGCCATCCTGCACCAGCCATCAGGCTTAATGTGGGGCGGGCGAAGATCAGCGTGCAGACCAGCGCGGCCACGGGGTTGCCGGGCAGACCAAATACCGGAGTTTCCTGCCACATACCCAGCGCCAAAGGCCGCCCCGGTTTCAACGCGATGCGCCATTCCTGCATCGCCCCCGCCTCACGCAGCAGGGCCGAGACATGGTCCTCATCCCCCGCCGAAGCCCCGCCGCTGGTCAGGATCACGTCAGCTTGCGTCGCTGCGTCGTCCAGTCGCTGTTTCAACGCGTCCCGGTCATCGGGCACACGCCCTAAATCGACCGCATCGAAGCCCATACGCGCCATCAGAGACAGCAACATCGGGCGATTGACATCGTAAATCTGCCCGGGTCCCACAGCGCCGCCCGGTTCGACCAATTCATCGCCTGTGGACAGAATACCCACGCGAAGGACCTTACGGACCGGGACCTCATTAATGCCTACCGCCGACATCAACGCCAGATCCGCCGGCGTGACATACCGCCCCGCGGCCAACGCGACGTCACCCTCGGCGACGTCTTCGCCCGCCTTTCGCGCATTGGCCCCCTGTTTCAGCGGGCCGTGAAAGGCAATGTGACCGTCCTGAACCGTCACGTCCTCTTCCAGAATGACTGTCTCCACACCCTCTGGCAGAGCGGCCCCGGTCAGAACCCGGATCGCGTGGTCCTGCGGCACTACCCCTTCGAACGGAACGCCTGCGGCCGCCCGCCCTTCAATCAACGGCATAACGCAGGGGCCTTCGGGTATGGCCCCGGCAAAGCCATAGCCATCCACCGCCGTATTCGGCAGCGGGGGATTGGAGCGTTTGGCAATCACATCTTCTGCCAGAATGCGCCCAACGGTCTGCATCAAAGGCACGGTTTCTACCCCGGTCACCACCGTCAAACGGTCGCGCAATAGCGCCAAGGCGTCATCGACCGGTGTCCATTTCACCCCGGCGGGCAGCGCAAAACAATCGTCGCGCAGGGGCGGAGGCGTGATATCCGGTTTGCTCATAACCCGACCTCTTTCAGTATGAAATCCGCGATGGCGGTGGTGTCGTTCAGATCGAAAACCACACGATCCGTGTCCAATAGAGTATCGCTTGCAATCGCTCGAATGGATGGATCACCGGGGGCGATCAGCGGGTTGTCCGCAACAGCGCGAAACGCCTCGACCTTGGGATGGGATTCGCGTTTGAAGCCTTCGATCAATACCAGATCAACCGGCGAGAGGCGGCCCAGCAGATCTGCCAAAGACGGCTCCGGCGCGCCGCGCAGTTCCTGCATCACTGCGATGCGCTGCCCCGAGGCCAGCAGCACCTCTGATGCGCCTGCCGCGCGGTGGCGATAACTGTCGGTGCCGGGTTGGTCGACGTCAACGGAATGATGCGCGTGTTTCACGGTGGAAACGGTGAGACCACGACCGGTGATTTCAGCCACCAACCGCTCCATCAACCCGGTTTTGCCCGCGTTTTTCCAGCCGGTGACGCCGTAGATCCTCATGCCTGCTCCAACAGTGTCTCGGCGCGGGCAAGATCATCGGGAGTGTTGACGTTGAAGAAGGGGTCAAAGGGCTCGGCCGGAAACAGGGCTTCGCGCCCATCGTGCTGATCGGTCCAAAGCACCACCTTGCGCAGCCCGTCCTTCAGCGCCGCCCGCAGATCATCGCGCAACGCGACGGGCCAGAGGCCGAAGGTCGGGTGCCGGTTCACGCGTTTGCCGCCGCCGGATTTCAATGCTTCATCGCCAGTGCGCGGAGTTGTGGCAAGTACAAGGGGATATTTCTGCCCATCGGAAGCCCGTACCAACTGTCTCACCAGATCACGCGGAAAGAACGGTGTATCCGCGGCAACCGTCACGATGGATTGCGCGCCTTGTTCAGCGGCCCAATCGAGACCTGCGAGAACACCGGCCAGCGGTCCGGCGAAACCCTCAATCGAATCTGCGATCACGGGCAAGTCCAACTCAGAGAACCGAGAGGCGTCTCCGTTCGCGTTGAGCGACAGACCGTCCACCTGAGGCCGCAGCCTATCTGTCACGCGATCCAGCAGGCTAATTCCACCGATCTGCAACAGCCCTTTATCGCCTCCTCCCATGCGGGTCGCGAGGCCACCAGCCAGAATAACACCCAACGGCTTTTGCTGTTGTTCAGCCATTGGCACTCTTCCTGCGATGTTTCTTATCCTCGACCGCTACAGTCGCCGGGTCCACGTCGCGCATCAGACGATCCTCACCTGACAAACACACGAACCGCTGCCCGCGCATCCGACCGATCAGAGTCAGGCCGACCGCGCGCGCGATCTCGACGCCCCAAGCGGTGAAGCCGGAGCGCGAGGCCAGAACCGGAATGCCCATCATCGCCGTTTTGATCACCATTTCCGAGGTCAAACGACCGGTCGTATAAAGGATCTTGTCCGCGGCCCCCTCACCCTCGGACAGCATCCATCCCGCGATCTTGTCGACGGCGTTGTGGCGGCCCACATCTTCCATATAGACCAGCGGGCGGTTTTCACGGCACAGCACGGTGCCATGAATCGCCCCGGCCTCAAGGTACAGCGACGGGGTGCGGTTGATCTTGGCGGCCAGATCATACAGCCACGAGGTGCGCACCGAGACCTGCGGCAGACGCACGTCCTCAAGCCCCTCCATCATGTCACCAAAAACCGTGCCCACGGCACATCCGCTCGTGCGGGTTTTTTTCTTCAGCTTGTCCTCATACGAGGTTTCACGCGCGGTGCGCACAACCACGGTTTCCAGATCGTCGTCATAGTCGACCTGCGTGATCTCATCATCCGCAAGCAGCATGCCCTGATTGCGCAGGAACCCCAGCGCAAGATACTCGGGATAGTCACCAATGGTCATCGCCGTCACGATTTCCTGCGAGTTTAGAAAAATCGTCAGCGGGCGTTCCTCGACCACCGAGATCTGGCTGACCTCACCATTCTGATCCACGCCTTCCACGGCACGGGTCAGGCGGGCGGCCCCAGGATCGGGCGCGATGAGATAGTCTGACAGGTCCAATTCCGTGGCCAATTGCAACCCTTTCCCAAGACGGCTACTGCTGCTCGCAACACCATAGGATTTAGCCATGACCTCTGCCACATCCAAGTCTTACTTCTGGAAAGGTTTTCGCGACGGGACGCCGTTTGTCTTTGTCGCGATGCCCTTTGGTCTGTTGTTCGGCGTTTTCGCGACCGAGGCGGGGTTTAATGTCGTTCAGACACTGGCCTTTTCCGCCACCGTCTTTGCCGGGGCGGCACAATTCACGGCGCTGCAATTGCTGCAGGACAATACCCCCACAATGATCGTTCTGATCTCGGCGCTGGCTGTGAACCTGCGGGTCGCGATGTATTCGGCCTCGCTGACGCCTTACTTGGGCGCGGCACCATTGTGGCAGCGCGCCTGTGCGGCCTATTTGATCGTCGATCAATCATATGCCTGCTCGATGGTCCGGTTTGAAAAAGAACCTGATATGTCTGTGCCCCAACGCATGATCTATTTCGTCGGCTCGGTCACACCGATCACACCGCTTTGGATTCTGGGCACGTATCTGGGGGCGGTGCTGGGCACGCAGATCCCGGAAAGCTGGGCCCTGGACTTTGCCTTGCCGATCACGTTTCTGGCCATGATCGGGCCGATGATGCGCACCTTTGCGCATGTGGTTGCCGCACTTGTTGCGATTGCGGTTGCTCTGCTCACCGTCGCAGTGCCGTTCAACCTCGGCCTTCTGATCGCAGGTGCCGCAGGGATGATTGCCGGCGCGCAAGCAGAACTGATGCTGGAGCGGAACAAGCCATGACTCAGATCGACAACGTGACTATCTGGATCATCATCATCGGTCTGGCGGTCGGAAGCTATCTTCTGCGATTCACCTTCATCGGGTTGGTCGGAGATCGCCCGATGCCGCCCTGGCTGCTGCGCCATCTGCGTTACACCGCCGTTGCGATTATCCCTGCCCTGATCGCGCCGCTTGTGGTCTGGCCATCGGCAACCGACGGGCAACCGGACTTGCCGCGCATGGCCGCGGCTGCGGTGGCGCTGACGGTCGGGTACGTTACCAAGAATGTTCTGGCGGCGATCTTTAGCGGTGCGGCCACGCTCTATGGTCTGCTTTATTTAGTTGGTTGAGGTCGCTTCAAGCTGATTGAGCCGCGCGTTGTTTTCCGCCAGCCCCTGCTGCAGATCGGCCGAGTCACTCTCACGATATTCGGTGGTGACAACCCCCGGGACCTGCCCGAATTGGTCTGACAGTTTCACCGGATAGAAGGTCGTGCTGATCTGCTCGAATCCCGGGACCTGCTGCAACAGCTGCGAGGTTGAGTTCGCGCAGAACGCCCCTGCCACCGGCCCCATCTGTTTGGCCAGTTGCAGCGCAATCTCGGCTTGTTGCGGGGTCACTTCAATGGTCTGGATGCGTGCATAGTGCGTTTCGCGCGCATGGCTGCTGCGATAGGCCCGTTCGACATTCGGGGTGATGCCATAAAGCACGTCGTTCTTGATCGGAACCACATCCGCCCGGAAGGACCCGGCAGGATCGAAGATCACGCGTTCGCTACCACTGATCATCAACGATGTATGCGCGCCTGACCCGGTGCGCGTGCTGATCATGGTATAGAGCGTCAACGTCGAGGGCCCCGGATCACGATAGGATCGGGCCACAATCTCAGACGAATCTGCCTGCGGGCGCTGCGAACCGGCGCAGCCCGCGACGGTCACCGCCAACAGGCAGGCTATCAGAAACCTAAACACGGAACGCGCCTCGGGGACCGATTAGGACGCAAAAACCGCCAGAAAAATGCAAAGGAAGACAATCGCCACCACGCACCAGGTGGTGAATTTGACGAAACCGTCGAAGGTTTTGGTCTGAACGGTGATGTCCATCTCGCCGTGCTTGTGATCAGCCATGTTCGTAAGAATCCCAATTCGCGTGTTTGAGATGTTGGATAATGCAAAATTCAGGGCCTGTCACGACGTCATTCTCGCGCAGTTGAACCAAAGATCGTGCAGCCCGGATAACCGAACCCCCAGCGCCAGGGCAACCCACTGCAGGGACCGCCCCCAAAACGCACCGCCAGGAACATCGCCTCGGAGGTGATGGAATGGACAGATCTAATCTGCTCCGGTGTCATGTCGTAGCGTTCAGCATAGTCCTCGGCATGGGTCACACCATGGGCTTTGACGCAGGCACGCAGGGCGTCATCAGCCGCGAGGCGGGCGTCAAAGCTGGCCTCGGCCTGTGATGCGCCGCCTGCATTTTGATAGGCGCGGTCATGGGTGACACAGCAATATTCCCAGGGCGGATGCTCTTCATAGAGCAGGCTGAACTTGGGGAAAGTCTCGGCAACCAGACGCCAGCTTGACGACAATCCACCCGAACAGCCATCGGTTTCGAACGGGATTAGTTCGACCCCTTTGATGGAACTCATCAACGCCCGGTGCGCTGGCATTTCCACGTTGCGCATCAGGTCCTGTCCGGCAACGGGCAGCGCGAAGCAGGCCAGAAAGGTGGCAAGCTTAAGGGCTTTCATCGCGCATCTCGGCAGTGTCAACCGACAGACCAAAGGTGGTCGCCAGCCACA
The DNA here is from genome assembly GCF_056537345.1 of Ruegeria sp. CF4. Classification (NCBI taxonomy): domain Bacteria; kingdom Pseudomonadati; phylum Pseudomonadota; class Alphaproteobacteria; order Rhodobacterales; family Roseobacteraceae; genus Ruegeria; species Ruegeria sp. CF4. The sequence goes on along the minus strand of NZ_JBQFRJ010000002.1, from coordinate 273,035 downwards.
GCATGAGCCGTTCACCCGGTCCCATCTCGGACCGAACACGCAGCACCTCGCGAGCTATCGCCGGACGGTCGGTAATCAGCCCGTCGACCCCCATTGAGGCCATGGCCGACATTTGCAGCGGATCATTCACCGTCCAGACATAGATATCTTTGCCCGCCTCGTGGACCGAGCGGATGAGGCCCGGCGAAACAGTTGCCGCATTCACGGCCACGAAATCGCCCTCCAGCCCCGACAAGTCGCCTATCGCTGTTGCCGCCAGCACCCCCGCCCGCCAATCGGGGCGCAGCGCTTTCATCTTCTGCACTGCCGGGTATTTCAGCGACATGGTGGCGATGTCGTCTTGCATACCTAGCTCTTCGACAATCGCAGCAACACGGTTTTCCAGATCAACGTCGTGGCCGTAATATTTCAGCTCGATGATGACCTTGGATTTGCCCTTCGCGGCTTCCAGAACATCGCGCAGCGTGGGCGTACGTTCCGAGGCATATTCCAGGCCGAACCAACTGCCGATATCGATCTCGGCCACGTCTTCCATGGTCGCGTCCCAAACCTTGAGCGGCACGCCCGCCAGTTTCATGAAATCGCTGTCATGGGCGATAATGACCACATCGTCTGCGGTTTCCTGCACGTCGATCTCAACCCAGTCGGCGCCATCCTCGATCGCTTTCAGAACCGACGCCATCGTGTTCTCGGGTCGCAACGCCGCCGCGCCCCGATGGCCAATGACAGCCGCATGATCCGGAGCCTGCACCCGTTCCAGCAGTTCCTGCCCGAACCAGAGCCCGATGAGCAGAGCGGCGACCGCGCCCCCAACCACGGCATATAGCGGCGCACGCAGATTACCGGGTTCGGGATGGGGCACTTCTTTGCCCTTTGCATCTAAGAACCCATCCAACAGAACCGCCAGCGCGCCCAGCGCGATCGCGGCCAGCACCAACCCGGCCAGCGACCAGAGACCAGCAACGATCAGGCTGAGGATCAGGGCGAGGCGCAGGTTCGTACCCTCTTGTAGCGGCACCAGATCGAAGAAGAACCCGGCAACGATTGCGATCAGCGATGCGATGACGATACGCAGGACCAGCCACAGGGCAAGTTCGATCTTGAGGCGGCCACGGCGCCCTTCCATCCGCTCGGCGCTGCGATCAAAGGCCTGCGCCGGCGTGCAGCTTTCGAACAGCACCAGATGCAGCGCCAAGGCCCAGGCCGAAAGCTTGCGGATCAGAACCCACGCCAGACAGAGAACCACGAAGCCGATCAGGACCACCGCGACCCAGAATGAAGGTGGGTGGAATGTGAGGTAATAATTGATGTCGTATTCCGTCAGCGTCCACCACGCTATTGCTCCGGCCACAAGCACGAAAGGCAGCGCCAGAAGCAAAACGCGCAGGATGAAACGCGCCGCAAAGCCGAACAGCGCAGGCAAGCGGGTCAGGATCAAACGGATGGAGGCACTGCCTGCCCGCCACGGATCGCTCTCACCCATCCGCAATGAACCGGCCATAACCGAGAACACAAAGACTTCGGCCAGCAGAAACAGGCTGAGCACCGCAATTGCCGCGATGAAGCCCGCAGGCGACAGCAGGAACATGGCGATGTCCTGATCGGTCAGCGCCGATTGATTCGACAGGGAGACGGCCAGATTGACCGCGATGGCCACCCCCGGCGCGATCAAAGCCACCAGCAGCAACCGCACCGCCAGATAGATCGGCACAAAGACGCGCCGCCGCGCCCATGCGCCGCGATAGGCGGTTGTAACGGCTGAGAAATTGGTCACGCAGCACCCTCCTGAATGATGATCTCATTCAAGGCTGCGAAAGCATGAATTGCAAGAGTGTGCGTTAGTTGTCTTCCAGATCAGCCGCCAGTCGGAACCCGATGCGATTGGCCGGTTTATCCTCGACCGTTTTGGGCAGAGCGCGCAGCATCACGTTCAACTGGCTGACATGCTGAACAAGCTGGGTCTTCGCCCCACCGCCATCCGAGCCATAGAAGGTGATCACATCGGGATCAAAATAACCCATGCCTTCAATCCGCATCACACCGGCATCGCCGCCGGTAAAGCCCATGGCGACCTCTTGATCGCCATCCAGCGTCTTTTCGAAGTTCTGGATATACATGATCAGCCGCTCATAGGCCCATTGCGCCGGGCTTTTGGTTTCGACCGGCGCTTGCAAAGTTTTGGGCAGATCCTTGTTGCCCGAGGCCGCCTCGGGGTTGGCATGCACCTCGTAGCATCGTGGTAAAGCTGCGGATTCCGCCGCTTCGGCCGAGGTTTCGATCTGGTCCTGCATCGCTCTACCCTTTGCGCTGATACTCCCACGCCCCGTCCGCGCGGCGCGTCCGGGTGACAGATCCAATGTGGTAGAGATGGTTCACATGTGCAACCGCTTCGACCAGCGCGAGGCCGTATTCACCGCCCTTGATCTGGCGCTTGAACAGCGGGGGAAAGCACTCGGCGGCGGTTTTGGGGTGGTCGAGGTCGTTTAGCAAACGTTCCAATGCGCCGTGGTGATTGTCGATCAACTGACGCATGCGGGTGGGCAATCCGGTGAACGGCAGCTTGTGACCACCCAGAACGAGATGATCAGGCCGGGCCAATGGTTGCAGGCGTTCGCAGGCCTCTAACCAGTCGGCCACCGGATCGGCCATGGGCTCGGTCGCATAGACGCCCAGATTGGAACTGATCGAGCTGAGAATCTGATCGCCGGTCAGCACCAGATTGTCGTCGCGGCTCCAGAACGTGCAGTGTTCCGGCGCATGACCATTGCCCATGTGGACATCCCAATCACGCCCCCCCATGCGGATCACATCACCCTGTTTGATCCGGGTAAAGCCCAGCGGCATAGGGTAGACGGTGTCGGCAAAGTTGAAGGGCCGCTCGGCCATCCGACCCGCTAACACATCCGCGTCCATTCCGGCGCTGCGATAGTAATCGAGCGTTTCCTTCGGCCAGTTCTCCTGCACGTCCAGCGTCAGCATTCGGGCGAACAGCCAGGCGGTGCGGCTGGTAACCAGTTCGGCGCTATGTTCGGACTGGAACCAGCCCGCGTTGCCCACATGGTCGGGGTGGTGATGGGTGACCACAACCCTGTGGACAGGCTTACCGGCCAGAGGCCCTGCCATCAGGTTCTGCCAGATGGCACGCGTTTTCTTCGAAGAAAGCCCGGTATCGACGATTGTCCAACCGTCACCATCATCCAGCGCGTAGACATTCACATGATCCAGCGCCATAGGCAGAGGCAGCCTGATCCACAAAACCCCCTCGGCAACCTCGACCCATTCGCCGGGAGCAGGTGGTTTCTCCCACGGGTATCGCATCACTTGTGGAGCCTCGCCATCCATCAGACCGCCAACTCCTCTGCGCTAAGTGCGTATAGGTCATCCGCCCCGTTCTGCGCCTGTGCCAGAAGGCCGGTATGTTCGGGTAGCAACGCGTTGATGTAGAACCTTGCCAGTTTGGCGCGCGGTCCATCGGGGTCGGCTAAAGCGGCAGACAAATGGTAGTGCCCACCCAACACCCGCGCGAAAGCCTTGAGATAGGTCGCCGCCCCGGCAAAGCGGTTGTTCATGTCTGATTGCGCGACGATCCACTCGGTGGCTTCACGCAGTGACTCAGTGGCCTCCCACACCGGACCGGCGAGTTCCGGCATGGTGGCGCGGGCTTTTTCGGCCTGATCCTCGATCTCATCCAGAAGGTTCGAGGCCGCCTCACCCCCGTCTATCATCTTGCGCGCCACAAGATCCATGGCCTGAATGCCGTTGGTGCCTTCATAGATCGCGGTCACACGGACATCGCGGTAATACTGTGCCGCACCGGTTTCTTCGATGAACCCCATACCGCCATGCACCTGCACCCCGGTCTCGGATACGCGCATACCGGTCTCGGTGCCGAACGCCTTGCAGATCGGCGTCAGAAGCGCCGCTCGTGCTGCCCAATCGGCCTCACCGGTGGCCTGCGCCATGTCGATCGCGGCGGCATTGGCCAAGATGATCGCCCGCGCCGCAAATACATCTGCCCGCATGCTCATCAACATCCGTCGCACATCTGCGTGGTCAATAATCGTGCCTGAGGGCGTCTTGCCTTGCTTGCGTTCCAACGCATAGGCCAGCGCGTGCTGATAGGCTCCTTCGGCGGCCCCCACGCCTTGCCCGCCGACGCCAAGGCGCGCGTTATTCATCATGGTGAACATCGCGGCCATCCCGCCATGCTCTTTACCGACCAGCCAGCCTTTGGCCCCGTCATATTGCATCACGCAGGTGGGCGAGCCGTGCAGACCCATCTTGTGTTCCAGCGAAACCACCTTCAGGTCATTGGCCACGCCGGGATTGCCGTTCTCATCAGGGATGTACTTGGGCACCAGAAACAGCGATATGCCTTTGGTCCCCGGCACGCCGTCCGGCAGGCGGGCCAGAACCAGATGGCAGACATTCTCGGTAAAGTCGTTGTCGCCCCATGAGATGTAAATCTTCTGGCCGGTCACCGAATAGGTGCCGTCACCGTTATCCTCGGCCTTCGAGGTCAGCGCGCCGACATCCGATCCGGCCTGCGGTTCGGTCAGGTTCATGGTACCTGACCATTCGCCCGCCATCATCTTGGGCAGATAGAGCGCTTTCAACGCGTCGCTTGCGTGATGCTCCAACGCTTCGATCTGGCCCTGGGTCATCAACGGAGCCAGCTGCAGCGACAGGCAGGCGGCGCTCATCATCTCATTCACGGCGGTGGTCATGGTCATGGGCAGGCCCATGCCGCCATATTCGGGGTCACCGCTCATCCCGATCCAACCGCCTTCGGCGATTGCTTTCCACCCTTCCGCGTAGCCCGGAGAGGTGCGCAATACACCGTTCTCCAACCGGGCGGGTTCCAGATCACCGGGGCGTTGAAGCGGTGCCATGATCTCTTCGCACATCTTCCCCGCTTCGGTCAGGATGGCGCTGACCACGTCCTCGCTGGCTTCCAAGAATTTCTCGGTCGCGGCGATCTGGTCAAATCCGATCACGTTGCGGAACAGGAATTCATAGTCTGAGATCGGGGCGCGATAGGGCATTGTTTCCCTCTGAGTCTGGCAAGTTGTCAGCGTGGGGTTGGAATCCCGGCCCCACGCCGGTATTCATCTGGGCTGGCACGATTACCTACCGTTACCTGAACTGCAAGCAACCAAAACGCGGCGTCACGATCCATGACCCTTCTCGGTACTCAAGACTTATCCGCAGACGCGGATGGCATCGCTCAGGCCGCCGACCTGTTGCGGCAGGGGCTACTGGTCGCCTTCCCGACCGAGACTGTCTATGGCCTCGGAGGTGATGCACGAAACGGAGAGGCAGTGGCCGCGATCTATGAGGCCAAGGGACGGCCCAGCTTTAACCCGCTGATCGCCCATGTCGCCTCGACCGAGACTGCGAAACGGTTCGTTGAATGGACCGATCAGGCCGAGCAATTGGCGCAGGCCTTCTGGCCCGGTCCGCTGACACTGGTTCTACCTTTGCGCGCCGACCACGGGATATCATCGCTTGTCACCGCCGGATTGGATACTTTGGCCGTCCGTGTGCCCGCACATCCGACTGCGCGGGCATTGCTGGCGGCGTTCGATGGCCCGGTGGCAGCCCCCTCGGCCAATCCTTCCGGTCAGATCAGCCCGACCACGGCGGCGCATGTCCGGGCAGGGCTGGAGGGGCGCATTGCAGCGATTCTGGATGATGGGCCATGTGGTGTCGGGCTTGAATCCACTATTGTCGGTCTGGCCGGTGCCCCGGCTCTGCTGCGCCCGGGTGGGGTTGCTTTGGAACAGATTGAAGACGTTCTGCAGACGGAATTGCATCACCATCAAGCGGGTGATCTTCTGACCGCTCCGGGGCAGTTGCAATCGCATTACGCACCAGATGCGCCGGTCCGCCTGAACGCCGGGTCGCGCCAAGGGGATGAAGTTCTGCTGGGTTTTGGACGGGTCGATTGCGATCTGAACCTGTCTGAGAGCAGCAGCCTGCCCGAGGCCGCCGCCAATCTATTCGCCGCCTTGCACACGCTGAACGAAACCGGCAAACCGATTGCAGTATCCCCGATACCGGACCACGGACTGGGCGCAGCCATCAACGACCGCCTGCGCCGCGCGGCAGCCCCACGCGACTAGGCGCGGCCTGCGCTGGCAGACAGGGACAAAGGATCAACCCCGAGCGTGGCCAAAGCGGCCTCCCATTTCTCATCGTCGGGCACGTCGAAGACCAGTTTCGAGGTCGCATCGGTGGTCAACCAGCCATTCATCGCGATCTCATCCTCAAGCTGATCGGGACCCCAGCCGGAATAGCCCAGCGTCAACATCGAATTCAGCGGCCCCTTGCCGGAGGCCAGATCCTCGAGCACATCCAGCGTGGCGGTCATGCTGAAATCTTCGGAAATCTGCATCGAATGCAAATTGGCCTCGTAATCCGAGCTGTGCAGGACAAAACCACGCGACATCTCGACCGGGCCGCCGAACTGGACCAGACGTTCCCCCACCACCGGAACACGGCAGGGGATGTTGAGCTGTTCCAGCAGGGTCTTGATTCGCAGATCCGAGGGCTTGTTCACGATCAAGCCCATCGCGCCGTCTTCGCCATGACTGCAGATATACACGACCGAATGCTCGAATCGTGGATCGCCCATGCCGGGCATCGCAATCAACAGTTTTCCCGTAAGGTCCATCAGCAGACATCTCTTGCGCCATAGGATGATCCTAGAATGACCCTGCGGAAGCCGGAATGGCAAGGGATCAGCCCGGATTTCCGTGCATTTCAGCTAAGTGACCGGAACGTGACTTGGAATTCACGCCCGAAATGCGCATGTTCTGCATATGAAAACGCTTTGGAAACCCACTGCAGCCGTGCTGGCCGCCACCTTTTGCATCGGCTCCCCTGCCCTCGCGCAAGGGCTCGACAATCTGGTGCAGCTTGAGGTGCTGGACGGCGGCAAGACCTCCGAGGGTACCTATCAGGGGGCTTTGCGCCTGACGCTCAAGGATGGGTGGAAGACCTATTGGCGTGCGCCGGGCGATGCAGGCATTCCGCCGCAGTTTGACTGGAACGGTTCCGGCAATGTCGCGGATGTCGCGATCACATGGCCCGCGCCGCATGTGTTTGACCAGAACGGCCTGCGCTCGGTCGGGTATGAGGATCAGCTGGTGCTGCCGGTCGAAATCACCCCCATGAACCCGGCTAAACCTGTGCGTTTGCGCGGTGAGATGGATCTGGGCGTTTGCAAGGATGTCTGTGTGCCCGGTCGACTGGATTTCGATCACACGCTGGATGCCGCGGCCGGGCGCAATCCGGCCATCGCTGCCGCCCTCGCCCAGCGCCCGTTTTCCGAGCGTGAGGCCGGTGTGGCAGGTGCAACCTGCCATTTGACACCGACCGCGGACGGGATGCAGATCGAGGCGCATATCACCATGCCCTCTGCGGGCGGGGCCGAATTCGCCGTCATCGAACCGGGCAATCCGGCGCTTTGGGCATCGCAACCCGAGACACGCCGCCAAGGCAATACTCTGATCGCAAGCTCAGAGGTCATCAGTGCCTCGGGCGGGCCATTTGCATTGGATCGGTCTGAGGTGCGCATCACCGTTCTTGGCGCGAACCATGCCGTGGACATACAAGGGTGCAGCGCAGGCTGACCGGATGAGCCAAACCCCAAAGATCGGTGCTTTGGCGGTCGTGCTACACGACAATCAAGTGCTGTTGGTGCAGCGTAACAAGCAACCCGATGCGGGTCTTTGGGGATTTCCCGGCGGCCATGTGGAATGGGGTGAAACCGTTCTGGACGCCGCCACCCGTGAATTGCGGGAAGAAACCGGCGTTATCGCCGAGCCTCTGGCCTATCTCGACAATCTCGACCTGCTGTTGCGCGATAGCGATGGGCAGGTGCGGGCGCATTACTTGCTGGTTGGTGTGGCGTGCAGCTATATGTCGGGCACGCCGGTCGCAGCGGATGACGCTCGGGATGCGCGGTGGTTTCCAGTCGAAATGATTATGACCGGGGACCTTCCGATGAGCGACCGGGTGCCCGACCTGCTGCAACTTGCCTTGGCCACCGATCAGGCAGCGGACCGCTCAGACAGGCGCGCATAGAGCACGCTGGACAACACCACACCCAACAGCAGGATCAGCACCGCTCCGACCGCGAAGACACCAAAACCCATCTGCAAAACGCTTGGGCCTTCGGCAGCTGGATAGAATCCAGAAAGCAACGCCAAAGGCGTGCCTGTCACCGCGGGCCAGATCATCGAGGCGCCCAGCCAGACCGCCAATGCAACGCCTGTTATGCGCACAGCGATACGCACCACCCTGTCTGGCGCGCGCAAGGCACGTCGCATCGACGTCATGGGCCGCGAAACGTCGTTTAGGATGGCCAGCAACGCAGGCACCAGCAACAGGATCAGCACCATGCCAAAGCCCAGCCCGTAGACCAGAGTGATTACCGTCGGTTTCAGGAACTGCGCCTGCTGTGAGCTTTCATACATCAATGGCGTCAAACCCAGCACTGTGGTCAGGGTAGTCAGCATCACGGGCCGCAATCGGTCAGCCGTGCCTTCGACTATCGACGGCACAAGCCCGCGTTCCTGTTGATATCCGTCAATCGTGGTCACCAACACGATCGAGTCATTGATGATGATTCCGGTCATGCCCAACAGTCCAACGACGGTGAACATGCTCAGCGGCACGCCCCACAGGTAATGCCCCCAGATCGCACCCACGAGGCCAAAGGGGATAATCGCCATCACCACGAGAGGTCGCGTCCAGCTGGCAAAGACCCAGGCCAGCACCAGATAAATCCCGGTCAGACACAGGATCAGCCCGGTCCGCGCTTCGGACAGGAACTCGTCCTCCTGCTCGCTCAGACCGGCCATGCGCCATTCGACCTGACGTTCGGCAGCAATGTTGGGCAGAATCTCTTCGCGCATAGCGCGTGCGATTTCGGCAGCCTGCGCCGGATCATCCTCGGAAATATCACCATTCACCGAGATCACGCGCAGGCCGTTTTCACGCCGGACGGTCGAGAACCCCGATTTCCGTTCGACTGATACGATATCAGCCAGCGGCACATAGACCCCGTCCGGCGTCCGCATCAGCGTGCGCTCAAGGAAGTCAGCGGTCAACTCGCCTTCGGGCAGTTCCACCCGGATTTCGGCACTGCGTGGACCGTCGGGGAAGGTGGCCGCCTCGATCCCGTTCAGACGGTTTCGCAGCACCCGGCCCAGCGTCTCAATACGGAAGCCCAGCGCCTGACCTTGCGCGGTCAGATCCAGAATGAACTCTTCCTTGTCATAGGCCAGATTATCCTCGAGGGCCGAGACCTCAGGGTATTTCGACAATGCCGCCTGCAGGTCCTCGGACGCGGATTTCAGCGTGTTTACATCCGCCCCAAAGAACTCCACATCGATCGCGTCACCGCCCGGTCCCGAACGCCAGCCGCGGAAGCTGAGCAATTCGACCTTCGGGTGGCGCGGCACGAAATCCTGAAGCTCGCCCACGAACTCGAAGCTGGAATAGGGGCGCAGATCGGCGTCGATCAATTCGATCGAGATACCGCCCAGCAGATCACCATCCTTGCCGTCTGCCGCGCGCAGGCCGTACCCGGCAGAGCCGCCGACCTCGGCCAGAACATATTCGATGGGATTGCGGCCATGACGCTCTTCGTAGATCTGGCCCAGTTCCTCGGTGGCCTGCTGCACCATGCGCATCATTTCCAGCGTGTCGGCGCGGGTGGCACCTTCGACCATGATGAAATTACCGGTGACTGAGCCGCGTTCCGGCGCGTTGAAGAACCGCCAGTTCACGTCGCCCCGGATGAACAGCGCGATCTGGCTGGCCAGAATAACCACCATTAACGCGACCACCACATATCGCGCCCAGACCACCCAGGCGACCAGTGGACGGAACAGATGATCGCGTACCCAGCGGAACCCCTTGTTCACGATGCGGTTTGGCCAGTCATACCAATGTTCCTTGGCCGAATGTGTTATGGCATGCGCCATATGGTTCGGCAGAATCAGAAAGCACTCGATCAACGAAGCAATCAGGACAGCAATGACCGTGAAGGGGATATCGCGGATCAGCTCTCCGAACCGGCCACCGATGGCGGTCAGGCCGAAGAAAGCAATGACCGTTGTAATGGTTGCCGCAAACACCGGCATCGCCATGCGCCGGGCGGCGCGTTCGGCGGCGATCATTGGGGCCTCACCCAGACGGCGGGCGCGGAAATCGGCGTGCTCACCCACGACAATGGCGTCATCGACCACGATGCCCAGCGTGATGATCAGACCAAACAGCGACACCATGTTCAGCGACAACCCACCCAGATACATCAGCGCAATCGCCGCCGACATCGCCACCGGAATACCTGCGGCCACCCAAAAGGCGATGCGGGCGTTGAGGAACAGGAAGAGCAGGCAGACCACCAGCCCGAGGCCCACCAGCCCATTGTCCACCAGAATATCCAGACGGTCGGTGATTGCCTGCGCGCGCGTGCGGATCAACTCGACCGTGATGCCTTCGGGCAGGCTGGCCTGCATTTCGGCCACCACATCCTCGACCGAGCGCTGAATACCGATGGCATCACCCAGATTCGAGCGGTCAACGCGGATCGACATGGCCGGATTGTCGCCCACGAAATAGCTGCGATTGCGCGTGACGCCCTCGACCCGGATCTGCGCCACATCGCCAACAACCAGCTTTGAGCCATCGGCAAAGTTACGCAGAGCGATACCTTCAATCTCTTCCGGGGTACGCTTCTCGATGCCGGTCCGGATGCGCGCATTGGCGCCCGTGACATCACCCGCAGGGTTTGCCGTGACCTCGGCGGCAATCGCCTCGGCGACCTCCGAGAGCGATATATCGTTGGCAATCAGCTGCGCAGTGGGCACCTCGACCACCACACGCGGAGCGGCCAGACCCCGGATCGTGGTGCGCGTAACACCGACGGCAAACAGGCGGCTGATCAGCTCATCGGTGAACTTGGCCAGCTGCTCGGCCTCGATAGGGCCAGTGATGACCACATCCGTCACGCGATCCCGCCACGCCCCGCGCCGGATCGTCGGTTCTTCGGCATCTTCGGGCAAGTTGGTCACGCTGTCGACGGCAGTCCGCACCTCCTCAACCGCGCGGGACATGTCCCAGTTCGGCTCGAACTCCAGCCGAACCCGTGCCGAGCCTTCACGTGAGGTGGATTCGGTACTCGCAACGCCTTCAACAGCCAGCAGCGCCGGTTCCAGCAATTGGATGATGCCATTATCGACATCTTCGGGACCTGCGCCCTCCCACTCGACATCCACATCGACGCGTTCAAGAATAACGTCGGGAAAGAATTGTGCCCGCATGTTGGGGATCGCTGCGACACCCAGCACCAGCATGACCAGCAGCAGCAGATTGGCCGCTGTCCTGTGCCGGGTGAAATAACTCAGGATACCGCCCGCCGCGTTGGGAATGTCGCGGATCATAGCGCCTAGCCCCCGGCCCGATTGTCATCAAGACGGCGCACGAGGGCGGCGGGCACCTTCGCCTCACTCAGCTGACCCAGCATTTGCGCCTTGTCTTCCTGTGACATCGCATCGCTGGCTTCGACCTGCGCGACAAGCTGGGCGCGCTTTTCATCCGAAAGCTCAACCATGCGCGGGTCAGCTTCGGCGCTCGCCTCAATCCGCAGGGGCCGCACCCGTACGCCCGAGCCCAGCAATGGGGTCCGGCCAATCACCACTTCCCGACCTTCCAGACCGTCGCCACGCAGCAACACTTCATCGCCCTGACGGCGGATCAATTGTACGGCCAACGGTTCCAGCCGGTCATCCGGACCAAGCACCAACACATTGCCCGCAGCATCCAGAACCGAGGATGGCAGACGTACAACATTGTCGAGCGGTTGTTCCTCGATCGAAACGGTGACGAAATCCCCCGGCTTGAAGCCGGGCGCATCGTCGAGACGGGCGTATATCAACCGCCCCGTCTGCCCTTCACCCGCGGCACCGCTGTCCCGGCTGATCCGGCCTCTGGCGGTCAGATCGGTGCCAGTGACCTCAAGCGAGACTGTGACCGGAGCGGAGATCAGATCACCCTCGGCATCAAGCAGGCGCACGAACTGGGCAGTTGAGACACGGAAAGCGACCTCAAGCGCGTTGGGGTCCACCAGTTCAGCCAGTTTTTCGTTGGCCGCTACCAGACGCCCTTCGACCAGCGTGACTTCGGTCAGCGTCCCATCGAATCCGGCATGGATCGACATATCCTCCAAATCGCGTTCGGCCCCTTCCAGAGCAATGCGGGCGCGGGCGAAAAGAGTGGTCGCCTGATCCACCCGAGATTCGGCTTGCGCCAATGCAATCCGGCGCGCCAGAACCGCCTGATGAGCAGATGTTGCGGCCAGTTCCGCCTCTTCGACGCTGGCAGCTGCGCCGACGCCGCGAGTCTGCAGGTCCTGTTGACGCTGCAGCGCCCGGTCGCGCAGTTCAGCCTGCGCTTCTGCTGATTTCAACTCGTCCTGCGCCAGCAGCAGAGAGCGTTCGGCATCCCGCTCTTCAAACTGGGCATCCAGAAGATCGGATTTTGCGCGGTCTAATGCCGATTGCATATCGGCCGGGTCAAGCTCGACCAGCAGCTCGCCAGCGGTCACGGTGCCGCCGTCTTCGAAATCTTCGGCCAGTGACACAACGCGCCCGCCCAATGCCGCCCGCAGCTCCAACCGGCGGCGGCTTTGAATCTGTCCGAATGCTTCCAGATAAGGCGTGACGGTTTCCGGCTCGGCGGTGCGGACACTCACGGCGAAGATACGTTCCCGCGCCTCCGGGGCCTGCTTGTCTTTGGTTAGCACATCCTGCACCGCGCCCGAGATCATCTGCGCGGCAACAATCAACAGGCCCAGCGTCAGAAACGCCAGGAACACCCCAACAAGGCTTTGCCGCAGAAATCGCATCGGTCACTTACCTCGGGTCGCACATGCTGCCTTCCGCAAAGGTAGCCGGGTCGTAAAAAATGCCAAGCCACAAAGCGGTTATGATGCGTTGAACGCAGAACCAGTCTACTTCCGTCGCAGATGTTCGTCCAATCTGGGCATTATTTCCACGAAATTGCAGGGCCGGTGGCGATAATCGAACTGTTTCTCGAGAATCGCGTCCCATGCGTCCTTGCACGCGCCCGGGCTGCCCGGCAGTGCAAACAGGTATGTCCCGCCCGCCACGCCACCCGTGGCGCGGGATTGCACCGCCGACGTTCCGATCTTTTCCATCGACACGATGGTGAAGACAGTGCCAAAGGCCTCAATCTCTTTTTCGTAGACGTCCCGATGTGCCTCAACCGTCACGTCACGACCCGTGAGACCCGTGCCGCCGGTCGAGATCACAACGTCGATTTCAGGGTCCGCGATCCATTTACGCAATTGGTCGGAAATCTGGGCGCGTTCATCCTGAATTATCTTGCGATCCGCCACCGAATGGCCCGCCTTCTCGATCCGATCCACCAACGTCTGGCCTGAGCGGTCTTCGGCCAGAGATCGGGTGTCTGACACGGTCAGAACAGCGATGCGGACGGGAATGAACTCCATGCTTTCGTCAATGCGTGACATATGACGTCAGGCCCTTTCCATGATGGCAAGCCGGATGGCGAGGGCGGTGAAAATCCCCCCCGTTACCCAGCCCATGATGCGCGAGGCGCGCGGGTTAGAAATCAGCATCCGTCCGGCGCCACCGGCAAACAGACCCACCAGGCCATTCACCACAAAACCGCCCAGCGCGATAATGGCACCGAGGATCAGGAACTGCACCAGAACCGAGCCCAGCGCTGGGTTTACGAATTGCGGGATGAAGGCCAGCACGAACAGGATCACCTTGGGGTTGGTAAGGTTCACAATCATCCCGTCGCGAAACGCGAAATGCTTCGGTTTACTTGGGGCGTCGCCCGAAACCGCCCCCTTCCGGATCGCCCCCCACGCGAGATAGAGCAGATAAGCAACGCCCATCCAGCGGATCACATCGAACAGCCACGGCAGCGTCGCGACTGCAGCGCCAAGGCCGAGACCAGCAATCAGGACGTGTACCATGCCACCCACAGCGACCCCAGCACTTGCGGCAAGCGCCGGACGCGGACCCGCGCGCAAGCCCTGACCGAAACAAAACATCATATCTGCGCCGGGTGTGAAATTCAGCGCCAGCGCGGCCGGAATGAAGGCCAAAAGGGTGACCGTTTCGATCATGTGTTCACCTCGAACCAATGTATTTTGGGGCCCAGGTTGGCGATCTGGCTGCGCCCGATCGTGCCGCGATAGCCCCAGCTGTCATGGATATGCCCGCAAAAGACATGAGTTGGTTGAAGCCGTTCAATTGCGTCCAGCACAGAAACCGATCCCACGGACAGGCCTTGCGAAGTGGTATCGCCATGCCCCTTGGGCGGAGAATGCACGATAAGGACATCTGTGGCTTCGCAACGATTCAGCAGCTCTGCTGCCTCCGCTTCGGTCAGATCACAAGACCAGTCGCCAAATGGGGTCACGGGCACGCCATAACCCAGACCAAACAGGCGCAAACCATCAAGGGTCATGCCCGTTCCGTGCAGAACATGTGCACCGTCGGGTGCGGCGGCGGTCAGTTCCTCGGCGCTTTCGGCATTGCCGGGCACCAGAACCAGCGGCGCGGCGATACCTGAAAGCATATCCATCGCCTCATCCAACCCGCGTCGTCCATTGCAGAAATCTCCGGCCCCGATGACCAGATCGGCCTCGGCGCTGGCGGCGACCAGATCCGCGGCCCGGTTGCGCGCCATGTGCAGGTCAGAAAACGCCAGAACCCTCATGCCCCGGCCCCCAGCCGCGCTTTCAGTTCCAGCAGATCAGCCCAGGCCTGCCGCTTCATCTGCGGTTGCCGCAGCAGGTAGGCGGGGTGAAACATCGGGATCACCGGCAGGCCCAGCGCCTGATCCCAGTTGCCGCGCAGACGGGTGATGCCGCGTTTGCCCAGCACCGCCTGACAGCTGATATTGCCCATCACCACCAGAACCTCGGGCTTGGCCAGCGCCACATGGCGTTCCAGAAACGGCTTCATCATGCCGATCTCTTCCGGCTTGGGATCTCGGTTCTGCGGCGGCCGCCACGGCAGCACATTGGTGATATAAACGTTCTCACGCCTGTCCAGATCAATCGCGGCCAGCATCCGGTCCAGCAACTGCCCGGCGCGTCCGACAAAGGGCTTGCCCTCGCGATCTTCATCGCGCCCGGGTGCCTCGCCGATGATCATCACCCGCGCGCCAGGCGTGCCGTCAGCGAACACCAACTGCCGCGCGCCGCGTTTCAGGTCGCACAACCCGAAGGACTCCATCGCAGCGCGCAATTCGGTCAGCGTCCCGGCGGCTTTCGCTGCGTGCTGCGCAACCTCTGCAGGATCAACCTTTTCGGGTGCCTCGGATGGCGCAGTTGACTTCACTGAGGCGGGCTTTTTGGCCTTGGGCGCTTTGTCCGGCAGCCCATAGCGATCGATCGGCGCATCCGCGATCGCGTCAGTTGCGCCCAGCTCAATCTGCCACTCCAGCAGCGCCCGCGCGGTATGATAGTCCAAGCCCGATTCCATAGCTCTCAATCTAACCAGCTTTTGATCGAGGGAAAGCGAATAGACCTTGCCACAGCCCCTTCTGAGGTCGACCATACGGTTATTCATGCTCTTGATCCTACGAATCCTTCTGATCGGACTGTTGCTGACCCTCGCCAGCGACCCTGCGCAGGCGAGCTTTCACGACCGGCAGGGGCAGTGCCGCGCCGGCCAACTGCAATGCGGTCGCAATTGTTGCCCTGCTGGCCAACGCTGCAGTTTCGATGGCCGCTGTATTCCCCCAGGTCACACTTATTGCGGTGGCGGTCGTACCTGCGGCCCGTTCGAGCGCTGCGTGGCAGGGGGAACCCGTTGTGCCCCAGCGGGGGCGAATAAATGTACTTCACGTCTGGATTGCCCGGGCGGCAGCTTCTGCAACGGGCGCGGCGAATGTGAGCGCATCACTCCGGATATCGATCCCGCACCAGCCACGACCTGCGCGGATGGGCGCACCTGTGAGTCAGGTTCCTCGTGCCTGCCCGGCGGTGGATGCTCGCGCCCCGGCTGGTTTTTGTGCGAGGAAACCGGTTCGCAATGCCGCCCCGGCTTCAAATGCTCGGCCCATCAGGGCTGCGTGCCGATCAAGGCTATCGATTGCGGCTATGGCAAATGGTGCAAACCCGGCGAGCAATGCCTGCCTGAAGGCGGATGCGAGAAACTGCCCGAAGGGTCGGAACCTTAGGTTGCCTCTGCCCGCGTGGCTTCCTATAAGCGGTCCGATTGTCAGACAGGAGCCCGCCCATGCGTTTCGCCCATCGTCACCTTCTTGGCATCGAGCATCTGTCGCAATCCGATATCACCGCTATCCTCGATCTGGCTGAAACCTATGTCGATCTGAACCGGCAATCGACCAAGCATTCGGATGTGCTGTCGGGGCTGACGCAGATCAACATGTTCTTTGAGAATTCTACCCGCACGCAAGCCAGTTTTGAACTGGCGGGCAAGCGTCTGGGCGCGGATGTGATGAACATGGCGATGCAGGCAAGCTCGATCAAAAAAGGCGAGACGCTGATTGATACGGCGATGACGCTGAACGCGATGCATCCCGATCTGCTGGTGGTGCGGCACCCCCATTCCGGGGCAGTGGACCTGCTGGCGCAGAAGGTAAACTGCGCCGTGCTGAATGCGGGCGATGGGCGGCATGAACACCCGACGCAAGCCTTGCTGGACGCGCTGACCATCCGCCGGGCCAAGGGCCGTCTGCACCGGCTGAACATCGCGATCTGCGGAGACGTGGCGCATTCCCGCGTGGCACGCTCGAACCTGATCCTGTTGGGCAAGATGGAGAACCGCATCCGACTGATTGGCCCGCCGACGCTGGTGCCGTCTCAGTTCGCTGAGTTTGGGGCTGAGATCTACGACGACATGAATGAGGGGCTGAAAGACGTCGACGTCGTGATGATGCTGCGTCTTCAGAAGGAACGGATGGACGGCGGCTTCATCCCCTCGGAACGCGAATACTATCACCGCTACGGTCTGAATGCTGCAAAGCTGGCGCTGGCCACACCCGATGCCATCGTCATGCACCCCGGCCCCATGAACCGCGGGGTCGAGATCGACGGTACGCTGGCAGATGACATCAACCGGTCCGTCATTCAGGAACAGGTCGAGATGGGCGTCGCCGTCCGCATGGCTGCCATGGATCTGCTGGCGCGCAATATGCGAGAAGCCGCATGAGCAATCTGACCATTGCCCCCCACGAACGTGGCGTGATCCGCCTGTTCTCGCTGGACATGCGCCCGGAAGAGGCGAAATTCCTGCGTGAACCGGGGGCTGTCGATCAGGTGCTGGGCGTCAAAGGGCTGGACCCTGAACAGATCGATATCTTTCCGGTATCCGACCTCGAAGACCTCGGACTCTATGGCTATCTCAGCGAAGGCTGTGGCGTTTCCGAAGACCAGTTGGACCGCCCGAGGTTGGAGGCCATTGAAGGCTGGGTAATGGTCTTGCGCAGTGCCGCATTCGGCGGCCGGTCGGCCACACTTTCACCTGACCCCCGCCTGCATCTGATAGGACTCTTCACCGAAGAGGCGACCAACTGGACCGGCGGCACAATTGAGACCGAAAGCGCCAAGCCATTCTCGGCCCCACAGACCATGCCGACCGATGACACACCGCGCCGCTTCGGCTCCTCAATCATTGCTTTGCTGATCCTGATTGTCATCGGAGGTGCCTTGTGGCTGATCCTGTGATCTTCACCCCAGACAAAGGTGCTTATATCCGCACCAATACCTGGCTGGCCGCCCTTGCGATGGCAGGCGCAATGGTGGTGCTCTGGCTGATCGGCAATCCATACGTCTGGACCGGCGCGCCTGCGGGTCTAGCCGCGATCGGCTTCCGCGCGTGGTATCTGGCCTCGGAAGAGCTGACCGCCACTTGGGAGATGACGGACACCACCCTCACCGGCCCCGGTCCGCGCAAAGTGGCGTTGAACCAGATTGAGGTCGTCAACACGATGGGCAGTTTCGTCCAGATCGTCACCAAGGGCGGCGACAAGCACCTGATCAAGTATCAAGCAGATCCCGCAACCACCAAAGCCGCAATCGAAAGGGCCATGGCATGAGTGACGAGTGGTGGCGCAAAAGCATACCTGAAACTGAAGAAGTTCTGTGGTTTGGGCAACCGGATCAAGGGTTTTTCCCACCCCGATACGGTTGGGCCTACAAAGCTGGGCTTCTCGGGTTAACTGCTTTGTGGCTTGCCAGCCCTTGGATATTTGACACAGTTAGAGACTTCTGGAAACTCATCTGCGGCACTTTGATCTTGCCTGTCACGATGTGGGCAGACCGTTTTGTTCGGGCACAACGCATGTATGTAGTAACCTCGCACAATGCGTGGGTACTCAACAAAGAGCTAAAGACCAAAAACTTGAAGATCGATCAGTTTCTCAACTTCCGAACCGGACGCCGCGCTATCTTATTCAACCGGAACCCGTTTTTTTCATTTGATCATCTTGCTGACCCCGATGCCGCTATGAAGGCGCTGCACCAAGCCCGCGAGGCCTCCACATGACATCTTTAGTTTTTACCAACGCTCGCCTGATTGATCCCGAGGCGGGTACAGACAGCACCGGTTGGTTGCAGGTCATCGATGGCCGGATCGTTGCGCGTGGTGAGGGCGATGCTCCGACCACGGACGCGCAGGTGATTGACTGCGGCGGGCAATGCCTCGCCCCCGGTATCGTCGATATCGGCGTCAAGGTCTGCGAACCCGGCGAGCGGCACAAGGAAAGCTACAAATCCGCTGGTCTCGCGGCGGCTGCCGGAGGGGTGACCACCATCGTCACCCGCCCCGATACGCTGCCTTCGGTCGACACGCCCGAGACGCTGGAATTCGCGACCCGGCGCGCGCAGGCGGATGCGCCCGTCAATGTGTTGCAGATGGCCGCCCTGACCAAGGGGCGCGAGGGGCGCGAGATGACCGAGATCGGTTTTCTGCAGGACGCAGGCGCCGTGGCCTTTACCGATTGCGACCATGTCATAACCAATACCAAGGTGTTCTCGCGCGCCCTGACTTATGCGAAGTCCTGCGGCGCACTGGTGATTGCGCATCCGCAAGAGCCGGGACTCAGCAGCGGTGCGGCGGCAACCAGCGGCAAGTTCGCGGCGCTGCGCGGTTTGCCTGCTGTGTCGCCCATGGCCGAACGCATGGGGCTTGACCGCGATATCGCTCTGCTGGAGATGACAGGCGCGGCCTACCATGCCGATCAGATCACCACTGCCCGCGCACTGCCTGCGCTCGAACGCGCCAAGCGGAACGGGCTGGACATCACCGCCGGGACCTCGATCCACCATCTGACGCTGAATGAGTTGGACGTGGCCGACTATCGCACCTTCTTCAAGGTGAAGCCTCCGCTGCGGTCGGAAGATGACCGGCAGGCCGTGATCGAGGCGGTGCGGAGCGGTTTGATCGACACGATCAGTTCGATGCACACCCCGCAGGACGAGGAAAGCAAACGCCTGCCGTTTGAAGAGGCAGCCTCGGGCGCGGTCGCACTGGAAACGCTACTGCCCGCAGCGTTGCGCCTGTATCATTCCGAACAGCTGAACCTGCCGACCCTGTTCCGCGCCATGGCGTTGAACCCGGCGAAACGGTTGGGTCTGGAAAGTGGCCGACTGGCCGAGGGTGCGCCCGCCGATCTGGTGTTGTTCGATCCGGATGTGCCTTTTGTGCTGGATCGGTTTGCGTTGAAATCCAAATCGCAGAACACTCCATTTGACGACCAGCGTATGCAGGGTAAGGTCACCGCAACCTATGTGGCCGGAAACGAAGTCTACCGGAGAGCCTGATGCCCCTTTTCGACAGCACAATGATCCAGCTGATCCTGTGGGCGGTTCTGGGCTACCTGATGGGATCGATCCCGTTTGGAATGGTCATCGCCAAGGTGATGGGGCTGGGCAATCTGCGTAATATCGGGTCGGGCAATATCGGCGCGACGAATGTGCTACGGACCGGCAATAAGGCGGCTGCGGCGCTGACACTACTGCTGGATGCAGCCAAGGGGGCGGTCGCGGTACTGCTGGCGCGGGCAATGGTCGGAGAAGACGCCGCGCAGATCGCAGCCCTGATGGCGTTCCTCGGCCATTGCTTTCCGGTCTGGCTGAGCTTCAGGGGCGGTAAGGGAGTCGCCACGTTTCTGGGCATCTGGCTGGCGCTGGACTGGCGCGTCGGCCTTGCCTGCTGCGCAACCTGGCTGGTGGCCGCCGCGATCTGGCGCATTTCGTCAGTTGGCGCCCTGGCTGCCGCGGCGCTGTCAACAACGTGGATCATGGTGCTGACCGATGGCAGCACATTCATTCTGGGGATCGTGCTGACCCTGCTGGTCTACTGGCGGCACAGCGCCAATCTGGCCCGGATCAAGGCCGGGACCGAGCCCAAAATCGGCAAATCGTGACCCAGTCGGAGCGCGTCGCAAACGCTCTGGCCAATCTGCCGACAGGCACATTCACCGGGATCGCCGACAACCGGCGCTATGTCGTGTCTCACCAGATCATGGCGCGTGGAAAGTCGCACAAACTGGTGGCGCACGAGCTTGGCGGACCGGACTATATCAGCCTGAACCTCTATCTGACACGCAACAGTGGGGCACTGTTGCGTCCCTGCGAAATGCCTGCCGAAAAGGTGGCGGCCTTCGTTCTCGCGCTGGTCCCTGACGTGCGCGAATGAACAGGCGCTATTCGCGCATGCACAATCACAATTGATTGCTTTGAACGTGAACAGGGCACCTCCCAATTGGATGATGTGACGGCCAATTACGGGCTTCGCAAAAACAAATCCGGTTCGCCGGAGCAAAATTCAGTTGCTCGAACGCGAGCCTATTCACGAAAGGTGAACACAATGAACAAGTTCAAATCCCTCATCGGCGGTGTTGCACTGTCTGTTGCAGTTGCAAGCACGGCCCTGGCCGCTGGCGTAGAACTGAACGCAAGCTCGACCGGTCTGGCGCTGCAGGGTTATGACCCGGTTGCCTATTTCACTGTCGGTGAAGCCACCAAAGGCAGCTACAAAATCACCGCGTTGCACAACGACGCGCTGTACCGCTTTGCTTCGGAAGAAAACAAAGTAGCCTTTGAAGAAAACCCAGAAGCATACTTGCCTGCATATGGCGGCTACTGCGCGTTCGGCACCGCGATGGGCTTCAAGTTCGACGGTGACCCGAACTACTGGAAGATCGTTGACAACAAACTGTATCTGAACCTGTCGGCCGACATTCAGGAACGCTGGGAAGGCGACATCCCCGGCTTCAACGAGCGCGCCGACGCCAACTGGAAAGACATCGCTCACAAGACCCCTGCGGAACTGCAAGAGCAGTAATCCGCTGATTAAATCCAGTGCATCGGCGGCGGATCGTATCCGCCGCCGTTTGTCGTTTGAAGACCCTCTGCTCGGGACCTATCTGATCCAGCAGATAAGCGCCCGATGGCAACGGGCCAGCGCTGCCAGGCAAGCAGGCCATGCGCACACTGTTCGGAATAGCAGAATATTCAATGATCCGGCCCGAGGGTCGGACCGTATCTATCGATATGGCCACGCGATGACATGCTGCGGCCGGGTTCTGAGCGAAAGGATAAAGAATGACAGGTAAACTGGCGATTTTCACGACTGTCGCGACTCTGGCGGCGGGATCAGCAATGGCGCAAGCCTCGGGCAACTGGACCGGATTTTACGGCGGTGCGCAGTTGGGGTATGCCGATATCGATACCAACCTGTCCGGCGTGAACGGGGATGGCCTGATCGGCGGTATCGTTCTGGGTTACGATTACGATCTGGGCGACTGGGTTGTTGGTGGTGGCTTCGACTATGACTGGACCGATGTGGACCTGTCAGGTGCGGCCACGGTCGAGAACGTCTGGCGCATCAAGGCACGCGCGGGCTACAAGGTGAACCCGCAAGGGCTGCTTTATGGGACCGCGGGCTATGCCGATGCGGATACCGATACGCTGGGCAGCGACAACGGTTGGTTCATTGGCGCCGGCTATGAACAGATCGTGGCCCCGAATATCAGCGTCGGTGGTGAGTTGCTGTACCACGAGTTTGATGACTTCAATTCATCCGGAGTGGATGTCGACGCCACCACGTTCCAAATTCGCGTTGCCTATCGGTTCTGAGGTCAGACTATGGAGCCCGGCGCACAAGCCGGGCTCAGCCCCCTACGGTTCCAGAACCGTACTGCCGGTGGTCTGGCGCGCCTCAAGCGCGCGGTGGGCATCGGCAACCTGATCCAGCGGGAATTGCTGGTCCACATGGATCTTGACCTCGCGCCCTTCCACCTTGCCAAACAACCTACGCGCCATCGCCTGACAAACGGAATGGTCGGCAATATGGGTGAACAGTGTCGGACGGGTGATCTTTAGCGATCCCCTTTGCGCCAGCATTCCCAGATCGAAAGCCGGAACCGGCCCCGACGCATTACCGAACGAGATCATCATGCCCAGCGGTTTGAGGCAGTTCAGAGACCCCTCGAACGTATCCGCGCCAATTGAATCCATAACGACATCAACACCCTTGCCGCCGGTGATTTCGGCGACGCGCTGCTCAAAATCCTCGGTCCGGTAGTTGATGCAATGTGCGGCCCCGTTGAACTGTGCAAGGCTACATTTCTCATCTGTCCCGGCGGTGCCGATCAGCGTGATCCCCTCGGATTTCGCCCATTGGCAGGCGATCAGACCCACACCCCCGGCAGCAGCGTGGAACAGCACCGTATCGCCGCGCTTCAACGGTGTCGTACGATGGAACAGATATTCTACCGTCATGCCCTTCAGCATCATCGCGGCGGCAGAGCGGAACGAGATACTCTCGGGCAGCGGACAGACCTGCGCGGCAGGCATCACGCGTGCCTCGGAATAGGCTCCGGATGGTCCTGCGGCATAGGCGGCGCGCTGGCCGGGTACAAGATGGGTGACACCTTCGCCAACAGCTTCGACCACACCCGCCGCTTCCATACCCAAAGCGTGAGGCAATTCCAGCGGATAAAGCCCGCTGCGTTGATACACATCGATGAAGTTCAAACCGCAGGCGTGATGTCGAATGCGCACCTCGCCGGGGCCCGGCTCACCCAACGGGCGATCCTCGATCCGCAGGACCTCGGGTCCGCCGGTTTCGTGAATGACGACTGTGCGTGCTGTTTGCTGCATGAATGCCTCCGTTTCCTTTTGAAACAAAGCTAACACGCCTGTGCGACAGGGCAATCCTTGCGGTCGCGCAGGGTTGATCGGGCAAGTTTTTGCAAAATATGCTATACTATCTCCAGACGTAGCCGGGTGATCCGGTCACGACCGCACGTCTCACCGGATGCATCCCGCCGCATATCCATGCCAGGGAAGGGGATGATCATGGACAAGACAATCGGAAATCCAGTTAGCTGGGTCGCCCGTCAGATGCGGGCAACCGGCGACCATATGGCGGAATCGGTCAGCGAAATCGGCAGCGCGGATACCAGTGCAATGCCGGTTGTGCACACGCTGACCCTGCAGGATCTGCGCGCCTGTCTGAAGGCGGGGTATGAGGACTTTTTGCAAACCCGCGCAGATGCGGTTTTTGTGATCCTGATCTACCCGATAGCCGGGCTTTTGATGTTCGGAATCGGGCTCAACAAAGACATGGTGCCTTTGCTGGCCCCACTGATTGCGGGCTTTGCGCTGGTCGGACCTGTCGCGGCCGTTGGTCTGTATGAAATCAGTCGCAAGCGGGAACAGGGCGGCGAGGTCCATTGGCTTGATGCGTTTGGTGTTTTCCGCTCGCCCTCATTCGGTGCAATTCTGGCGCTGGGGTTCTATCTGGTCATGCTGTTGCTGATTTGGCTGATGGTCGCGCAGAGCATCTATGCGCAAACGCTCGGGCCTGAGCCTCCAGCTTCGATTACGAGTTTCGTGACCGACATCTTCACCACCAGCGCAGGTTGGGCGATGATTCTGGTCGGAACGACAACGGGCTTTATCTTCGCGTTGATCGCGCTGGCGCTCAGCGTGGTCAGCTTTCCGTTGCTTCTGGACAAGAAGGTGGGCGTGCCGGTGGCCGTCGTAACCTCTGTCCGCGTGCTGCGACACAATCCGCGCGTGATCCTGACATGGGGCGCAATCGTAGCGGCCATGTTGGTACTGGGCGCAATCCCGATGCTGTTGGGGCTGATCGTCGTGATGCCAATCCTCGGCCACGCCACATGGCACCTGTATCGCCGGGCGGTCGCCTGACCACCCGGAGGCCAGATCAGTCAGCAACCTTGAGGACGATCTTGCCGATATGGCCTGAGCTTTCCATCCGCGCATGCGCGGCTGCGGCGTCGGCCAGCTCAAACTCGGAATCCATCACCGGGCCGACCTTCCCCGCCTCAAGCAAGGGCCAGACGGCCTCACGCAGATCCTGCGCAATACGCGCCTTGGCCAGATCGCTTTGCGGGCGCAGGGTGCTGCCGGTCAGGGTCAGTCGCTTGACCATCATCAGGGCAAAATTCAGCTCGACTACAGGGCCTTGCAGAAAGGCGATCTGAACCAGCCGCCCATCCTCGGCCAGAGCCTTGACGTTGCGCGGGATGTAATCACCCCCCACCATGTCTAGGATCAGATTCGCGCCACCTTCTGCGCGCATCGCAGCCACGAAATCCTCATCGCGATAATTGATTGCCTTTTCCGCCCCAAGCTTAAGGCAAGCCTCGCATTTCTCAGCCGAGCCAGCCGTTGCAAAGACCCGAGCGCCAAATGCGTTGGCCAACTGAATTGCGGTCGTTCCGATCCCGCTGGAACCACCATGGACCAGAAAACGTTCCCCTGCTTTCAACCCACCGCGCGTGAATACGTTGGACCAGACGGTAAAGAAGGTCTCAGGCAGGCAGGCCGCTTCTTTCAAACCCATGCCCGCAGGCACCGGCAGGCAATGCGCGGCGGGCGTGGCGACGTATTCGGCATAGCCACCGCCCGGCAACAGCGCGCAGACCTGATCGCCCACGGCCAGACCTTCGACGCCCGAGCCCATTGCAACCACCTCGCCCGAAGCTTCCAGACCCGGAAGATCGCTTGCCCCCGGCGGCGGATCATAGGCCCCGGCCCGCTGCAGCGCGTCCGGACGGTTCACCCCGGCATAGGCCACCTTCAGAATCACCTGACCCTCGGCGGGTTTCGGAATGGGGCGTTCAGTCACCTGCAAAACATCCGGACCACCGGGTTGGGTGATTTCGACAGCACGCATTGTCTGGGTCATGGACATATCTCCTTTGCCTATTGCCTAGCAGGCAGTAGCGCAGAGGCCCAGCAGCAAGTGAAAGCGCTGCGACTATTTTCCGGATGACAGCGAACCGGGCAGGTTATCGGGCATCTTCACCGGAGCCTTCACCTGACCGGCCAGCCAATTGGGTACGGCCAGGAACGGTTTCAAAAGCGGATTGCCATTCACCTGCGCCTTGAGCTTTTCGAACTGCATCACTCCTTCGATCCGCCGATCAAGGAATTCCCATGTCGCTTGATAGCCCGGGCTGTCATCGCCAAGCCAATACAGCAGGGTCGAGGAATACACGCCCGACAAAGTCGCGCGTTTGGTGTACCAGTTTACGTCATCCGAGCTGTCGCCCAATGCGTCCCAGATCAGATCGCAGGTACCCCAGATCGCCTTGGCCCCGTCTGCGGCGTAGATCGGCAATGCAAACAGCGTCATACCACGCCGCACGGCCTCTTTGTCGTCGACCGCTTGCAGACGGAATCGGACGGCGGCGGCAATCTTGTCGCGAAACTTCAGCTCGCTCAGATCCTCGGTCTTGATCCGCTCCAGCATCGCTTGGTCACCGCGCGCGTGAAAGGCCAGCGCCAGATCAACGGCGCCGCGCGGGCAGATTGCATGGGCCAGTCCCGCATCCAGGTCGCAATCGGCAATCGCCGCGCGAAAGCTGGTTTCGGACCAACCGTCGAACGGCACATGGTTCAGCATAGCGTCCAAAAGCTGTTCTTTGATGTCTTCATAAGTGGCGGTCATGTCAGGTCTCCGGTCTGCGGGTCCAGTACTAGACAAGTTAGGCCCGCTTTGCTATACGGCCACTTCCTGCAATTTCCTTGCAACTCTATCTAGAAAGGTGGTGACAACCACATGCAGGTTAGTGTTCGCGACAATAACGTCGATCAGGCGCTTCGTGCCCTGAAGAAAAAGCTGCAGCGCGAAGGCGTGTTCCGTGAAATGAAGCTGAAGCAACATTTCGAGAAACCGTCCGAGAAAAAAGCGCGTGAGAAAGCTGAAGCGATTCGTCGTGCCCGTAAACTGGCACGCAAGAAAGCCCAGCGCGAAGGTCTGCTCTAAGACTTTCCTCGTCCAGCTTTGGATGACACTATTTGACGACCCCCGAGGCTTCGCCCGGGGGTTTGTCGTTTCAGGACAGGTGACGCACCGCTTAGACGCGGTAACTTGCCGATTTGGCCACGTCTTCCACAGTCGGCATATTGCAGCGCATCGAATCGCGGTGCAGTTGCATTCCTTCGCCGAAAAACGCTCATTCGGACTGCGCCCCTATCAACTGTCTTCACCTCCCCGCTATCTGAGCCCGTCCACTCAGACACAACAAAACGGAGGCACTGATGTCGACAGCAAGCACGGTCGAGCGGGAAATGCTGGCGCTGATTAACCAAGAGCGCACATCCCGCGGGTTAGACCCCCTGCAACTTGAGACTCAATTGAATGAATCATCCGAGGACCACAGCGCCTGGATGCTGGATACCGACCGCTTCAGCCACACGGGAGCGGGTGGTTCATCCGCAACGCAGCGCATGCAGGCGGCGGGGTTCGATCTATCGGGCAGTTGGCGCACTGGCGAGAACATCGCGTGGCAATCGGAACGCGGCGCGCCGGGCATCAGCGATGATGTGGCCCAGCTGCACGAAAACCTTATGAACAGCCCCGGCCACCGTGCCAACATCCTGAATCCCGATTTCAAATATATCGGCATCGGGATCGAAACCGGTGACATGCGGGGCTTTGACGCGGTCATGGTTACCCAGAACTTCGCCACCACTCAGGCCGAAGTCATGCTGGATACGGACGGCACGACCCCACCCGTAACCCCGCCGGTCGACGAAGTGGCCGAGCCCGAGGAAGAGGTTGTCACTCCGCCTGAACCCGAAACACCCGCAACCGATGTCACTGAGACCGAGGAGCCGGTGGTCGAAACACCGGAGACCGACGTTACAGAAACAGAAGACCCCGTGGACGAGACGCCGGATACCGACGTGACCGAGACGGAAGAACCTTCGGATGAAACCCCGGACACAGATGTAACCGAGACCGAAGAACCGTCAGATGAGACCCCGGACACGGATGTGACTGAAACCGAAGAGCCGTCAGATGAGACCCCCGAAACTGACGTGACCGAGGTTGAAGAGCCAGAGCCCGATGCCCCGGTGGAAGAGGTCGATGAGCCTGAACCGGAAACCCCGGAAACCGACGTGACCGAAGTCGAGGATCCCATCGATGAAGAAAATGAGGAACCCGCAGTTCCTGAGACCGATGTCACGGAAGTCGAAGAGCCAGAGCCGGAAACGCCTGACACCGACAGCGTCGAAGATGATATGCCCGATATGGCTTGCTTCGATGTGGCGGCTTTCCTGGCCGAGATCGAATCTTTCGTAAACGCGCTTCAGGCCCGTTTCGATCAGTTCGACTGGGCCCCGGTACAGCAGGCCAAGACGCCCGAGCTTGATGATTTTGACTTCGTGCCCGGCGCGGACATGTTCGAAGACGTCACCGAGACCGTCGAAACCGCGTTTGAGGATACGACGGACGATTTCTGCAACGTCTTCACCTACGAAATGAACTGCGCGTTCGATTTCGGCTAATGTCACAATTCAGGCGCGGGGGATCAGTTCTCCCGCGCCACTTTTATGCCCTCAGTAAATCTTCGGCACGTGCAGCTCGTCCGGCAGAATGCGCCGTTCGTATTCCGGGTTATAGCGCCGATCGGGTAGGTTCACTTTTTCCTGCGGAACGTCGTCATAAGGGATCTTCGTCAGCAGGTGTTCGATACAGTTCAGGCGTTCGCGTTTCTTGTCGTTGCCTTCGACAATGTACCACGGGGCCTCCGAGATGTTGGTGCGGAAGAACATGTCTTCCTTTGCCTTCGTATAGGCCTCCCATCGGATACGGGATTCAAGGTCCATGGGCGACAACTTCCACTGTTTCATCGGGTCGTGGATGCGCATCAGGAATCGCAACTGCTGCTCTTCGTCGGTGATCGAGAACCAGTATTTCAACAGGATGATCCCCGACCGCACCAACATACGTTCGAATTCGGGAACGTCTTGAAAGAACTGCTCGACCTGATCTTCGTTGGCAAATCCCATCACCCGCTCGACACCGGCGCGGTTGTACCAGGAGCGGTCGAACAACACGATCTCACCCGCCGCCGGCAGATGCGGCACATAGCGTTGGAAATACCACTGACTCTGCTCACGGCGACTGGGCGCCGGTAGGGCCACGACACGAGCCACACGCGGGTTCAGACGCTGGGTGATCCGCTTGATCACACCCCCCTTGCCCGCGCTGTCGCGCCCCTCGAACAGAATGCAGACCTTTGCCCCGGTATGCACCACCCAGTCCTGCACCTTGATCAGCTCGGCCTGCAGACGCAACAGGTTGCGGAAATACACCTTGCGGTCCAGCATGTCGGGGTGCTGGTCCTTATAGATCTTGCGCACTTCCATCGAGAGCATGGGTTCGCTGAATTCAATTTCAAAATCTTCGTCCAGCGTGTCTTCGAGTTCGGCTTCAAGCCAGTCTTTGGGGGCGCGATCGTTTTCGTAGGCCAAGGTCTGCTCCTTATCATTCACCGGGACCGGACAATATCAGGGCTGTGTAACCGGCGGATGTCATCGCCCGCTGTGATCGTCTAATAAACGCGGCGGACGTTTACGAGGTCTCCGGATCAGGAATACTGGCGCGGTCTTGTTCGGGTTACAAGCGTCTGAATTGCCGCAACACCAGAGAATGCCGCAATTCTGGCGCGACTGCCTGGAATATCAGCACTTGCCTTTCGACCCCCAACTTCCGCATCTAGGATTGGTACGAACGGAGTCTGTCGTGAGCCATCTTCTGCCTCTGCTGCCTGTACTTTGGCCCTGGCTGTTTCTGATTGCTGCCCAGATTGGGATGCTGTTCGGCAGTCGCAACATCGCGCTCATCCTGCTTGCAGCATTCGGAGCAACTGTTCTGTTGCGCGGGCTTGTATCTTGGGATGCAGCACTGATCATCCTTTTGGGCCTGCTGGGGGCCGCTCAGCTCCCCCGTCTCAAGGGCGCGCCGCTGGTATTTGGTCACCTCATTCTAATCGGCTGGTGCCTGGCGCTGGCCTCGCATCTGTTGCCCGGTGTGCGCAACCCGCTGGTTCTTGATCAAGTGCAGGCGGGACCCGAAAGCAGCCTGTTCACGATGTATGTCAATCTGGACAAGCCAATGATCTTCTTTGCCGTGGTGTTGGCGTGGCCTGCGATGCTGAACGCAAAGCACGTCGTCAAATTCGCACCACTGCTCGTTGGGCTGGTGTTGCTGCCCATATTGCTGACCGCAGGCCTGGTATCCGGCGCAGTGAACCCGGAACCCGGCCTGCCCGAGTGGTGGCTAATATTCGCGTTGTCCAATCTGTTCCTGACCTGCCTGACGGAAGAGGCGTTCTTTCGTGGCTATCTTCAATCTGCGATGACCAACCGGTTCGGACCATTGGCAGGCATTGTGACGGCCAGCCTGCTGTTCGGCCTTGCCCACGCAGCGGGTGGTGCGGTGTTGGTCTTATTCGCAGCCGTACTCGGGCTCGCCTGCGGTCTTGGCTATTTCGCAACGGGTCGCCTTTGGGTGCCTGTGCTGATGCATCTCGGCTTCAACCTGACCCACTTGCTGCTGTTCACTTATCCCGGCCCAGCTTGACCCCTCAAACTGGCAGAGCGGTTGTCTTGAATACCGTCCTAAGCGCGAACGAGCTTTGCATCTGCGCCACGCCCGGCAGGCGCGACAGGAATTGACGGTGAATACGCGCGAAATCTTCCGTGTTTTCGGCAACAACCTTCAGGATATAATCTGCGGTGCCCGCCATCAGGTGGCATTCCAGGACGTCCGGTATCCGTGCGACGGCCTTTTCAAACGCCTCCAGAACTTCTTCTGCCTGTCCTTGCAAAGTGATCTCGACAAAGACGGTTGTTGGTACGTTCAATTTGCGCGCATCCAGCAGGGCCACGTAATCCTTGATGTACCCATCGGCCTCAAGCCGCTGCACGCGGCGGTGACAGGCTGACGGCGAAAGGTTTGCCTGTTCCGAAAGCTCCGCATTCGACATTCTGCCTTTGCGCTGCAGCGCTGCGAGAATCTTTCGATCTGTTGCATCCAATGTCATTTGCGCACATCCATCGCGTATATGAAGAAATTCTTCGGATAATTTCCCACAGTTTCAACAATTAGCAAGCGGGGTTTCACAAAAATTGCGCTGCAAATTGCCCATAATTTAGGCAGTTTATAAACGGAGTCTCTCATGAAAATCGGCTGCCCCAAGGAAATCAAACCTCAGGAATTCCGCGTCGGCATGACCCCGAATGCCGCACAGGAAGCAGTGGCACGCGGTCACGAAGTGATCATCGAAACTGGTGCCGGGATGGGCTCGGGCTTTGACAACGATGCCTATTTGGCCGCAGGCGCGCGCATCGTAGACACGGCAGAAGAGGTGTTTGCAACGGCTGACATGATCGTCAAGGTCAAAGAGCCACAAGCCGTCGAGCGCAAAATGCTGCGCGAAGGTCAGTTGCTGTTCACCTATCTGCACCTTGCACCCGATCCGGATCAAACTCATGACCTGCTGGCCTCCGGCTGCACCGCGATTGCTTATGAAACCGTGACGGATTCCAGCGGCGGCCTACCCTTGCTGGCCCCGATGTCCGAGGTCGCGGGACGGCTGGCCCCTCAGGTCGGATCGTGGACCCTTCAGAAAGCCAATGGCGGGCGCGGCGTTCTGATGGGTGGCGTCCCCGGCGTTGGCCCTGCCAAAGTGGTGGTGATCGGCGGTGGCGTTGTAGGTACTCACGCAGCCCAAATCGCTGCGGGTATGGGTGCAGATGTCACTGTACTGGACCGCTCTCTGCCGCGCCTGCGTTATCTGGATGACGTGTTTGGCGGCCGTTTCAAGAACCAGTATTCGACCGCAGGCGCCACTGCTGAATTGATCCAGGACGCCGATATGGTAATCGGTGCGGTCCTGATCCCCGGCGCTGCAGCACCAAAGCTGATCACGCGAGAGCAGCTCTCGACCATGAAACCCGGTGCGGTTCTGGTAGATGTGGCGATTGATCAAGGCGGCTGCTTCGAGACATCGAAAGCGACCACCCACGCCGATCCGATCTATGACGTCGACGGCATCATGCACTATTGCGTCGCCAACATGCCAGGCGCGGTCGCACGCACCTCGACCATCGCGCTGGGCAACGCAACGATGCCGTTCATGTTGTCGCTGGCGGACAAGGGCTGGAAACAGGCTTGCCAGGACGATCCGCATTTGCTGGCCGGTCTGAACGTGCATGCCGGTCAACTGACCTATTACGCGGTGGGCAAAGCGCTGGGCATCGATGTGGTCGCCCCCAGCCTTGTGATCAAATCATAAACCCTCCCTCCGCTGAAAGCGCTCTCTGACGAGAGTGCTTTACAGCGTTGGGCTAGGCGCCGCGCTTGTTGCGCGGCGCGGCAGCGCTAGTTGAAACCTTAGCAAAAAAACGAAAGCGCCGCGCAGAATGCGCGGCGCTTGGCCCAACCGGAGGAGGGCATTTCCAATGCCCGCTCGACGGGTGGGAGGGCTCAGCCCTCTTTGTGGATCTCCACCGAATGCGGATAGGGGATCGAAACACCCTTCGCGTCGAATGCTTCTTTGACCGCTTTGGTAAGCTCAAACTTCACATCCCAGTAATCCGCAGCCGCACACCAGACGCGGGTCGTCAGATCCACCGAACTGTCCCCCAGGTTGGTGACCCGCACCCATGGTTCGGGGTCGCCCATAACCCGCGCATCCGCCTTAGCCACATCCAGAATGATATTCATCGCTTCATCTGCACTGTCGCCATAGTCGATGCCAAACACCAGATCGACCCGGCGCGTGTCATGCGCAGAAAAGTTGGTGATCACAGATCCCCAGGCCTGACCGTTCGGGACGATGATCTGAACGTTATCCGGCGTCACCAGTTCAGTGGTGAACAGGTTCAGGTCCTTCACCGTACCCGCGGTACCACCGACATCCACATATTGACCAAGCTTGTAGGGGCGGAACACCACCAGCATCACCCCGGCTGCCAGATCACTGAGCGTACCTTGCAGCGCCAGACCGATAGCCAGCGACGCCGCACCCAGAATGGCGACGATGCTGGTGGCCTCGATCCCGAAAATGCCCAGCACGGCAACCAGAACCATGGCCAGAATGGCCCATTTGATCATGCTGGCAGCAAAGTTGCCCAGCGTTGGATCAATCTGAGGCGTCTTGTTGATGCGGCGGCGCACAACACCCGAGATCATCCCGGCCATGATCCAGCCCAAAATGAGAACGATCAGGGCCTTGCCCGCGTTCAACAATATCGGCAGATAGCCATTTGCCATACCCATGGCTTGGTTCGCCATTTCGATCGTCTGATCCATTCTGGCCTTTCCTTCTTTCAGTCATTTCATAAAATGTGGCCTCGCCAAACCGGCGAGGCCACAACCCGCACAATTGGCAGGGTTTACTTCTTGAGTGCGTCGCGGATTTCCACCAGGATGTCCAGCTCGCTGGGGCCTGCGGGTGCCTCTTCGGCCGCCTCTTCTTCGGCCGCAGCGGCGTCCTTGATCCGGTTGACCATTTTCACCAGCAGGAACACGACCCACGCTATGATCAGGAAGTTGATGATCGCCATGATGAACGCGCCATAGGCAAAGACCGATGCACCGGTTTCGCGGGCAGCTTCTAGGCTTGCACCTTCGGCTACTTCACCGGCCAGAACAGCATAATTGTTGGTAAAGTCGATACCGCCGGTGAACAGACCGATGAGCGGGTTGATCAGGTCGCCCACCAGAGATGTGACAATTGCGGTAAACGCCGCGCCGATGATGATACCGACAGCCATATCCATGACATTGCCCTTGGCAATAAACGTCTTGAATTCCTGAATCATGTTTCCCTCTCTTCGGTGGTGTTTAACCGATTGTTTTGGTTTTCGCGCGCAGGCGCAGAGTAATTGTGCGCTAATTGCACTATTAGATGCATGTTTTTATGGGAAACAGCGCCTATTTTTCCCCGAACGGCATTTTTCAGGAGGTCCCATGCCCGCCCTCGCATCCTATTCCATTATTGACAAGTGGCCCGCCCGGGACCCGAGTGTCATTCAGCTGTATTCCTTTCCCACCCCGAATGGTGTGAAAGCCTCAATCATGCTAGAGGAGACCGGCCTGCCTTATGAGGCGCATCTGGTCACGCTGGCAGACGCAGATGTCAAAAGTCCCGAATTTCTGTCGCTGAACCCCAACAACAAGATCCCGGCGCTGATCGATCCGAATGGACCCGATGGCGAACCACTGGGTCTTTTCGAAAGCGGGGCGATCCTTCTGTATCTGGCTGAAAAAAGCAACATGCTGCTGGGCCGGACCAAAGCGGACAAGCATCGGGTCACCCAATGGCTGATGTTCCAGATGGGTGGGTTGGGGCCGATGTTCGGTCAGCTGGGTTATTTCCACAAATTCGCTGGCAGCGAGATCGAAGACCCCCGCCCCCGCGAACGCTATGTGACCGAGGCCAAACGCCTGCTGAACGTCCTGAACACGCAACTGGATGGGCAGGATTGGATCGCCGGAGACTATTCGATCGCAGATATCGCCATAGCGCCCTGGCTGCGTGGCCTCGATTATTACGGCGTGAAAGAGGTGATCGGCTGGGAAGGCTACACCAATGTCACCGCCTATCTCGACCGCTTCCTTGAACGGCCTACGGTCCAAAAGGGTCTGGCTATCCCCCCACGGGACTGACCTGACAACCGGGCAGCGGCGCCCCGGCGCCGCGCCCGCCTACAGGCTTAGCCGGGCAAGCGGCCCGACTCGACATAGCGAAGAATTTCCACGACCTGCGAAGGCTCCTCGGCGACGGCGAGTGCAGCAGCATCCACTTCTTTCAGGGCGTGCTGATGATCGGGGCCGTGCAGAACGATGATCGATTTGCCCAGAGCCGCCGCATATCCCGCATCAAAAGCCGCGTTCCACTGCTTGTACTTGTCACCAAAGCGCACAACGACGATGTCTGCCTCTGAAATCCCCTTGCGGGTCCGGATCGCGTTCACCATCGCACCCTTGTGGTCGTGCCAATACTTGTTTGGTTCCTCACCCAAGATCGCAACGCCGCAATCGTCCGAGGCTGCATGGTCTGTCACTGGGCTGCTGAACACGACGTCCAACCCTTCGGCACCAGTGATGATTTGTTCGCGCCAATCCGTGTGAATCTCACCGGACAGATAAACCTTTAGCATCTCTTGCTCCTCCCGTGAAAAAGGGGCGCAGCCGCCCCTTCGTCTTCTCAGAAATACTCCCGCCAAAGGCGGATGCAGTCTTAGCCGCGTAGCACGCCGCCCGTGGCTTTCGCCACCTTCTCGACGATCTTGGCACTGACCGCCTCGATGTCTTTTTCCTTCAAAGTCGTGTCCGAAGGCTGCAGCCGCACGGTGATGGCCAAAGATTTCTTGCCCTCGCCCAGACTGCCGCCGATGAACTCGTCAAAGACGCGCACATCTTCGATCAGCACCTTATCGGCACCCGCGGCCGCATTCACCAGTGTCAGTGCCTCGATATCGGCATCCACGACGAAGGCGAAATCGCGTTCGACCGCCTGAAGGTCTCGCAGTTCCAGCGCCGAGCGGGTCGCGCCCGATTTGCGCGGCATCGGCACCTCATCCGGCCAGATGGTGAAAGCCATCGCGGGACCCTTGATGTCCATTGCCTGCAACACGCGTGGGTGCAGCTCTCCGAACACCCCCAGCACCTTCTTCGGCCCCAGGCAGATCTTGCCATGGCGGCCCGGGTGCCACCACGCATCACCGTCCCGCATGATCTGCACCTTGGCAGGCGCGCCAATTGCAGCCAACACCGCCTCGGCATCCGCCTTGGCGTCGAACACATCGACCGGGCGCGAAGCACCATGAACGTCTTTCGGCCCCGACCGACCCACCAGCAGGCCCGAGATCTGTGTTTTCTGATCCCCCGGCTCGCCATCGTGGAACACTGGCCCAACCTCGAACAGGGCCAGATCCGCATAACCCCGCGCCTGATTGCGCGCAGCCGCCTGCAACAAACCGGGCAGCAGATCGGGACGCATATGGCTCATCTCGGACGAAATGGGGTTTTCCAGCATGGTCTTGTCGTCACCGCCATCAAACAGCACCGCCGAGGCCTGATCGATGAAAGTATAGGTCACGCATTCATTGTACCCCAGCGCGGCACAGGTCCGGCGGGCCATAGACTGACGGCGCTGTGCCGGTGTCATCACGGGCTTAGGAATACCATCCGTCACACGCGACAAAGGCTTGCCCTGCAGCTTGGTCAGGGACGCGATCCGCGCGACCTCTTCCACCAGATCGGCTTCACCCATGATATCGGGACGCCAGCTGGGTACATGCGCCATCTCGCCGTCCAGACGGAAGCCGAGGCGTGTCAGGGTCTGCCGCTGCTCGCTCTCAGGGATGTCCATCCCGACCAAGGACTGCACCCGCGCCGCATCCAGCTTATAGGCCCGCGCATGGTTCGGGGCCTTGCCAGCCTCGACCACGTTCGAGGCTTCACCGCCGCAAATATCCAGGATCATCTGCGTCGCATGTTCCAGCCCTTCACGGGTGTATTCCGGGTCGACACCACGCTCGAACCGATAGCGCGCGTCCGAGTTAATCTTCAGCGCCCGGCCGGTCAGAGCGATCTGCACGTGATCCCAGAACGCGCTTTCAAGGAAGACGTTCACCGTCTCTTCGGTGCAGCCGGTTTGCTCACCACCCATGATCCCGGCGATCGATTCCGGACCCTTGTCGTCAGAAATGACCATCATGCCGGGTTGCAGGGTGTATTCCTTCTCGTCCAACGCCACCAGCTTCTCGCCGCCTTTGGCGCGATGCACACGCAGGTTGCCTTGCACCTTGTCAGCATCGAATACGTGCAGCGGGCGGTTGTGATCGAAGGTCATGTAATTGGTGATGTCCACCAAAGCCGAGATTGGGCGCAGACCGATGGCCTTCAACTGATCCTGCAGCCATTGCGGGCTGGGGCCGTTCTTCACGCCCTTGATCAAACGCCCCGTGAAATGCGGAGCGCCATCCAGCGTGTCCTCGTCAATGCTCACCTTGATCGGGCTTTCGAAATCACCCGGCACCGGGGCATAGTCGCGCTGTTTCAGCGTACCAATGCCCCGCGCGGCCAGATCACGCGCAATCCCCTCGACGCCCAGCGCATCGGGGCGGTTCGGCGTGATTGCGATCTCGATCATCGGATCAACCTTCGTCGGGTCGTTCTCGGCCAACCAGTCGACGAATTTGTCGCCAACCTCGCCCGAGGGCAGCTCAATGATGCCGTCATGCTCGTCCGACAGCTCCAGCTCGCGTTCCGAGGCCATCATGCCAAAGCTCTCGACACCGCGGATTTTGCCGACGCTGATGGTGATATCCAAACCAGGGATATACATGCCCGGCTTACATACGACGACCGTGATGCCCTCGCGTGCGTTGGGCGCACCGCAGATGATCTGCAGATCGCCCTCATCGGTCTCAACCGTGCAGACGCGCAGCTTGTCGGCATCCGGGTGCTTCTCGGCATGTTTCACATGGCCCAGCGTAAAGTCCGCCAGCCGGTCCGCCGGGTTCACGATCTCTTCGACCTCAAGGCCCAGATCGGTCAGCGCCTCGGCGATCTCGTCCACCGAAGCATCGGTATCAAGGTGGTCCTTCAGCCAGGAAAGAGTGAATTTCATCGGTCGGTTTCCGCCAGTAAATCTCGGGTCAGACCGCATGTAGCGGATATTGCACACAGGGGAAAGAGGGCGCGTGGCGTCCCCCTCCCTACTCCTCTGCGACCGTGTTTGAAACGCTGTCCGATCCGACAAACACCGCCAGAACCCTTGCAATTCCATCACCGGTGTTCTCGCCCGCATGTGAAGAATGCAGCGCCTCGACCAATGCGTCGCCGGTTCTGAAGACCCGGATACCCGCCGCGCCGTAATCGACGGTAATCTCACCTTCCAGAATATAGGCCGCCAGAGGAGCCTCGTGATGATGCAAACCGGTTTTCTGCCCCGGCTGCAGAGTGACGATGGCCATGGTGATCTGCGGCGTGCCTGCGGGGTATTCCAGTGGCTCACCCGCGACTGTGGTATCGGTCTGCAACAGGACATCAACCGGAGGATAAGTGTCACGGGCGAAGGCAGGCGCGGCGGCCAGAATCAGGGCGAGCGGCAACAGTCTCATCAGATAGGGTCCTTAATCAGGTTGCACCGCATAGGGGAGTGTGAACGCGCGGCGATGTCAAACACCTCAGGGATAGGTCGGTTTGCGCCCCAACAGTTCATCCAGTTGTCGCCCGATCCAGCCATGCGGGATGAAATGCCCGCCCGGATGGGTGTCCAATGTGACCTGCCCGCGTGCGCAATCGGTCCATTCCACGCGGCTGAGGGTCAGGATCGGAACAACGCTCCAATCCCCGCGCGGGGTCGCATCGTGGCAGTCATAAGCCGCACGCCACAGCGCGACCGGATAAGTCGTGTCGCCATTCGCGCCATAGGGAAAATCCATCACCGTATCGCTCAGCCCGTGCACATGGCGTGCCTCGCGCGGGGCTTCGGGGCAGTCTTCCGTCTGACGGATGCTGCCCGCAACGGCCAGCAAGGCGGCAATATCATTGCCCGACTGGCACACATAGCGCCACGCCATTGCGCCGCCGAAGGAATAGCCCGAGACATAGATACGGTCCGGATCAATCGGATAGCGTTTGGCGACGTCCTGCAGCACCGCATCGGCAAAAGGCACATCGCCCGTGTCCGACGTCCAGAAATCCCAGCTTTTGCCCAAACCGTTCGGGGCCACCAGCAACACGCCCCGCAGCTTGGTCGCCCCGGCGATGCGTTCATGATTGACCACCACAGTCCCCTGCCGCGCCCAGCCGTGGAAATGCAACAGCACCGGCAGAGGCGTTTCCCCGTCCCAGCCCTCGGGCTCGAGCACATGGTACGAGCGGTCACCGACCTCGCAGGCAACATCACCGTGGCAGGTATCCACGGCGGCGGCTTGGGTGGCGGTCAGCAGAAGAAGGCAGAGCAGTCGATAGATCATAGGCCGGAGCCTAGCCACCTGACGCCAACTGTCACGTCACAACCCTGTGGGAACCTGTAACAAGCCGCGTTTTCGATGAGCTTTGGCACCACCCAAGAGTTTTAGCGACGAGTTGCTACTCATTCGCTTCAACTTCTACAGGCTTGGCGGTACAGACTCACCAGAACTCCCATTGTTGTTTTGCTCTGCTTGCCTCGGGCCAACATCCACCCACTTGTAACGGGCTACAGTTTTTTCCAATCCAAACTCAGATCTCAAAAGGTCTCTAAGATCGTTCATTATCCGGCTGGTGTCGTATGCCGTATAGTCTCTCACAATTAAGTCCAATTCTGAGGCCAACTTCTCATCGCCAAAAAGGTTCACATCGCTTAGTGCAGCCATTCTCGCACGTTCCAACTGCCACCATTCCTCTGAATCGGGGCCTAGTTGCCGATGCTTAACTCTTTCCGGCTCAGAATCATCCAGCGCACGATAGGCACTCAATAATTTCTCGCGCCTAATTTGCCTCGAAGCTATTTTCGCTTCTTCTTCCAGCCTTAGGTGGAAGTTTTCTCTATCACGCCTGCGAGTTAATACGTGAGTAGCAATGGCGGCTAGCACAGCAGATACAATCGGACCAATAACAAGCCAAATAGTTGCAATGCTTAAGCCAAACAGGAACGGCTTGGCATACCATGCGAGTTCCGCTGGATTCACCGAGACAAACCACCATGCAGGTTCGGCATATCCAGCGCTGCGAACCCATAGTGCCGCAGCCAGCGCAGGTCAGAATCAAAGAACGCCCGCAGATCGGGAATGCCGTATTTCAGCATCGCCAGACGGTCGATGCCGATGCCAAAGGCAAAGCCCTGATAAACCTCGGGGTCGATGCCACCGGCGGCGATCACCTTGGGGTGGACCATGCCGGAGCCCAGAATCTCCATCCAGTCATCGCCCTCGCCGATCTTCAGCTGACCGTTATCCCAGGAACAGCGGATATCGACCTCGGCCGATGGCTCGGTGAAGGGGAAGTGCGAGGCGCGGAAACGCAGTTCGACGTCGTCGACCTCGAAGAACGCCTTCACGAACTCTTCCAGAACCCATTTCAGGTTCGCCATCGAGATGTCCTTGTCGATGGCCAAACCTTCGACCTGATGGAACATCGGCGTGTGAGTCTGGTCATAGTCGGCACGGTACACACCGCCCGGACAGATCACGCGGATCGGCGCGCCCTGCAATTCCATCGAACGGATCTGCACCGGCGAAGTATGGGTCCGCAGCACATGCGGCGGGCGATTATCGCCCTCGGCGCGGTGCATGTAGAACGTATCCATCTCAGCCCGCGCGGGGTGGTGGCCGGGGATGTTCAGCGCGTCAAAATTGTGCCAGTCGGTCTCGATCCGCGGCCCTTCGGCCACCGAGAAACCCAGTTCTGCAAAGATCGCGGTCAGTTCCTCGGTCGCCTGACTGACCGGGTGGATCGAGCCCTGACGGCGCGCGCGGGTCGGCAGGGTGACGTCCAGCCATTCAGTGCGCAGACGCTCATCCAACGCGGCATCGGCAAGGGCTGCCTTCTTGGCGGAAAGCGCTGAGTTGATCTCATCCTTCAGGGCGTTCAGCGCGGGGCCGGCCACCTGACGCTCTTCGGGCGTCATCTTACCCAGCTCGCGCATCTTGAGCGCGACTTCGCCCTTTTTACCCACGGCAGCGACACGGATCGCCTCCAGCGCGTTTTCGTCGCCCGCTTCGGCGATTTGACCCAGATATTTTGCCTTAAGATCGTCCATGACGGTCCCCTGAATGCTGTTGAGGCTCTGCTATCACAGCAGTCCGCGAAAGCAAGAGGGGGCGGATCAGGTTGCGGTCAGAACCGCCGCCTGCGGGCCACTGCGCACCGGTCGGATCGTGTTGCCATAAACACTCGGGTGCTGTCGCAGCTCGGGGAACAGGGCAAACAGTTCCTCGGCGGCGGCATCGCCAAGCCCTGCAACAGCCTGAGCGCCGGGAAAGAAACTTTCCGAGATCAGGCCTGAGGTCGTCACCAATTGATGGCGGTCAAAAAACAGATGCACATACCGCACGATATCGCAGGGGGTTTGCGTGATGGTTGTACCGTTGATCAGGGACTTGGCCGGTACGAGAATCTCGTCCTCGCCAAACAACAGCTCAGCTTGCCAGCCCGAGATCAGGACACGGTGCTGTGGCGAAACGGGAATATCGCTTTCCGCCCCCAGAACGCCTGCCGAGATGAGCACCGGAGCAAACCGCCCCTGTCCTCGGACCGTGCGGTCTCCGATCCATTGTACCGGACATGCGCCCTGATCGACGGTCAGAACCAGATCGCCGGGGCGCAACGCTTCGACCCGTCGCGGACCACCCGGCGTATCCACCAGTGTTCCAGCGGCAAAACAGGTTGCACCACTGTCGCCGGGCGAAAGACTGCCATAAACCAGAGTGTCCGGATCCGGCTGGTTGAACTGCAGCGTCGTCGTGGTCCGGCTGGGCCCAACGAGAACCGGCAGATTTACCGAGGTCTGCCCGGCCGCCAGCCCGTTCTGCGCGACGATGTTTTGCGTGCCCCCTCCGATGTCATAAAAATCTATTACCTCACCTGTCGCGGTGTTGGTCAGCGCGTAGGCCTCAAAATTGGTAGCGCCGCCGCCGTTCGGATCCGTGAGCAGGATGGGAAAGTCATCAGCTGAAATGACAAAGATCTGTTCGTTGTTATCCGGGTCTACGGTGACCCTGATCCCTGGCACGTCTGTCAAAGGGATCTCGATGCCAACCTGTCCGTTGGTCTGATAGAACGATACTGTGAAATCAGCCGGAACTTCCGTCGACCCCAGAGAGACCTCAAGAAACTCTGCCACACCTGTCTGGGCGACATAGGCATTTGAGTAATGGAGCTCACTAATTCGGGCCATTGCGCTATCACTCGATGATTTCTAGGCCCGACTAAATCGCATGGACCCCATATCCTGCAAGACGGGTTGCGAAAGAAGGCAAATGTTCACCTAACGGCCACAGGCCCGGATCCAATGCGCACCAAAGTCACGCACCGGGGCGATATGATTCAATAGCTGAATTCCGGATAGATGCGGGTCAGATCCCCGTCCCAATCGCCATTGTAACGATCCATCAATTCATCTGCGGGGACCTGACCCGAATCGATGCTGTCTTTGAGCGCATTCAGGAAATGGGTCTCATCCTGAACCAAACCGCCTGCCCCGGCGCGTGCGCGCGCGGCGAGACCGGCATCTGCGATCGAGACGACCTCGCGTGCCAGATCATGCATATTGATCTTTCCTACCTGCGCCTGCAGGCCATCTTTCGCCGCCGCGACCCGCAATGCTTCGCGCGTCTCGGCATCCCAGCCTTTGACCAGATCCCAGGCGGCGTCCAGAGCGCCTTGGTCATAGGTCAGACCGACCCAGAATGCGGGCAGAGCACACAGGCGCCGCCACGGGCCACCATCGGCACCGCGCATCTCCATGAATTTCTTGATGCGCGCTTCGGGGAAGGCCGTGGTCAGGTGATCGGCCCAGTCGGACAAGGTTGGCGTCTCACCCGGCAGTGCGGGCAATTTGCCCTGCAGGAAGTCGCGGAAAGACATGCCCAATGCATTGATGTACTGACCGTCGCGATAGACGAAATACATCGGTACATCGAGGGCGTATTGCACGTAACGCTCGAACCCGAAGCCCTCTTCGAAGACGAAAGGCAGCATACCGGTGCGCGCATCGTCGAGGTGCCTCCAGATATAGCTGCGCCAACTTTTCTGACCGATCGGTTTACCCTCGAAAAAGGGTGAGTTTGCGAACAGCGCCGTGGCAACAGGCTGCAGCGCCAGAGCAACGCGCAATTTCTGCACCATGTCGGCCTCGGACCCGAAGTCGATATTGACCTGAACCGTACAGGTGCGCCGCATCATGGCGCGACCCATGGTGCCGACCTCTTCCATATAGTCGTTCATCAGCCGATAGCGGCCCTTGGGCATCAGCGGCATCTCGTCATGGGTCCAGATCGGGGCCGCGCCCAGACCGATGAAACCCACGCCGATCTCATCGGCGATATCTTTCACTTCGCGCAGATGGGTGTTCACCTCATCGCAGGTCTCGTGAATGGTCTCCAGCGGAGCGCCCGACAGCTCCAGCGCGCCGCCCGGCTCCAGGCTGACATTGGCACCGTCCTTTTCAAGCCCGATCAGATGCCCCGCCTCACGAACCTCAGCCCAGCCGTGGCGGTCGCGCAGCCCTTCGAGCACGGCCACGATAGACCGGGTGCCTTCGAACGGCAGCGGTTTCAGCGTGTCCTTGCAATAGCCGAACTTCTCGTGCTCGGTCCCGATGCGCCAATCGTCTTTGGGCTTGCAGCCCGATTCCAGATATTCGGCCAGTTGCTCATGGCGTTCGATCGGTCCGCCGCCGGACTGGGGGATGGACATGAACCGGTCTCCGATCCTGCTGTGTCTGTCTTAGCCGCCAGTCCTGAGCGCAAACTGCGCCAGTGTCAATGCAGGCGCAGATGCGCAGGTCGCATCGGACGGCGTTCCCATATCACCACCGGATGGATC
Organism: Ruegeria sp. CF4; assembly: GCF_056537345.1. Lineage (NCBI taxonomy): Bacteria > Pseudomonadati > Pseudomonadota > Alphaproteobacteria > Rhodobacterales > Roseobacteraceae > Ruegeria > Ruegeria sp. CF4. Next base: position 230,097 of record NZ_JBQFRJ010000002.1, on the reverse strand, counting down.
GCGCCGCCGTTCAGTTCAGCCAGCATTTGTTCGGTTTTCAGACCCGGCAGGTTCGAGAACACGTCGAACAGCGCCTCAGCCCCCTCGGCGTTCACCGGAATGTGAAGTGTTGGTTGACCCGGCTGGTCCAACACCCAGTGCGCCGGGTTCGAGGTCGGGTCCAGCGCCAAACGCTCGATTTCGCGCGTCGCGACGATGCCGCCATCAAGCGGGCCGAGATAGGTGATCTGGCCTTCATCAATCGTGACCACGCCGGGGCCGCCCGCGCCGGTACGGAAGCGGGCGCGCTGTACGCCAATCACAGCCAAGGCCACGGCAATCACCAACAACAGCCAGCCGAGCCAGCCCAGCAACCCCCCGGGGCCGCTGATCCAGCTGAGGCCCACCAAAAGGACGACCAAAGCCACCAACACTTCGCGCCAGCGCCATAAGGTCAATTTGGCTTCGGGTCGAATGAAACTCATGCAATGTCCTTCGGGTTGGTGAACAGGATCAGCGAGTAGTGACCCGCAAGTTTGAACCCGATTGCCATATAAGCACGCGCAGCAGAATCGGAAGCTGCGAACAGAACGGCGCGTGAAACTCCACCTTCTCGCGCCTCAATCAGATGCAGCGCCACGGCGAGACGGGCATAGCCACGACCACGCAACCCGGGCGGGGTGTATACGCCACCGATTTGCACGATTTCAGGCAAGCGAGCGTTAAACCCGGTCATGGAAACAGGCTGATTGTCAATCAACAGGACCCGGTGGGAGTCGCGCTTGGTATAGGCCTTGAAATCTTCACATGCCTGTTTAGCTGCACGCTTCGGATCGAAATCCATAGCCTCGATCAGATAGTCCCGCCGCCAGTTTTCGGTAACCGATCTGTCGAGCTCTCCCATCGGCACCAGTTGGGCACTTGTTGCCTCCGGCAGGACAAGTCGATCCAGCTCCAGCGAGAATCCCGGCTCATCACTGTTGAGCGTCGCAGGCCGGTCTTCCCATCCGCCAAGCTTCATAATCCGGCGCGCCTGCCTGGCTTCGGCGGCGATACCAAACAAGGCGTTCCCCCGGATCAGGTGCATGGCCGCCGCCAACTCTTCGTCAGAGCAGTCTGGGCATTGTGGCAGCACCATGCCCTCATTCGTAATGGCAAACACGGCACGTATGGGATTTCCCAGCAGCCACATTTTCAAAGAACGAGGGTGCGGGCCGTTCAGACCAAAGTCACGCATGTTGGCCAGCGGGAACATGGAGGTCTGGATGTGCTGCGATAGAAAAGTGTCGATCTGCGAAACGTCGCTGGCCTGCGCCAAGCGCCAGGTCACGACCAGTCTCCCAAAGCCTGTTGCCACATGGTCATCGCCGCAACCGCCGCCGTGTCAGCGCGCAGGATACGCGGCCCCAGGCTGACGATATGAGCATAAGGCAATCCCGTCAGCCGCTTGCGCTCACGCTCAGAGAACCCGCCCTCGGGACCGATCAGAATGGCCCATGGCTGAGCCTTCTCATTCGCAGCGAGACGCAGAGCAGAGCCCACCTCGGCCTCGTCACAGAACATCAGCTGACGGTCCTCGGACCATGTGTCCAGCACCCGGTCGAGCCGCTGCAAATCGGTGACTTCGGGCACAAAGGTGCCACCGCATTGCTCGGCGGCCTCGACCGCATGAGCCTGCAGGCGGTCCTGACGGATACGTTCGGAATTGGTAAACTCGGTCTGCACGGGCATGATCCGCGCTGCGCCCATTTCCGCTGCCTTTTCAACGATAAAATCGGTGCGCGCCTTCTTGATCGGTGCAAAGAGCAGCCACAGGTCGGGTGGCAATTGCAAGGGTTTGGTGTGCTCGGCACAGGTCAGCGTTCCACCCCGTTTGCCCGCCTCAGCAACCTCTGCCAGCCATTCGCCATCCTGTCCATTGAACAACGCAACCTGCCCGCCCACCGACAGGCGCATCACGCCGAACAGGTAATGCGCCTGTTCGCGCGTCAAAGGAACCGATTGCCCCGGACCCAAAGGGTGCTCTACATACAGTCTGATCTTCGCAGTCATGAGACCCTACATATGCAAGGCAATGCCCCAACACCAGACGGTCAGGTCGCGGATGCGGTCACCGGGAACTGGGTCGACACCCATGCCCCCGCTTTTATCCGTCCCTATCTGCGGCTCAGCCGCGCGGACCGACCGATTGGCACATGGCTATTGCTCATTCCCTGCTGGTGGGGGCTGGCACTGGCGATCCTCAGCGATGGTTCACCCCGATGGGAGGACTTGTGGATTGCCATCGGCTGCGCCATCGGCGCCTTCCTGATGCGTGGCGCGGGCTGCACATGGAACGATATCACCGACCGAGAGTTCGACGGGAAAGTGGAACGCACCCGCTCGCGCCCGATCCCATCGGGTCAGGTCAGCGTGCGGCAGGCGATGTTCTGGATGGTGCTGCAATGCCTGCTGGCTTTGCTGATTCTGCTGACTTTCAACCGCGCGGCGATTGCCATGGGTGTCCTGTCGCTGTTGCCGGTCACGATCTATCCTTTTGCAAAACGTTTCACTTGGTGGCCGCAGGTCTTTCTCGGGCTGGCCTTCAACTGGGGTGTACTGCTCGCCTGGGCGGCACATACAGGAACGGTTGGTTGGCCTGCGATCATACTCTATCTATCAGGCATCGCCTGGACACTATTCTATGACACGATCTATGCCCATCAGGATGCCGAAGACGATGAACTCATCGGTATCAAATCCACCGCCCGCCTGTTCGGGACCGATACGGCCCGATGGCTCAAGTATTTTCTGGTTGGTACGGTCGGCCTGATGGGGCTGGCCATTATCGATGCGTCGCTGCCCAACGCATCAGTTCTGGCGCTCGTCGTAGCGTTGGGTGGGCCATGGGCCATGGGGTGGCATATGGCGTGGCAATTGCGCGGCCTCGATACCGAGGACAACGCCAAACTGTTGCAATTATTCCGGGCCAACCGCGACACCGGCTTGATTCCGCTGATCTTCCTCTGCGTCGCCCTTTTGCTCTGATTGCACCTCCGGGCCGGGCTCTGTATGAGTCCGAAACTAACCGCCCGAGGAGTCTCGATCCCGCCCATGCGCCTGCCTTATGCCCTTGCTGTTGCGTTGATCTTTGCGGTGTCCGCCGGTCTGTCCCTGGTGGCCGCCAGCTTTTCGGTCAGCAAGATCGAAGACGCATCGGAACTTGCTGTGCGCCGGGCGCTGAACCTGCAGGGACATGACTGGGCCGAGGTTGAATCCGATGGCCTGCGTGTCGTGCTGACCGGAATGGCTCCGGATGAGGCGACACGGTTCAACGCCCTGACCGCCGCCGGAACCGAGGTCGATACCTCGCGCGTCATCGACGATATGGAAGTCGCACCGACCGCCGATCTGACACCCCCCCGGTTCTCTGCCGAAATCCTGCGCAACGATAGTGGTATTTCGGTCATCGGTCTGGTGCCGGCCAGCGAGGATCGCGACGATCTGATGAACCGCCTGCAACGGTTGGATCAGGACGCGACGGTTTCGGACCTGATGGAAAGCGCCGACTATCCCGCGCCCAAGGGCTGGGATCAGGCGCTGGACTATGCGATTCAAGCACTGTCTGATCTACCACGCGCAAAGATATCGGCCAGTCCGGGACTCGTACGCATCACCGCCATTGCGGACAGCCAGCAAGAGAAAGACCGGCTGGAACTAGACCTGAGCCGCGCCGCACCTCCAGGCTTGCGTATTGGTCTGGCGATCTCGGCGCCGCGCCCTGTGATCACGCCGTTCACCCTGCGCTACCTGATCAACGAGGACGGCGGGCAGTTCGACGCCTGTTCTGCGCAGGACGAAGACGCGCGCGACATGATCGTCGAGGCCGCACAACAGGCCGGGCTTAGCGGACCTTATTCCTGCACCATCGGTCTGGGCGTACCATCCCCACGCTGGGCGAACGCAGCGCAGTTGAGCATCCGGGCTTTGTCCGAACTTGGACGGGGTTCGGTCACGTTGTCGGATGCCGACATCACTCTTGTCGCCGCGCAGGACACCAGCCCGCTGGAGTTTGACCGCATTGTAGGAGAGTTGGAAAACGCGCTTCCCGAAGTGTTCGTCTTGCATGCGGTTCTGCCCGAACCCGAGCCAGATGACCCGACAGGGCCGATTGAATTCGTTGCAACCCGCAGCCCCGAGGGTTTGGTTCAACTGCGCGGGCGTGTGGGTGACGAGACCCTGCGTGATATGACGGACAGTTTCGCGCGCGCGGCCTTTGGTTCCCTGCAGGTGCATACGGCGACCCGGATCGCGCCTGACCTGCCCGCGGACTGGCCCGTGCGCGTTCTGGCCGGACTGGAAGCGCTGTCGCAGTTGCACAATGGTGCGCTGACCGTGACGCCAGACAATGTTACGCTATCGGGGCTCAGCCATGATCCCGATGCCAAGGCCCGGATCGCAGGCCTGCTGTCGGACAAGCTGGGTGAAGCACAGGACTACTCCCTATCGATCACCTATCAGGAGCCGCCCGCCCCTGCAGATGCCCCGCCCGACCCCGAGATCTGCGAAGAGCAACTGGCCGAGGTGCAGGCCGCGAGCAAGATCGCGTTCGAGCCGGGTTCAGCGACAGTGGCCGCCGATTCCCGCGATGCCCTGAACCAGATCGCGGATATCTTGCGAGAATGCGGCCCGATCCGGTTGGAAATTCAGGGCCATACCGATAGTCAGGGCCGGGAAGAGATGAACCAGCAACTCAGCCAGGCGCGCGCGCAGTCGATCCTGAACGAGCTGCGCGGACGGCGGGTGCCGACCTCAAGCTTTTCGGCCGTGGGTTATGGTGAGACACAACCGATCGCCGACAACGACACCGAAGAAGGTCGCGAAGAAAACCGCCGCATCGAGTTTCGTCTGATCCGGCCCGAGCCCGTGGCCAATACCGAAACCGGGCTTGAGGCGATGGAGGCCGAAACCCAGACACCAGAAACCGACGCAACGGATGCGGGCGAAGAGGATCAGTAAGTTGAACAGAACGGAATTCATCATCGCCACCGCCATCATCCTGTTCGCAGCCTTCTGCATGGGATGGTTTGCCAATTGGCTGGCCCATCGCCTGTCTCGCGTGCGCCAAAGCGACGTGGCCGATCTGGACCGCATGAGCCAGGAATTACACGAGGCCGAGGAAACCCGCGATCAGGCGATAACCTATCTGCAGCAGCGTGAAGCAGAGCTGACCAATCAGCTAACCCAGACCGAAGCCGAGCTGACCGCCGCGATGGAAGGTCTTCGCGCAGCGCGGCAGGAAGCCGAAGAAATGCGCGGGCGGATCAACAACGCGGATTAAGAGCGCTGCGCCTTTACCATCGGGTCAGCGCGTCTTCATCCTCATCTCTGGCGGCTACCCACTCTGCACCGGAGTTGGTGATTTCCTTTTTCCAGAACGGCGCGCGGGATTTGAGGTAATCCATCAGATACTCCGCCGCTTCAAACGCGTCCTTGCGATGCGGCGCGGCGGTGGCGACCATCATGATCCGGTCCCCCGGAGCCAGCCGACCGTGGCGGTGAATCACCAGCACATCCCCCAATGACCATCGGGCCTGTGCCTCTTCTGCGATCTTGGTCAGGGCGCGTTCGGTCATGCCCGGATAATGCTCGATCTCCATCACATCCAGATCGCCCGAGGCCAGATCACGCACGACCCCCGTGAAGGTGACGATGGCCCCATTTGCATCATCTCCGGCGGCGAAAGCGTTGGCCTCGGCCCCCAGATCGAACGCTTCTTCCTGAACCGCGATGCGCATGTCAGCCACCCGTCATGGGTGGAAAGAACGCAACTTCGCGCACGCCGGTTAGGGGGGCGTCGAAATCCGACAGTTCCTGATCCAAAGCCACGCGCAGGGCCGAAAGGTCGGCAAAGGCGGCGGCATAGCGATCCTCGCGCGCGCTGAGTTCGGCAACGAGGTCATTGACCGTTGCCGCCTCAGTTTCGACTTTCTCTTTCGGCAGGCCGATGCGCTCACGTACCCATGCGAAATACAGCACGTCCATCGCTTAAGTCTCCTTCAGGTGGGGCATGGCTTTACGTAGGTAGTCATAGCCGGTGATCAATGTCAGCGTCGCAGCGATCCAAAGCAGCCAAAGCCCGATGCGGCCCGACCAGAACATGCCTTCCAGATGCCAGCGGATATGATTGAGGTCTTCCACCTGCCCTGAAAGCACCTGATCAATGAGGGCAGAGTCCATGCCGAACGTAGCCATCACAAAGTAGTGTTCAAAGATCCCCTGCGAGAACAGGATCGCAATCGCCACCATTTGCGCCGTAGTTTTCCACTTCGCCAGTTTTGTCACTTTCAGGGTTCCGGCCACGTCACCAAGATATTCCCGCAGGCCCGAGACAAAGACCTCGCGGAACAGGATGACCGTCGCGGGCAGTACCAGCCACGGCGTCCAGCTTTCGGTCGAATACCCCACCAGTATCATCAGTGCGACTACCACCATCGCCTTGTCGGCAATCGGATCCAGCATCGCACCCATTTTGGTCTCTTGCTTCCAGGCCCGTGCGAGGTAGCCGTCAAACCAGTCGGTAATCGCGGCGGACAGGAACAGAATCAACGCAAACCAATCAGCATAGGGTCGCGTAAAATACAGAAACATCACGGCCAGACCGGGGGCGGCCAACAGGCGCAGCAGGGTCAGGATATTGGGCAGGTTCCACTTCATGGCTAAATCTTTACATCGCTGCTTCGGGACATAAAAGATGGCATTCGAAAACCTGGCCCGATCACAGGCGGTTGCGATGCATTTGACCAAAGGGTCGCAACAGCGAGATCTCGGTCAGATACGGCTTGGCCTGCGCTGGCTTTGCGGTCAGATTGGCCCGCAGTTCCAGCAGAGCGAAACATGACGACTCATATTCAAACCGATCCCCTGTCAAACCTGATCGGCAGCGCGTGGATGATCGCAGCCATGGCCTTGTTCGCGCTCGAGGATGCGTTCCTGAAGAGTGCGTCGGGCGCAATCCCGATCTGGCAGGTATTGGTTCTTTTTGGCACAGGGGGTGCCGTCATTTATGCCGTGGTCGCCATGCTGCGCGGCACGAAGCTGTTTCAGCCTGACGTCCTGTCCCGCCCGATGAAGGTCCGCGTAGTTTTCGAGATCTTGGGACGGCTGTTTTATGTGCTGGCCATTGCGCTAACCCCGCTGTCTTCGGCCACGGTCATCCTTCAGGCCACCCCCCTGGTCGTCGTGGCGGGGGCCGCGCTGTTCTTTGGCGAAAGTGTCGGTTGGCGACGCTGGAGCGCCATTCTGATCGGCCTGATCGGCGTGGTGATCATCATCCAACCAACTGGGGACAGCTTTTCGGCCCTATCGATCCTTGCCGTATTGGGGATGCTCGGCTTTGCCGGGCGGGATTTGGCCAGCCGCGCGGCGCCGGCCTCATTGGGAACCGAGGTTCTGGGATTCTACGGCTTCCTCTGCATCGTGGCCGCGGGGCTGGCCTATCGGTTTTGGGAGGGCACGCCCATGCAACCTCTGACGCCAGATGTCAGCCTGCATCTGGTTGGTGCGACCCTGATGGGTGTCATGGCCTATGCCTCGTTGATGAAGGCGATGCGCACGGGTGAGGTTTCATCGGTCACGCCGTTCCGATATTCCCGACTGCTGTTCGGGATTGGTCTGGGTGTGGCGATGTTTGGTGAGCGTCTGGACCAGACCATGTGGATCGGCAGCGCGCTGATCGTCGCCTCGGGGCTCTATATCCTCTGGCGTGGGCGGCGGGACTAGCTCTTGTCGTGGAAGAAGTCATAAACCTTCTGCGCCAATCCGGCTGAGATCCCCTCGACCGCTTTCAAATCCGCCAGATTAGCCCGACTGACAGCCTTCGCACTGCCGAAATGAGCCAACAGAGCCCGCTTTCGCGCAGCCCCCACGCCGGGGATTTCATCCAGCGGCGTCGCGCCAACGGCCTTGGCGCGTTTGGCCCGGTGAGTACCGATGGCAAATCGGTGCGCTTCATCTCGCAGGCGTTGGATGAAGTAGAGCACCGGATCGTTGCGTTGCAGTGCAAAAGCGCGCTGACCGATCCGATGGAATTCTTCTTTACCGTGGTCACGGTCCACACCTTTGGCGACGCCGACCATGGGGATGTCTTCGACGCCATGTTCGACCATGATCTCGTGCACTGCACTCACCTGCCCGGCCCCACCGTCGATCAGCAGAAGGTCGGGCCACATGCCCTTGTCGCGGTCCGGATCCTCTTTCTGCAAGCGGGTGAAACGTCGGGTCAGCACCTCTTTCATCATCCCAAAATCGTCACCCGGGGTTAGGTCATCGCCACGGATGTTGAATTTGCGATAGGCGTTTTTCATGAACCCCTCAGGGCCCGCCACGATCATGCCACCCACCGCGTTGGTGCCTTGAATGTGAGAGTTGTCGTAGACCTCAATCCGGTTCGGCGGGCCGTCGAGTTCAAACGCGTCGGCCACCCCGCGCAACAACTTGGCTTGCGTGGCGCTTTCCGACATGCGGCGGGCCAGCGATTCCCTTGCGTTGCGCAAGGCGCTTGCGACCAGTTCCTGTTTTTCTCCGCGCTGGGGCACCAGGATTTCTACCTTGCGCCCTGCTTTCTCAGTCAGCGCCTCCTGCATCAGATCGGCGTTTTCGATCCCGTCTGACAGGATCAACTGCCGGGGCGGTTCCTTATTGTCGTAGAACTGACCGAGGAAGGCCTCCATCACCTCAGCCGGGGACACATCGACCCCAACCCGAGGATAGAAATCCTTGTTCCCCCAGTTCTGGTTGGCGCGGATGAAGAACACCTGAACGCAGGCCTGCCCGCTATCCATATAAAGGCCGATCACGTCCGCCTCGGTCACGCCACGCGGATTGATGCCTTGCGAGGTCTGTACCTGCGTCAGCGCCCGAATTCGGTCGCGCAGACCGGCGGCGCGTTCGAATTCCATCGCCTCAGAAGCGGCCATCATCTGCTCGGCCAACTCTTCCTGCACCTTGGTTGACCGGCCCGAAAGGAACCGTTCTGCATCTTTGACGCTTTCACGGTAGTCCACGTCAGAAATCAACCCGACACACGGCCCTGAACATCGCTTGATCTGATAGAGCAGACAGGGCCGGGTGCGGCTGTCGAACATGGAATCCGAACAGTTGCGCAGCAGAAACGCTTTTTGCAGCTGGTTTAGCGTCCGGTTCACGGCTCCTGCGCTGGCGAAAGGGCCGAAATAGGCACCCTTCTCTTTCTTCGCCCCGCGATGCTTTTTGATCTGCGGAAAGGCATGATCCTTGGCAACCAGAATGTTCGGAAAACTCTTATCGTCTCGCAGCAGCACGTTGTATTTGGGCTTGAGCTGCTTGATCAGATTCTGCTCTAGCAGCAGCGCCTCGGTTTCGGTCCGGGTGGTCAGGAACATCATCGAGGCCGTCGCGGCGATCATCTTCTCGATCCGCCCGGAATGTCCCGGTCGGGTATAGTTTGAAACCCGCGCTTTTAAGTTCCGCGCCTTGCCCACATACAGAACCCGACTGTCCCCATCCAACATCCGGTACACGCCCGGCGAGCTGTCCAGCGTTTTCACATAGCGCTGAATACAGGCGTAGCCGGTCTTCTGAACATCAGAGGTCGAGTCGGAGTGAGAGGTCATGAGCCAGAGATATGATTCTGTGGCCATGGCTGCAATCTTGTGAGCCAATGATCAAGAGAAAACAAATCCACGGTTTCTGTGGATAACTGTGCAGATAAGTTTTGGGCTGTCTCGAATTTCCCTTGTTTCATTAAGGATTCTTTGATTTGCACAAAAAATAGGCACTTATGTAAGCATTTGTATTTATTATATACTTTTTCATTCATGGGACAAGTGTATGAAAAACAAGACATTTTTGTAACGTATTCGTAACGGGATTGAGAGCGGTGCAAAACTTGCACCGAAATTACTTATTCTACGCCCAAAACGTCCGGGGTTTGCCAGCCGAGATGTTGCCCGCCATCCACGCACAACAGCTGCCCGGTGACCGTGTGGGCATCCAGGAAATAGCCGAGGGCTGCGGTAATATCGGACGGATTCGCCCCACGCTCCAAAACCGTGTTCATGCGTTGCGCCTTGAAATGGCCTTCGCTTTGGCGGTGCCCCTGTATCGTCGGCCCCGGCCCGATCGCATTGACGCGGATTGCGGGTGCCAGAGCCTGCGCAGAAGTACGGGTCAACGCCCACAAACCCATCTTGGCAATGGTGTATGACATGAACTCGGGCGTCAGCTTGCGCACACGCATATCGACCATATTAACGATCAAGCCGGTCGCGACCGGTTCACCAGCATCGTCGATTTCGGGCAACAGCTCCTGTTCCGCCATCGCCTGCGTCAGCACGAAGGGCGCGCGCAGATTGCTGTCCATGTGCCGGTCCCAGCTTTGGCGGGTGGCGGTATGGATGTTGTCGTATTCGAAAATCGAGGCGTTGTTCACCAGGCATGTTATCGGACCGCCAAGCGCCTCGGCCGCACACGGCACCAGAGACGTGACATTTCCTTCGTCCAGTAAGTCAGCCTGCAGCGCAATGGCGGATCGGCCCAGCGCCTTGATTTCAGCAACGACCTCTTGTGCTGGTTGCTCCGAGGTCGCGTAATGCACAGCCACATCATACCCGCGCTTTGCCAGGTAGAGGGCCATCGCACGGCCCAGGCGAATTCCAGCACCGGTCACCAAAGCTTGGGGCATGAAACGTCTCTTCCTGTCCAGTTACGCCAACAGAGAGATGACATAGACCGCATACAGAACTGTCAACAACATTCCCCAACCACGCGTGATGTCCTTCTTGAAGAACACAAAAGGGATAAGCAGCAGGGATGCGCCCAGCATGACCCACAGATCAAATTCCAGAAACTCCGGGTCGACAGGAATGCGGCCAAACAAGGTGGCGATGCCGACAATGGCGAGCAGGTTGAACATGTTCGACCCGATCACATTGCCAAGCGCCACATCAGCCTGTCTGCGCAATGCCGCCATCACTGTGGTCGCAAGCTCGGGCAGGGATGTCCCGACCGCGATCAGCGTCAGTCCGATCACGGTTTCGCTTACACCGTAGGTGCGGGCGATTACCGTCGCGTTGTCGACCAGCAGATGCGCCCCCATGGGCAAGCCGATCAGCCCCAGCACCAGATAAATGGAAATCTTCCAATAGGGCATGTCGGGGTCGGCCTCTTCCAGGCCATCCAAATCATCGTCATCGGCGCAGGCTTCTCCACAGGCTTTGCGGTGGGCACGCGCCTCGCGGAAGGCGTTCCAGAGAACCAGTGCCAGCGCGGCAAGCAATATTGCCCCGCTGAACAGGTTAAACACACCACAGAAAGCCAGCCCAATGAACAGAACCGATGCCAGCAGCATGAAGACATAGTTCTTGCGGCTGTCACATTCGCTTGTGTGCAAGGTGGCCAACAGGGCAGGCACACCAAGAACCAGCAGAATATTCGCCGTATTCGACCCGACTACGTTGCCGAGCGCAATTCCGGGCGCGTTTTCCTTGATCGCGCTGATGGCAATCAACAGTTCGGGGGCAGATGTCCCGAAAGCCACGATGGTCAGGCTGACGATCAGCGCGGGCACCCCCAGACGCAGGCTGAGGTTAACGGCACCGCGCACCAGCGCGTCGCCTGCCAGCAGCAGGATCAGCAGGCCGAGGCCGGATAACAGCCATGCTGTCATGAACGGCCTCCTTTTTCACAGGCACAGGGGCCTTTGCCGATTCTGAATCTTCCGCATCGCGTACATTTGGCCGAGTTCAAACGCTTTTGACCGGGAAAGCGCAGCTTCCCGAACATCGCCAAGACGGCCATACCGACCAGGAACAGGGTAACGGCCTTGATGATCACTTTACAGACCGAAACGCGCGTAGGCCGCCCGCTCCTCTAGCCCGGCGATGGCGTCCTGTGCCATCCGGGCCCCAAAGCGCGACCAAATTGGTTTCTTCAACCCGTAACGGCGGAATTTAACCTTTTCACCAAAACGGTCCTGCATCTTGGGCTTGAGATGACCAATGCCGTCGATCAGACCCAATTCCTGCGCCCGCCGGGCCAACCACACTTCGCCGGTAAACAAATCCTGATTTTCATCCAGCTTGCCCCCTCGGCGGGACTTTACATGCGTGATGAAGTTCTCGTGGATGTCATCCAATAGCCGCTTCAGCCGCGCGACGTCCTCTTTCTTCTCCGGGGCAAACGGATCGAGCATCGACTTTGATTGGCCCGCCGTATGGACGCGCCGCTCAAACCCCTGACGCGCCAGAAAGACATGCGCGCCGAACCCCGATGAAATCACACCGATCGACCCCAGAACCGAGCTATCGTCGGCATAAATCTCATCCGCAGCGGCGGCCAGCCAATAGCCTCCAGAGGCGGCGACATCTTCGACAAAAGCATAGACGGGAATGTTTAGCTCATCCGCAAGACGCCGGATACGCGCCCCGATCAGCGAGCTTTGAACCGGTGATCCACCAGGCGAGTTGACCTCAAGCGCGACTGCCGCGGGCTTGCCTTTGCGAAAAGCTTTTTCCAGAACCGGCGCAAGCGAGGTGGCATTCATCGATCCACGCCCAGCCACTCCGATAGCGCCAGACAGACGGACCACGGCCACGACAGGCTGTTTTTTCAGGAACGGCACGCTCAACTTCATGGAAGCCGATGTAGAGCGCGCTCGGCCCGTTAACAAGAGACCCAAAGGGCCATAAACGCGACGTGAACCAATTTCACACACCCAATCGGCAAAAATGCAACGCACTAGCTGCGGATACGCCAACCGGTTTTGAAGATCCAGCCGATCACCGCCAGACACAATCCGGTAAAGCCGAGAATAGCCAACAGGCTCCAGAATATCGGGACATCCGCGATACCGTAGAAGGACCAGCGGAAGCCAGAAATCAGGTAAACGACAGGATTGAACAACGTGATCGTCTGCCAGACAGGTGGCAGCATTGAGATGGAATAAAACGTCCCTCCGAGGAAGATCAAAGGCGTAACGACCAGCTGCGGGATCAGCGACATCTGTTCGAAATTGCTGGCCCAGATGCCGACGATGAACCCCAGAAGGGAAAAGCTGAGGCAGGTCAGAACCAGAAAGGCCACCATCGCCAACGGATGCTCGATTCGTATCTCAACGAAGAATGTGGCCGTGATCAGAATCACCACGCCGACAAACAGCGCCTTGGTCGCCGCTGCGCCGACATAGCCGATAACGATCTCGATGAAATTGATCGGCGCAGACAGCAGTTCATAGATCGTGCCCAGAAATTTCGGGAAGTAGATACCGAACGACGCGTTCGAGATCGCCAACATCACCACCGACAGCATAATCAGCCCCGGCACAATGAAGGCACCATAGGATACGCCCTCGACCTCCTGGATACGACTACCGATAGCGGTCCCAAAGACCACGAAATAGAGCGAGGTGGACAGGACCGGCGACAGAAAGCTCTGCGCCAGAGTGCGGAAGAACCGGGCCATTTCGAACCGATAGATGGCGGCAATGGCGGACCAGCTCATGCGGGCTCTCCCGAGACAAGATTGACGAAGATCTCTTCAAGGCTCGACTGCCGTGTCTGCACATCGCGCAGCACCAGCCCGGCCTGCGCCACATCGTTCAGCAGCGTGGTGATACCCGTGCGTTCTGCGTTAGTGTCATAGGTGTAGATCAGCACGTCCCCCTCGCCGTTCAGCGTCAGCTGATGTTCCGAGAGGCTGTCGGGAATGGCTGGGATCGGGTCGGTCAGCATCACTTCGATCTGCTTCTTGCCCATCTGCGCCATAAGGGTGTCCTTGTCCTGCACCAGCAGAAGCTCACCCTTGTCGATGACGCCGACGCGGTCGGCAATCGCCTCGGCTTCTTCGATGTAGTGGGTGGTCAGAATGATGGTAACGCCAGCCTGCTTCAGCTCGGCCACGATCTCCCACATATCCTTGCGCAGCTCGACATCCACGCCGGCGGTGGGCTCATCCAGAAACAGCACGCGCGGCTCATGCGCCAGCGCCTTGGCGATCAGCACCCGGCGTTTCATGCCGCCCGACAACTCCTTGATCGCATTGCGCCGCTTGTCCCACAGCGACAGCTTGCGCAGAATTTCTTCGATCCGCGCGTTATCGCGCCCGTGGCCGAATAGGCCGCGCGAGAACCGAACGGTGTTCCAGACCTTTTCGAACGGCTCCAATGCGATTTCCTGCGGTACCAGACCGATCATCTTGCGCGCCGCTCGGAAATCCGTCTGAATGTCATGGCCGCCCACCGTCACCGACCCAGAAGTCGGCGTGGTAATCCCGCACACGGTCGAAATCAGTGTGGTCTTACCCGCGCCGTTCGGTCCCAGCAGTGCCAGGATCTCGCCTTCTTCGATGTCCAGCGTCACGCCTTTCAGCGCTTCAAAGCCATCGGCATAGGATTTGCGCAAATCCCGGATGGATAGAATGGTTGTCATGCGGTCCCTCGTTCTGGCCCTACAACCTATCGCGCCAGATCAACAGGGAACAGCCCCATCACGCACAGAGCCCTGCGCGCCAGCGCAGAGATTAGTCGCGGCCCGTCAAACGCCCCAGCCAACCCGGCTTAGCTTCCTCTTCCGACGCGTCGCCTTCTGGTTCAGGATCATCGAAATGGGCTTGCAGATTGGCAAAGAACTGATCGGCCATCTTTTTGGCAAACCCATCGATCAGACGGCTGCCCAGCTGCGCCAGCTTGCCCCCCACTTTCGCCTCGACCTCATATGTCAAAGCAGTTCCGCCCGCGTCGTTGGCCGCCAGCGTCACTTGGGCGCTGCCTTTGGCAAAGCCCGCCGCACCGCCTTTGCCCTCGCCTGCGATAGTCAAGCGCTCAGGCTCGACCATATCGGACATGGTGACTGTACCCTTGAAGGTCGCCTTCACCGGGCCGACCTTTTGCACAACGGTGGCCTGATAACCGTCTGTCGGATTGCCGGTGATCTCTTGCGCGCCACCGATGCAGGCTTTCAGCACTTCGGGGTCCAGCAAGGCACTGTAAACAGCGGCAGGCGGAGCTTGAATCTCACGCGTGTCGTTAAGCTGCATCTGGCAATCCTCTCTTACAATACTACGACCGACCTAGCCCTGAAACGACGACGCAAGCAACCCATTTGCAACGGCCCGGCGCATTCTCCGCTTGCATTTGATATCCCATGACGAAACCCTGTCGCGCAGGAGGACACCATGCTGGCAGGTTTGCGTATCATCGAATTCGAAGGGCTCGGCCCCGCCCCGTTCGCCGCCATGACGCTGGCAGATATGGGGGCTGATGTGATCACCATTCACCGCAAAGGTGGTGCAATCACCCCCGGCATGCCCGAATGCTCCCTCTTGGATCGTGGCAAACGGTCCATCGCGCTGGACCTCAAGGATCAGGAGGACTTGAACACCGCAAAACACCTGATCGCCACCGCTGACGCGCTGATCGAAGGTTTCCGCCCCGGCGTGATGGAGAAGCTTGGGCTCGGCCCTGAACCTTGCCATCACCTCAACCCAGCACTGGTCTATGGCCGGATGACAGGCTGGGGGCAAGACGGGCCCCTGTCCAAGACCGCAGGCCACGATCTGAACTATATCGCCCTGTCAGGGGCGCTTTGGTACGCATCCCAGCCAGATCAACCACCCCAGACGCCCGCCACGCTGGTTGGCGATATCGGAGGCGGAGCCATGTATCTGGTGGCCGGTTTGTTGGCCGGTTTGATCAACGCAAAAAACGCCGGCATCGGTACAGTGGTCGATGCCGCAATCTATGACGGCTCGGCCCATATGATGAACCTGCTGATGAGCTTGCGGCAAACTGGAAACATCTCGGACACACGTGGCCAAAGCTTGCTGGACGGCCCCCACTGGAGCCGCGTCTACACATGCGCTGACGGCGGGCACATTTCGGTACAATGCCTGGAGCCCAAATTCTACGCCTGCTTTCTCGAACAACTCGGCCTCTCTGAAGACGCTGAGTTTGCGAAACAATACGACCGCCGCGCCTGGCCCCGCCTAACAGAACGCCTCACAGACCTCTTCGCCACAAAACCCCGCGACCATTGGGCAGACCTGTTTCAAGGCAGCGACGCGTGCGTAGCCCCCGTCTTGTCACCTGAAGAAGCGCTGGTCCATCCGATGAACACCGCGCGCCAAACATGGATCGACCCCGACGGCACGAGACAGGCCGCCGCCGCTCCGCGGTTCTCGACCCATCATTGGCACCCCAAACCAAGTCCCAAACGCGGAGAGCATACGCAGGACGTTCTGAACGACCTCCCGCCCGCTTCATCTGGCTAAAAATATCCCGGGGGTGAATTGGCTGCAGGCCAAGAGGGGGCTGGCCCCCTCACCCGCTTATCGCCCGCGCACCGTATCAATCATCAACTGAACATTCTCAGGATCCGCATCCGGCGTTATCCCGTGCCCCAGATTGAAAATATGCGGGCCCTTCGAAAACGCCTCGACAATCCGGCGCGTCTCGTCCACCAGCGCCGGCCCACCTGTCACCATATGGGACGAGGCAAGGTTTCCCTGTACGCAGCCATCGACCTGCACATGCTCAGCCGCCCAATCTGGCGAAACAGAATTGTCCAGTGCCACGCAATCCACACCGGTGGCCTTGGCGAAACCTACATAGCCATCGCCTGCTTCGCGTGGGAAGCCGATCACAGGAATGCCCGGGTGGCGCGCTTTGATCGCCTGCGTGATTTCACGACAGGGCTCAACCGCGTATTTCTGAAACGCCTCACCTTTCAGCGATCCGGCCCAGCTGTCGAAGATCTTCACCACCTCAGCGCCTGCTTCGATTTGAGCAGACAGATACTCGATCGTCGCCGCTGTGATCCGATCCAGCAGGGCCTCGAACAATGCCGTGTTTTCCTCACGCAACGCATGGGCAGGGCCCTGATCCGGCGTTCCGCGCCCTGCAATCATATAGGTGGCCACAGTCCACGGCGCGCCCGCGAATCCGATCAGAGTCGTCTCGGACGGCAATTCCCGCGACAAGATACGAACCGTCTCATAAACCGGCGAAAGGGTTTCATGAATGTCCTCGACTGGCTTCAGCGCATCAAAATCCGTTTGCTGCGTGATCGTGGACAGACGCGGACCTTCGCCGGTGACGAACCACAGGTCAGCACCCAGGGCCTGCGGAACCAGCAGAATATCGGCAAACAGAATCGCTGCATCAAACCCATACCGGCGGATTGGCTGCAAGGTGACTTCTGCCGCCAGTTCCGGATTATAGCAGAGTGACAGGAAATCACCGGCCTGCGCGCGGGTGGCGCGATACTCGGGCAGATAGCGCCCCGCCTGGCGCATCATCCAAATCGGCGGAACGTCCTGAACTTCTCCCGCCAGTGCTCGTAGCAGTTTCTTTGTCTCGGCCATACCTGCCCCCAATCTTTTGGTCTGCCGCCACGCGTCGGGCCTCAGTGGCAATTTGTCAAGCTCTGCCCCCATTGTCAGGGCAATGTGACGCGACTAAAGCTGTGGCCATGACTTTGACATTGCCAACCCCCGCATCGCCACTGAAAATCGGCACCCGTGGATCGCCTCTCGCGCTGGCGCAAGCCTATGAAACGCGCGCGCGCCTGGGAAAAGCTTTTGATCTGCCTGAAGAGGCTTTCGAGATCGTGGTGATCAAAACCACAGGCGATAACCGCGCCATGATTGATGCGGACCGCCCGCTGAAAGAGATCGGCAACAAGGGCCTCTTCACCAAGGAAATCGAAGAAGCGATGTTGAAGCGTGAAATCGATATCGCAGTTCATTCGACCAAAGACATGCCGGTGGAACAACCCGAAGGGCTGGTGTTGGATACTTTCCTGCCGCGCGAAGATGTGCGCGATGCCTTTATCTCACCGAGCCTAAGTTCAATCCACGATCTGCCGCAAGGCGCTGTGGTCGGCACCTCATCGTTGCGACGCCGGGCACAGTTGCTGAACCGACGCCCCGATCTGAAGGTGGTCGAGTTCCGCGGTAATGTGCAGACCCGGTTGAAGAAACTGGCCGATGGCGTTGCGGATTGCACATTTCTGGCGATGGCCGGATTGCGTCGGTTGCAAATGTCCGAGGTCCCGGCCACCGCGATTGCGCCTGAGGACATGCTACCTGCTATTGCGCAAGGCACCATCGGGATCGAACGGCGCAGCGACGACAGTCGCGCCGGTCAGATGTTGGAAGCCATCCACGATATCGAAACCAGTCAGCGCCTCGCGGCAGAGCGCAGCCTTCTTGCGGGGCTGGATGGGTCCTGCGAAACTCCGATTGCCGGGTTGGCGGAAGTCCGGGACGGCCAGTTGCACCTGCGCGGCGAAGTGCTGCGCCCCGATGGGTCCGAATCGATCAGCGAAGAAGCCACAAGCCCCGTCGAAAACGGGCACGAACTGGGCCGCGCCATGGCCGAATCCTTGTTGAAACAGGCTGGCCCCGGGTTCTTCGACTGGCGTTAATTTAAGAATTTCTCGTTAATGTGAACTGCTTCACTGTCGCTCGCGCAATGGTGGTGCAGTATGAGTTCATTCCGATGAGGATAGAAGGTCAGTCTCGAATATATCGAAAGTTTTAGCCCGTATTGTTTTAGATAGTATTCGAGGGGGCGAGATTGGTCTTTCTGTCCGATTGAAGCGGGGCGCGGTTGATATCCAACTGCGTCCCGTTTTCATTTTTGTTCGGCGAGCTGCCCCGCAGCGCTGTGGTGACTGAACACTACCAGTTCAGCCTGCGGCTCGGCCCGGAAATCCACCGTGCGACCAAGCAAAGACCGATAGAAGCCTACAAGGCCGGGTTCAACACTTGGTGCCAAAGCGGCGCAACCGTCACACAGATCTGCGATAGCAAGCTGAGGCGCACGCTCGCGTATGGCAGTCAATAATCGATCATGAGCCCGCGTCAGAGCTACAAACTCTTCAGTCTCGGCCAGCGCCTTATCACCAACCAGAACAAAAACCGGTTCGGGTTCGCTTTTGCCCTTCAGGTCGACATACCCTGCTTCCAACAGCGCCAGATCGGATCGCGCTACCTGCTGTACGCTCTGGGACACAAGGATATCGTAATCCACGTGGCGGCAATTCTGTTCGATTCTGGCCGCAACATTCACTACATCGCCTATCACCGTATAGTTGAAACGGCTGCGCGATCCGATATTGCCAACACATGCCGATCCCGTTGCGCATCCCGTAGCCAAAGCGATTTCCGGACGGCCTCGCATGATGGGTGAGGCATTAAACCCCCGCAATGCCGCGCGCATTTTCAGTGCCGCCCAGGCGGCGCGACAAGGGTGATCTTCGACCGGTAGAGGCGCATTCCAAAACGCCATCACCGCGTCACCTATGAATTTGTCGATTGTGCCGCGTTCATCCAGAATCTGGTCGCCGATTTTCGAGAACAACTCGTTCAGCAAAGCCACGAGATCGGTGGCCGAAACCGACTCGGACAGAGGGGTAAATCCGCGGATGTCCGAGAACATCACGGTGATCTCCTGCGATTCACCACCCAGCTGCAATTGATGACCGTTGGCCTCCATTTCATCCAGAATCTCTGGCGCCACATAGTGCGAGAATGTCTGTCTGATCACGCGCTTCTCGCGCTCGGTCGAGGCGAACAAGTATCCCGCCAGCAATCCGAAATTCGCCATCCCCCCGGCCAGCGGGAATGTGGCGTCAAACAGAACGGATTGGTTGTAGAACGCCAGCCAACTGATCGCGATCACTACCGCCGCCGCGACGCCGCCGGCTATGAATGAGGCTACCGCACCGAAACTGGACATTACTCCGATGACGATGAGGCCCAGCAGAATAAAGGATAACAGCTCAAGGGCAGAGGTAACATCCGATCTGCTGAGCATCTCACCTGCCAGTATCTGTTCAAGTATCTGCGCATGGATCGACACGCCCGGCACCGATTCACCCAACGGGGTTTGGTGCATATCAAACAGACCCGCGGCGGATGTGCCTACCAGAATAATGCGGCCCTCGATTTCCGAACGCAGCGCGGGGTCATCCGGGTTCTGCATGATTGCGTCGGCTGACAGGTACAAATCTGGCTGATCTCGCCTGTACCTGACCCAAACCTCGCCATTTTCGGTTGTTGGCAATCGAAATTCCCCGATCTCGATCGCAAGGACGATCCCCTCCTCGTCCGAAGAACCCTCGACCAGAATATAGGGCGCATCCAGAGCAATCCTCAGAGCTTCGATGCCCAAACCCGGCAACGCTCCATCCGGTCCGCCCCACAGTGCCGGAACCCGCCGCACGACCCCCATTCCGCCGATGGGTGAGACATTGACGCCACCGATTCCGGCCGCACTGCGGTCCAGCGGCGGGGCAATTGGCGTCCAGTAAGGCACCGAGACCAAGCCCGCCGTCGGGTTTTCACCGATCTCGACGATACCGGCTTTCGCGCGTACTTTGCTTCCTTCCTGAGACGTTCGTGCGGCGGTGCCCATCACGACCGGCCAGTGAGCGACCTCCAACCCGAACAAGACATCATAATCAAGCTTTTGCGCATGACTCTCGATGGTCAAAACCCCATCAAGCGCCGGATCATTGAGCAAACGCGCAGGCGAATATCTATCGGGCTCGACAAACAACATATCAAAGGCAATTGCCGCCGCGCCGTTTTCCCCGAGGTTCTGGACCATCTGCGCCAATAAGGTGCGTGGCCAAGGCCATTGCCCCCAGCTTGCCAGCGATTGCTCGTCTATATCCAGAACCCGAACCGGCAGTTCGGGGTTGTATTCCCTCGGTGTAATGCGCTGAAGAATGTCGAAGTAGATCAAGCGCGACATGCGCACGGGATAGGGGTCCAGAACTCTTATGAAGCAACCCAACAGGATCAGTGCCAGGCCTACCAGCCTAAATCCCAATCGTCGCCCAATTCTGTCTTTAATCTTACCCGCCACGGTCGCCTCCCTGGCGCAGGGGGAAAAGAACTCAAATCTTGATCTAGCCTACCATCCCGCAGTCGCGGTCACGTCACCTGCAGTGGCCGTGGCTTGCGCGCCTGATCCGGCAGCGCTGCCTCCGGAAGGATCAGCCGAGACATTCAAACCGCCCCCCGAGCTCACACCTGCGCCGGACGAAGTGCCCGAGCCTACGCTCGACCGCGCCCCGGGATTGTCTCCGCTTTGACGAGCCGGAGCTTCTGTGCGCGACTGTACCTCTCTGCGGGTTGCCTCTTCACGGGGCGCCGCAGGGTTCCGGTCCGGTCGCAACGGTTCAACTTGTGGTACGCTCGCCGTTCGGTCAGAACAGCCTTCGGCACGGAACTGAAAGGATGGCAACAAGTTCTGCTGAGATCTGACAAACGGAAAACCGCCTTTTAGCGCCTTGTCGTATTGCGCCTGATCGGCAGGTCGTCCGACCTGTCCGCCTGAATTGGTCGCGAACATACTGCATTGCCGACTTGCCGACCGACACGATCCACGCCGCCCGCACATCTGCACGGTCCCCTCGAGTACCAACATCGCACTCTGCTGTTGTGAAGTGATCCACATATCGAAAGTAGTGCCGCGCACCGCCATCGTGGCCGACGGCGTTTTGATCGAATAGGCCCGCTTGCGGCTTTTGCCCGAGATGAACCGGAAACTGCCCCCAAGCGCCTGAACCGTAAAATTCTTGGCCTTACGATTCCCCCGCAGCATGGAGACATCTAAAATCATCTGCGCATTCGGACCCACCGCAATCTTGGTCTCATCGACAAACAACAGCTGAACAACGCCCGTCCGGTTGGTCGAGATCGTGTCCCCCGACACTAAATCCATACCCTCACGCAGGCGAATTTTCTTGCCGGAGCGAGTTATCTCGGCACCGGGCTTTACACTCAGAACTTTTCCGATTGACGCAATCACCGGCGCCGGTATCGCAAGTAGGACTATGAAAACAAATAACAACTTCAACCAAGCCAAACCCAAGTCCCCTTCCCCCAAAAGGTACCCATCGGGGATTACACTCACCCCGCGCCCGATATCTGTCACCTCAGTACGCTAAACCAAAATTGTCTTGCGATGCATTAAATCTAAGCAAATATGCGCTAAAGACGTGGAATTTGGCAAGCTTTCACTTCACGACCCACCTTTCGGACACCTTCAGACTGGGCCTTTCTGTCGATGCAGCGGACATGTTCTGATGGATTTGCCCCTTGATCTTCAGAAAATTACGCCAGGCATGGAAAATCGCCTTGTATCCGGTTAACTGCCAAGGATATACCGGCCAACGGAGACGTGGCCGAGTGGTCGAAGGCGCTCCCCTGCTAAGGGAGTAGGCGGGAAACCGTCTCGAGGGTTCGAATCCCTTCGTCTCCGCCATCGATCCAGACCACCAGATTGCCAATATAAAACAGATACTTAAACAAAAGCGGCAAGGGCAAACCCCACACGTTCACCCCACGTATCGTCAAGTGAGACGAACATGCGTAACGTGAATCGGTAGAACTTCGCTGCCAGTGCTGCACTAGACCTCGGTGACAGCGGCGAGACACAGGAAGCGGATCTTTAATCAATGACGCAGTGTTTTGGAGCCTTGGACACTAGCTATGCGGACGATGCTGCCGTTCGCTATGTGGCAAGGCCAGTTCGTGATATGATTGCTCGCACTCGACAAGCTTTGAGGAGAATTGCGTCATGGGAGGAAAGGTGTGTGCAATCATCGGCTTTGGTCCAGGCCTCGGCACAGCTTACGCCGATTCCTTTAATCAAGCTGGATACAGTCTTGGTCTGCTAAGCAGATCGGGTGCAATGTTTAAAGGAGCTGAAGCGACCAATACATCGGTTCGAGCCTACAGATGCGACGCGGGCGACCCCGATAGTCTCAAGAGCGCTCTGACATCCGTTCAAAGCGATCTTGGTCCCATCGACGTCGTAATTTACAACGCTGACCTCGCCCAGTTTGGAGCTCTGGATGATGTTTCAGAACTCCAGTTCGAACAAAGTTGGCGTGTTGGAGCGCTGGGTCTCTTCGCTGCCGCCAAGGCTTTGGGACCTCAAATGTCCGAACGCGGCTCAGGTGTAATAATCATATCTGGTGCCACTGCAGCGCTCCGGGGGAACCTCTGGACAACAGCATTCGCCCCCTCGAAGTCGGCACAACGCACACTGGCGAACGCGCTTGCCAAGCAACTGGGTCCGAGGGGTATACACGTTGCATATTTGGTCATCGACGGCGTGATCGACACGGAAGACACCCGAACGAACTTCGCTCCACGCGAGTCCGACGAGTTCTTTATCGACCCCCAGCACATTGCAGAAACGGCGTTGATGCTTGCGCACCAGGACAAATCCGCTTGGACCTTCGAACTCGATATTCGGCCATTCGGCGAGAAGTGGTAAAGATACGGGCCTCAACTGGCTGCTTAGCGGATTATAGTGCCCATACACCATCTAGCGTCTGAGGTTATAACCATCGCCATACGGGCTGTGCCCCAAGTTACCCCTTAAATCATCCCTACCGCATTCCCTGGGTTATCCGAATACCTGGGGTGAATATAATCGGGGCTAGTGGGGTTTCACCCCTGCTGTACGAGTACGCCCTAAGTGCCTTCCCTTATGCTACCTAGGTAAGAGGCAAAGCAACTTATTATTGAAAAGGGCACTCGCTGTGAGCGCAATATCTGAAGTCGTGTATGCTTAAACAACGTGCAACTTACCCGACCTTCAGCCAAACACCGGTAACTAGCGCTTCACGGCCCTTTGCCGTCATTCACTATTTTCGCACGGAAGATCCGGCTCGCCGAATGCGAACCAGGAGTGAAACAAAAGCGAGTTGGGTAAAGGTTTCACGAACTTGGCTCAGATTGCCGAGTTTGCGTATCTCATCATGAACATCTGCACGCTTTCCTGGGCTACGCTTTCGATATCCTCTTTCTCCCGCGTGCCCACGCTGTTCAGGATCGCCGGGATCAGGATCATACTTTTGTACAGGGCAAGCAACCGCGCGGTGGCAGCATCTGCGTCGGTTTTCGCCAGTTGCCCGGCCTCCATTGCCTGTGCGACAAACCGGGTCAGAGGTGCGTCCACCTCGCCATAGGCTGTGTTGAACCGTTGCGCGGCCTCAAGGTTGCGCATGAACTCGGACTGCAACACGCGCGAACCAGTCAGAAAGGTCGGCGTCATGGTTTGGCACATATAAGCCCTCAGCGCCGCTGTCAGTTGCGGAGCCAACGGGGCAGATGGCTGGTGGCCCGGAATCTCCATGTCTGACAGAACCCTAAGAGTCATCGAACTGATCGCTTCAAATAGGGCCTCTTTGCTGTCGAAATATTTGTAGAGCGTACGCTTAGATACAGATGCCACCTCGGCGATCCGCTCCATGCGGGCGCCCTTCAATCCCTCTTCCTGAAAAACTTCTAATGCGGCGGTTAGAATGTCGTCTTTTTTCGTTTGCATACAGGTGTTCTAGGTCGCGTATCAGAAAATGTAAACGGAAACGTTTACATTGGTATTTGTATGCGCTAGGTAAACGATATCGTTTACACATTGATAGATCCCAAACCCATCCCCCGAAGGAGAAATCAACATGACCAATCAACCCACTGCCGAACAAATGGCCATCATCCAGGGCATGGCCCAAGGCAACACGATCATCAACCGCACGCCGGTTTTGAAAACGCCTGCCGATTACGGCATGGAATACGAAGACGTCTTCTTCCCCGCGCTGGATGGTGTGCCGCTTGAAGCATGGTTCATCCCCGCCGAAGGCAGTGACAAGCTGATCATCTGCAACCACCCGCTGACTTTCAGCCGCTATGGCTTCCCCGGCCATCTGGAGCCTTGGTCGCAGTTCGCCCCAGTGAATGTTGAATTCAACAAGGTCTATAAGGCGCTGCATGACGCTGGTTACAATGTGCTGACCTATGACATGCGAAACCACGGCCACAGCGGCGCGGCCAATGCCGGGATCGCGGCCTACGGGTTGTTCGAATGGCGCGACGTGGCGGGGGCGCAGGTCTATGTGCAGAACCACGAAAAGCTGAAACACATGAAGATCGGCCTGTTCAATCCCTGCAACGGCGGTAATTCGGCAATGGTTGCAATGACCAGGCGCCCCGACCTGTTCGAGGACGTGCGCGCCTTCGTCTGCCCACAACCCTGTTCCTCGCGCACAGCGTCGGAAGAGATCGGCAAACTGCAAGGCATCGGGGATTTCATTGATCTTGTCGATCAAGAACAACAGCGGCTGGGCGCCTTCCCGATGGCCCGCATGACCCCGCATCACTTCGCGGCTAACGTCAATGTGCCGACTTATGTGATCCAAGTGCGCGAAGATCTGTGGACACGACCCGAGGACGTGCAGACCACCTTCGACCTGTTGGGATCCGAGGACAAGAAACTGTTCTGGGTTGAAGGCACCACAGCCCGGTTCGATGGCTATAACTATTTCGGCGAGAACCCGGAAACCATGGTCGCCTTTTTTGACGATCATATGAGCTGAACCAGAACAGCGTTCCCCGCCTAGATAACCGGACGGGAGACACTTTGCTTTAGAGCGCGGTTACTTGGGCGCTTCGAACGAATCCCACTCCTGCACGTGGTAGCTCACCAAAACCTTGATCACTTTCCAGCCTTCGTCGGTCCGGTTCAGACCAAACTCGTAGCTGACCCAACGGGAGCCGCGAAGCATTCCACCGCTTTCGGCATAGGCACCGGCTGGCGTGTTCTCGACCACGATCACGCCTTTGCTGAACACGGTGGCGTTGTCTGTGTCATCGAAAAAGATGCGCTCGTTTGATGTGACATGGTGCATGACGAACCGGTCGGCACTTTCGAAGAAACCGGCCCAGCGGGTTGCGATCTCGTCCGAGGTTTTCACGCTGGACACACCAGGCTCGGTCTCGCCGATAGTAGTGTCCACTTCATCCGCCAGGATGTCGCGAACCACATCCCAATGTTGACTGTCGGCGGCATTGGTCAGGCTAGCAGTGACGCGTTGAATTTCCAGAACATCCACGATGTTCTCGGCCGTAATGGGTGTTCCCAGGGTTTTCATTTCTTCTCCGATCGCGGGGGTAAGGGATGCGATGGCAATTGAGGCGGCGATGGCGACGGAATTGAGGGCGGTTTTCATATTTGTCTCCTTGCGAGGGGTAGACGAAAGTAAACTTACAACTTACTTTTAGAGGAAAGTGGCAGAATATGTAAACTGTTAGTTTACTTTTGAAGGTGATTCATGTGAAACTGACTGAAAAGAAAAGAAAAGATATTGTCGCAGCGGCGATTGAAGAGTTCCAGGAACACGGGTTTCGTGGGGCCAAGACCAGCCGAATCGCGAAACGCGCAAGTGTTTCGTCACGCACGCTCTACAATCATTTCGAAACCAAAGACGCGCTGCTGGATGAAATTTCAAAGGTCATGATCGAACAGAAAGCAGCGGTGGAAAAAGTACCGTTCGATCCTGATCGTAATCTGGCCGATCAGCTTGCCGAGACCCTTGAACGATATGTTGAAGCTCTGACTGAACCTGAAACCATTTCGTTGACGCGAATGGTTACAGCCGAAATGCTGATCGATTTGGATCGATCACGGGATTACTACGCACAGCTAGCAACATTTCAGGATCCGATCAGCCAGCTTATTTCAGAAGCGATGGAGGCCGGCGCTCTGCGACCGGCCGACCCACGCTATGCCGCGCGCCAGCTCATCGGCCTGATCCGAGATTTCTTTTACGCACCCGAGCTCATGCTTGGGCAGAAGCAGAACACCGAGGGCGTCATGGCGGATTGCATCCAGATGTTTCTGACCCATTACAAGCCTAATTCGCGATAATCAGCGGTCGAAGGGTTCGTTCCACCGTTCCAACAGGAAACGGGGCGCTTCAGCACCCCCGTTTGTTTAGAAGTCAGTGCCCAACAATTTGTTCGAAAGATCCCAGAGCTTCCCTGCACCTTCGGCGTCATAGGCATGCGGGACATAGCCTCCGACTGCGAAGTCTTCGCCGCCCGGCTCGGATATATGACAGTCCTCAAGATAAAGACCGGTTTTGCCATTCAGATCGGGGCTGGTCGCCGCCCAGCACGAGGTCGCCGCGCCTTGAGGGATGGTTTTCCACAGGTCAGGCATATCCTTGAACATCTGTTCAAACCGCTCCTCAAGACCGGCATCCAGATTGCGGGCGAGTTCGGTCTGAATGCCGCCGGGGTGGACGGCAAAGGCTGTCACACCATCATCAGCCCAACGGCGGGCCAGTTCAGTGGCCATCCAGATGTTTGCCGTCTTTGATTGTCCGTAGGCCTGCATGGCATCGTAATCACGGCTCTCGTAATTCGGGTCATCCAGATCGACGGTTGAAATCCAGTGACCTGCCGAAGACAAGTTCACGACCCGCGCAGACCCGGAGGCTTTGATCGCATTACCCAGAAGGTTGGTCAGCAGGAAGTGACCCAAATGGTTGGTGGCAAACTGGCTTTCCCACCCCTCGACGGTCCGCGCCAGAGGCGTAGCCATGATCCCTGCATTATTAATTAGGATGTCCAGCGTGTCATGCTTGGCCAACCATCCCTCTGCAAAGGCGCGGATCGTATTTGGCTTGTCTAGCTCCAGCGAAGCCGTTTCGACCTCGCGTCCGGTCTCGGCTTTGATGGTATCGGCCACGCGGGCCAGTTTCTCGGGCGAGCGGGCGACGATCGTCACATCGGCACTTTGGGCGGCCAGCGCCCGAGCGGTTTCCGCGCCCAAACCGGTCGAGCCGCCGGTGATCAGTACCGCTTTTCCTGTCAGGTCAATGCCTTGAAGGACATCTGTGGTGGTGGAGTTTCTGTCGAATGTCATGAGGGGTCTCCTTATGCGATGATCTTCTGTTTCTGGAACAATCAGCTGGTTCCAGTCAGGTCGCCGGCACGCTCGGGACTCCAGCCCTTGACGCTGAAGAGGTTCGAATTGGTCATTTGCCTGTGCTTTCAATGGTGAGGCTGCCCGGGGTCAAAGCCTCTCAGACGCCCTACTTGTTGAAGAACTCGGCCACGGCGTCGGTCGACGCTTTCACTGCCTCGGGCTTGTAGTAGAAATCCACATGGCTGAACTCGTCAAATGCCAGCTCTTCATGCTCATTGGTCAGCTTCTCGACAAACGCCGTCGAACAGATCGCAGTGAAGGCCGAACTGCTCTAGATGGTCAACGACGGCTGAACGATCTTGTCTGCATAAGCTTCCCCGATAGAAATCAAGGACTGCATTCCCTGATCGCCAATATGCATGTTGGTGAAGGTTGGAACAGCAACCGGGCCTTTGACCCCATCGCGCCCATAATAGTCATAGCTCTCGCCAACCATCGGGTTGCCACCCACTTCGATAAACTCTTCGCGACTCATGTCGTCGTTCAGAAGGAATGGGGCGACATAGTCGGGCTCGCCGGTTTCATAGATTTTCTGCTTCGACGCATTCGCGGCGGCGATCTGCTGGTTGGCCATATCGCGGTCGGTCCATTGGAACGCATCCGCCGCCATCATGCCGGACACCATGGCGATCTTCTTGATCCGGTGATCGGTCACGGCGGCGGATGCGATGATCGAACCGCCTTGGCACACGCCCAGACCGTAGATTTCTTCCACGAACGGCAGCGTGCCCAGATAAGACACCGCGTCCCATGTATTTTCGATCAGGCGGAACATATAGCGCGACTGCTTGTGCTCTCCGGGAAGCGCCGGGGACGAGCCCATACCCAGATAGTCGAAGCCCAGATAGATGAAGCCGCGTGAGGCCATTTCCGGGCCATAGGTCGCCGGGATCTGGTCTTTGACCTGTGGAAAGGGGCTCGCGCCCACGATGGCTTTGTACTTTTTGGACGGGTCGAAATCTTCAGGAAGATAGAGATCGGCGGCCAAATCGACGCCAAAGGACTTGAAGGTGATTTCGTTTTTTCCGGCGGTGAAGGTCATTGTTTGAGCCTCGGTTTCGGGGTTGCTTTGTAAACTTCTGTGTTTACATTTAGAGAAAGCAGGTGATTTGTAAACAGTAAAATTTACATTTTGCGGCGAAGAAGGATGATCTGACGTGAAACTGACTGAAAAAAAACGAAAAGATATTGTAGAAGCGGCGATCGAGGAATTCCGTGAGAACGGGTTTCTGGCTGCAAAGACCACCAGCATCGCCAAACGAGCGGGGGTATCGAGTCGCACGCTCTATAATCATTTCGAAACGAAAGAGGCGCTGTTCGACGAGATCACCCAGATCATGATCGCGCGCAATCAAGTGATGGCGCCTGTCGACTATGACCCCTCGCGACCGCTGGACGAACAGCTGACCGAGGCGCTAGAGCGTTTCGTTGGTGTGATCACCGACCCGGTCGCCATGGGATTGAACCGCATGGTTATCTCGGAATTCCTGCGTGACCTCGATCGCTCTCGCGCCTTCTTTGCCGAGAACGCGGCGCATGACTACCCGATGACCCAGCTGATCGCCCAAGCGATGGAGGCCGGAGTGCTACGCAAGGCCGACCCCGCATTCGCCACCGGCCAGCTCCTGGCTCTGGTCAAGAATTTCTTCTACTGGCCTGAATTCCTGCTGGGTGAGAAACAGGAGACCAACGGCATCATGCATGAATGCGTGGCAATGTTCCTGTCCCACTATGGGGCGCAACGATAGAGTGTTCCAGAGAAGCTCGCCTTTCTGCAGAGCCGGCCTTGGCGGAAAATTTCTGCAATTCTAAAGGTTAACAAAGTGCACACTCGAAAAACTGCGTCGCCAGTCCGTCACCTCGGCGGCGATAGTTTCACCCTTCAATCCCCGCGCAATCAGAGAAGCTAGTCTGTCGGCGTGATCAGACGTCATGCCCCATCTCACCAACTCGGGAGTGCCGAGGCGCAAGCCATTCATGTCACCTGCAACTTCCGGTGCAGGCAAGCCAATGCCACACGCCAGGAACCCGGCGTTGCGCAGGGTCTTGGATGCAGTTTGTCCGCCGCCAAACCGTTCTGCCAGAACAGCGAACTGGTGAGACGCGGTAAAGCCCTCGCGCCCTGCGAACACGGGAACGCCTTGGGCATCGAGGCTTTGCGCCAACGTTCGGGACATAGCGATCAACTCGGCGGCGTAGTCCTGCCCATAGTCGCGCCAGTCCAGCATCGTTACGGCAAGAGCAGCCGACTTCGCCGCATCGAAATTTGCTGTCATGCCCGGGAAGGCAATGGCGTCCAGGGCCTTTGCAATCTCAGCATCATTTGTAACGATTAGACCACCCGCAGGGCCACCTAGGCTCTTATACGTGCTCATGGTCATAAAGTGCGCCCCTTCGGCCAACGGATTGCGCCAGGCTTTGCCCGCGATGACCCCGCATTGATGCGCGGCGTCAAACATAACCTTGGCGCCGACTTCATCTGCAATAGCGCGCACTTCTTTTACCGGGTGCTCAAAAAGATTGAGGCTGCCACCAACAGTAATCAGCTTGGGACGCTCCTTTTGCGCAAGCGTGCGCAGCGCGTCGAGGTCGACAGTATAGCCATCAGCATCTGTTGGTGCATCCACTGTACGCAAACCAAACAACCCGGCGCATCCCGCGATGTGATGTGTGACGTGCCCGCCGATCGATGCAGGCGGAGCAATGATCGTATCACCCGCTTTGCAGGTGGCCATGAAGCCATAGAGATTGGCAATCGCACCAGATGGCACACGGATTTCAGCGAACTTCGCATCGAAGACTTCCGCGCAAAGCTCTGCCGCGATGACCTCGATCTCTTCGATGGCTTCCAGACCCATTTCGTACTTGTCGCCGGGATACCCAAGCGAGGGCCGAGACCCAATGCCCGAAGACAGCAGCGCTTCGGCTCGTGGGTTCATCACATTGGTCGCGGGATTGAGGTTAAAGCACTCTTGCTCGTGGATCTCCCGGTTTCGGTCCGCCAAATGCTCGATACGCTCCAGCAGTTCCCGGGAAGAGGTGCGTGACGTGTCGGTCGCGATCTTCTGGACAAGGGCTTCACAGTCCGCAGGGACCCAGTTTCTCGTTTCTATGGTCATCGCAATTCCCTCCTTTGCTTTGTCCAGATTGGACAGATCGCATGACAAAGCAAACCAGTTTTGCTATTTCTCGGCTTAGAAAAACTAAGGCTGGTATTAGTGGCTGTTGCACCCCGTCGCCCCAAGGGCCCACCTCTCAATGCATTGCGTGCCTTCGAGGCAGCCGCAAGGCTGGAAAGCTTCGTTTCCGCCGCCGAGGAATTGGGCGTTACAGCTGGCGCAGTCTCTCAGCACATCAAGGCCTTGGAGGCTTGGGCCGGAACTGCGCTTTTCGAACGAAATGCCCATGGCATCTCGTTGTCATCCTCAGGGAGGACGCTGACGAAAGAGTTCACGGAGGCCTTCGATCTTCTAGCGGCGGCAACACAAAGCCTGCGCAATCTGGCGCCTAACCCGGATTTCCACATAGCCGCCCTGCCCTCGATAGCGCAGCTGTGGTTACCAGCGCGACTGGGCAAACTGCGCGAAAAACGCCCCGACCTGCGCGTCTCAGTGACTGCGATGGAGAAACCCCCAAGCCTGTCGCGAGAGCTAATTGATCTTTCCGTGTTCTTTTCTGATCCGAGTGGAACCCCGGATCAGATCGTGCTGGCGAAAGACAGAATTCTCCCTGTTTGCTCACCGAATCTGTCAGCCGGGCTAGATCTCGTGTCTGCACAGCTGTTGCACGATCAGACGTGGCATGAAGACTGGTCAAATTGGTCAGAGGCGACAGGTGTTTCAGTTGGTGAGCCGACGAGGGGACCGCGATATTCGCTCTACGCCCTTGCCCTAGAAGAAGCGAAGTCTGGCGCGGGCGTGCTCATGGGGCATGGTTGCCTGGTTGAGCAGGCGCTTCGATCCGGGCACCTTATGAAAGTTTCACAGGAAAGCATCGAAACTGGCCAGGTGCTGGCTCTGGAACTTCCGCATAAATCGAGACGACATCCCGCGATCGATGAAGTCGTTAACTTGCTTCAAGAAGAAGAACCGCAGCCCGACTGATGAGATATTTGGTGATAGCATGTGTGTGTACTTTGGTCTTGAAGCCGGTATGGAATGCTGGCTCAGCATCTTCGACATTTTGTTACAAGCTTGAACGTTAGTGCAGAGCAAAACTGAATAACCAAGCACTGAACCTGGGAAGATCGGGCCTCTCGGTTCTGAGCAACCCGTAAGCTACAAGTCATTGATTTCATAAGCGCCGCCTTGACGGGCACATTTTCAGTTGCAATGGTTAAGATATGGGCGCTTTGAGAACAATTTTCCTTTCAATGTCATGCTTCTTAATGTCTGCTGGACTACTTTATGCCGAAAGTGACATGGTCAAATCGTTTGCAAGCTGCGCGGGCCGCTTTTCAGCCGAAATGGAACATGCGTGGCTGTTGAACGATGCTAAAGCTCAGGACTATGAACTGCGCCGTGGCGGATTTGTGTCTTTGCTGGAAGCGACGGCCACAGCGGACAATACCGAATTGGTCTTAAGCCACAGGGTAAATTCCAAGCATGCACATGCGCGTCTATTGCAAACTGCGACCTTTGGTTCAGATGCGGCAAAGGCAAGCGCAGCACGCCGAACTGCCAAGCAATATTTGGATCAGTGCAACCTGTTGATCCTGGGCGGCGCTTAAAAGACGCTTCGCTGCAGCGCCGCATTATTAGGCTGAGCATGCTGCATCGCCGCAAATTTAGGCAGTCCTCTGAATCAATCCAAGAACTCAGGCCATGAGACTCTGACGCCCGGGTAAATCTGCCTTAGCACTGTGGTGCGCCGCAAGACGGCTTGGAAAATGTGCGAAGGTGCCCGGCCTAGGAACCTGAAGACGCCCTCGCACACCGCAAATATGCGTAGGGGGGTATATGGGACGTTTCAGCGGCCCGAACAACCCTGCTGCGCATCGCATAAAAGGAAATGCTGATGCACACCAAACTTCTCACCACAACCGCCGCAGTTCTGTTGGCCAGTTCATTGCCTGCACTGGCCGATTGCCCAATCAAGGTCGGCGTATTGCATTCGTTGTCCGGCACCATGGCCATTTCGGAAACCACGCTGAAAGACACAATGGAAATGCTGGTCGAACAACAAAACGAAGCCGGTGGTCTTCTGGGGTGCGAACTTGAGGCTGTAGTTGTTGACCCGGCCTCTGACTGGCCGCTGTTTGCTGAAAAGGCGCGCGAACTGCTGACGGTCCATGAAGTTGATGTTGTTTTTGGCAACTGGACGTCGGTATCTCGTAAATCAGTCCTGCCGGTGATCGAAGAACTGAACGGTCTGCTGTTCTACCCGGTTCAGTATGAAGGTGAAGAAAGCTCGAAAAACGTATTCTACACCGGTGCCGCACCGAACCAGCAGGCGATCCCTGCCACCGATTACTTCCTAGACGAACTGGAAGTTGAAAAATTCGCTCTGTTGGGGACTGACTACGTTTACCCACGGACCACGAACAACATCCTCGAAAGCTATCTGAAGCAGAAGGGCATCGCGGAAGAAGATATCTTCGTCAACTACACGCCATTCGGTCATTCGGATTGGTCCAAGATCGTAGCCGATGTGGTTGCGCTTGGCGCGGGCGGCAAGAAAGTCGGCGTAATCTCGACCATCAACGGCGACGCAAACGTTGGTTTCTATAAAGAGCTGGCCGCTGCTGGCATCTCAGCTGACGATATTCCGGTTGTCGCCTTCTCGGTCGGCGAAGAAGAGCTGGCAGGCCTCGATACGACAAACCTCGTCGGTCATCTGGCGGCTTGGAACTACTTCCAATCAGCCGAAAGCGATGCGAACGACGCATGGGTCGAAGCGTGGAAAGTCCGCATGGGTGAAGAGCGTGTGACCAACGACCCGATGGAGGCCCACTATATTGGCTTCAACATGTGGGTGAACGCGGCGACGGCTGCTGAAACCACCGATGTCGACGCGGTTCGGACTGCCATGTACGGTCAGGAATTCCCGAACCTGACAGGCGGTACAGCGGTGATGCTGCCGAACCACCACTTGGCCAAGCCGGTGTTGATCGGCGAAATCCAGGAAGACGGTCAGTTCGACATCATCAGCCAGACCGAAGAAGTTCCGGGCGACGCCTGGACCGACTATCTGCCTGAATCCGCCGTTCTCGTGTCGGATTGGAAAGAGCTGGGTTGCGGTATGTACAACACCGAAACTGAGAGCTGCGTGCAGATCAAGTCCAACTACTAAGGACTTCACCTGAATTCCTCGGGGCGCGTCTTGTGCCCCGAGGCTCAATACAAAGGTCTTCCTAAATGACGCTTCCGTTCAGGCGGGCAGTGCTTGCCCTGCTGGTCCTTGTGGTCCCTACTCTTTTGCAAGCGCAATCCGCAGACGCCCCGGTGCAGCAGGTATTGCAGTCCTACGCGGAGGTGATCCAGAAATCCTCTCGCAAGACAATTGGCCCGGCGATTGACGCGTTGGCGCAAAGTGGACTGCCCGAAGCGCAGACCGTCTTGGAGCGTTGGCAAGCGAAGGGCATGTGGTTCAACAAGGAAACCGGTCTGTTTGTCTTTGCTTCAAAGGCTGACGGCGGGTTGCAGATATTCGACGTCTCTGACGGGACGGAGATCGGGGTTGTCGACAAGAAGGACTATAAACAACTCAAGCCAAATTCCGGCATTCGAGGTCTGATCGCCTCTGCTCTGGTGCAGTTTCAACTGAACGACCCCAATCCCAAGACCCGCGACGTTGCTTTGACAGCGATCGAGCGAGACGCCGAGGCGTCGCACCTGTCCGCACTGCGCGGTTCAATCGAGGCTGAACAAGACGCCGATCTCAAAGCGCGCAAAGACCGGCTGGAGCGTTTGCTGACGATCCGTTTTGACGAGGATGAGGCCGCAAGACTAGCTGCCATCGAAAGCTTCGCTGGCGACCTGAGCGTCGATGTCCGGGCAACGCTCAATCCTTTGGTTTCATCCGAAATCAAGGTCGCGGATGACGTTCCGGATGGGGCGGTTGGCATTGAGGTCGGATCAGACGCGCTGTCGCAGGAACAGGCCTATAGCCTGCTTGTCGCAAATGGCTTGGCACCGGAACCGGTAGATTCAGGAACCATGAAGCAAACCCTTATCGCCAACATAAACGGCGATACCGTCGCCGGTGTGCAAGTGGCGAGCCTGGACGAGGACGCCGCACGAAAGGCCGCCTATCAGGTGCTGGCCCAACAGGGTCTTGCGGCCCCGCTGGTGACACAAGATGACATTGCCGAAGCCGTTCAAAATCATAAGTTCTTTCGGGTTTACGTCTCGGCCCCTCTGCCGATCGCACTTGCTGCGCAGGCAGCGCTGGACAACATCGAAACACAGGTCGCTTTAAACCAGACGGCTGATTTGGTGTTGGATGCACTGTCTCTGGCATCGATCTACTTCCTTGCGGCGATTGGACTTGCGATCACCTTCGGCGTCATGGGGGTAATCAACATGGCCCATGGCGAATTCATCATGATGGGCGCTTACACCGGCTACGTGGTACAGCTGTTCATTCCCGATCTGACGCTCTCAATCTTTGTCGCAATTCCCTGTGCCTTTCTTGTGACCTTCGGGGCCGGAGTTCTGCTGGAGCGATTGGTCATTCGTTGGCTGTATCATCGCCCGCTGGAAACCCTGCTTGCAACCTTTGGCGTCTCGATCGCGCTTCAACAATTGGCCAAGAACATCTTCGGCACGCAAGCGCGTCCTCTGACCGCACCGGAATGGTTGGACGGGTCGATGGTGCTGAACGACATCGTATCGATCAGCTACATCCGCATCGCGATATTCGTACTAGCGTTGCTGTTTCTGGCACTATTCCTGATCGTCATGAATCGGACCCGGCTGGGGCTGGAGGTGCGCGCCGTGACACAGAACCCTCGCATGGCCTCCTCGATGGGCATCAACCCGGACCGGATCAACATGCTGACATTCGGCCTGGGTTCGGGCATCGCGGGCATCGCTGGCGTGGCCATCGGGCTTTACGCCAAAGTTACATCCGAGATGGGCTCTGACTACATCGTGCAAAGCTTTATGACGGTCGTTGTCGGCGGAGTCGGCAACATCTGGGGCACGCTGCTGGGCGCGACGATGGTTGGAACGCTGCAAAAGGGGATCGAATGGTTTAACCCGTCCAATACTCTGGCGGCACAGACCTATATGATCCTGTTCATCATCCTGTTCATTCAATTCCGACCGCGCGGCATCATCGCGCTCAAAGGTCGGGCGGCGGAAGCGTGATATGGTTGACATGACATCCACAACCGAGCCGATGCGCAAGCCACTGGTGCTGCGCTATCCCTCTGTCGCCATCTTTCTGATCATCCTGTCCCTGTTTACGGCGATCATTACTGTTCTGGGCGAAGGGTTTGGCATCGGGCTGATTTCCACCAGCTTTATCAAGACGCTGGGTAAGACGCTCTGCCTATGCCTTGCCGCACTGGCGATGGATTTGGTGTGGGGCTATACGGGTATCCTGTCGCTGGGGCACATGGCCTTCTTTGGCATTGGCGGCTACGCCATAGGCATGTGGCTGATGTATGCCCGCACCGAGATTATCGTGGTCGATAGCCTCGCAGCTTCTGCCTTGCCACCAACGGCACAGGAAATCTCGGATGGCATCGCCACTCAGATTTTCGGCGTTGTTGGTGCTTCCGAGTTTCCCCCGATCTGGGCCATCGCGCATTCACTGCCGCTACAACTGGCTGCCGTCGTGCTGGTTCCCGGTCTGCTGGCTCTAGTCTTTGGATGGCTGGCGTTCCGCAGCCGCGTGACCGGGGTTTACCTGTCGATCCTAACGCAGGCGATGACGCTCGCGCTGTCCCTGTACCTGTTCCAAAACGACAGCGGGTTGCGCGGGAACAATGGCTTGTCCGGGCTGCAGAACCTGCCGGGCCTGGACTCGGTGCCGCAATCAACGGTTTCGATCCTGTTCTTCTGGGCGTCTGCCCTGGCGCTTGGTCTGGGCTACCTAGTCTGCGCATGGGTAGTGTCCGGTAAGTTCGGATCGGTCATTCGCGCCATCCGTGACGATGAAAGCCGTGTCCGGTTCCTCGGCTACTCGGTCGAGGTCTATAAGCTGTTTATCTTCACTTTCACCGCCGTGATCTGCGGCATTGCCGGGGCCCTCTATTACCCCCAAGCCGGCATCATCAACCCGGCTGAAATCGCCCCCATCGCCTCAATCTACCTCGCCGTTTGGGTGGCAATCGGTGGACGCGGAAGGCTGTACGGAGCCGTCATCGGTGCGGCTTTCGTCTCGCTGCTGTCCACTTGGTTTACAGGCGGGCAAGCCCCCGACATCTCACTCGGGTTTTATACGATCCAGTGGGTCGACTGGTGGACCATTCTGCTTGGGTTCTCGTTTGTCGCGGTCACGCTGTTCGCGCCCCGCGGCGTAGGGGGGCTGATCGACAAGCTCACCGAACGCCGTGCGCCTGACCGACACGGTGCCGATCTGGGGCCGGACTTTGGATCGCTGCGTGAAAAGGAGGCGAATGAATGAGCACGCTTCTAGAAGTCTCTGGTGTTTCCGTGGCCTTTGACGGTTTCAAGGCCATCAACAACCTGACGTTCCAAATCGGCCCAGCCGAAATGCGCGCTGTCATCGGCCCGAACGGGGCGGGAAAGACGACGTTCATGGACATCATCACCGGCAAGACCAAGCCTGATGACGGTCACGTTCTTTGGGGTGAAAAGTCGGTCTCGTTGCTGTCGATGAGCGAAAGCCAGATCGCCCAGGCCGGAGTGGGGCGAAAGTTCCAGCGCCCGACCGTCTTCGAAGATCAAAGCGTCCGCGAAAACCTGATGCTTGCCCTGAAAAACAAACGCGGGCCGCTTTCTGTACTCCGGTTCCGGGCACGTCAGGAAGATCATGAGAAAGTCGCCGCTTTGGCCGAGGAAATCGGGCTGCGACAATCCCTGGACCGCAAGGCAGGCGAGCTCAGTCACGGGCAGAAGCAATGGCTCGAGATCGGTATGCTGCTGGCTCAAGATCCACAGTTGCTGCTGGTGGATGAGCCTGCGGCCGGGATGACCCCGGCAGAGCGACAGCACACAACCGACATTCTTGTCGAAGCGGCCAAAACTCGAGCCGTCGTCGTTGTCGAACACGACATGGAATTCGTCCGTCGCCTCAATTGCAAAGTAACTGTGCTGCATGAGGGGTCGGTTCTCGCCGAAGGGTCGTTGGACCACGTCACTCAGAACGAAAAAGTAATCGAGGTTTATCTTGGCCGCTGACCTTCTGAAAATCTCCGATTTATCTTTGCATTATGGCGGCAGCCAGATCTTGAACGGCGTTGACGTTACCGCACGCCAGGGTCAGGTGACCTGCGTGATGGGAACCAACGGCGTCGGCAAAACCAGCCTGTTGAAGGCCATATCTGGCACGCATCCCCGCAGCGGAGGTAACTACCTGCTGAACGGTGAAGAGATCGGCAACGCCACATCCTATGAGCTCGCCAGAAAAGGCGTGGCTTATGTTCCGCAAGGCCGCGAGATTTTTCCGTTTTTGACGGTTCTTGAGAACCTCGAAACCGGCTATGCCTGCCTGCCGCGCAAAGATCGCACAATCCCCGACTATATCTTCGACCTCTTTCCGATCCTCAAAGAGTTTCTTTCGCGGCGTGGCGGTGACTTGTCTGGTGGTCAGCAACAACAGCTTGCAATCGCGCGCGCGCTGATCACAAAACCAAAGCTTCTTCTGTTGGACGAACCAACGGAGGGTATTCAACCCAACATCATCAAGCAGATCGGAGAAGTCATTCGCCAGCTGCGGGATCGGGGCGACATGGCAATTGTCTTAGTCGAACAGTTTTTTGAGTTCGCTTATTCGTTAGGTAATGAGTTCTTGGTTCTGGAGCGTGGAACGCCGTATCTGCAAGGTTCGAAGAACCAAATTGGTAAGGAACAACTAAGATCAGCAGTTTCGGTTTGAAGTCACTGAAGCAATGACCCGACATTCTGCCAAGCCGACAGCATGGTAACCAGCAATTCGTGCTTAAGAATGGAAGCGAGACATATGGTCGGTTATATGAGGTCGACTGTAGACACCGGCGCCCGCATCATAGCGTCAAACGACTGTTACTCGGATGAAAGCCCTGTCGACGAAACAGGAACAGCTTTCAAATAGGCGGCAATTGCTAAACGGTCGTCATCTGTAAGCCGAGATGTGTTTTCGATAACTTCAACCATCTCACCACCAGCACTGTCATAATCCGGTGTGAAGCCAGATTTCAGGTATTCCGCTATGTCAGCTTCGGACCAATCAAGCTGGTCTGGGGTTAACCCGGGAATGCGACCTTTCCCGCTTGGGTTTGGCGCACCCGTCAGCCAAAGATCTCGTTTCAAACCGCCCAAGCCGTTTCGCGGCGTATGACATTCAGCGCAGTGCCCCAGCGCCTCCACAAGATACCGGCCTCGTCTTTGTTGATCAGTCAGATCACCTTCAACCGCCCAACCTAGTGCCAGGTGTAATAGCTTCCATCCTCCCAACCCTCGTCTAACGCTGAAGGGGAAACCCACTTCATGCGCATCGCTTTCGGTCACGGCCGCTGGCAATGTGCCAAGAAATGCATGGAGCGATACAACATCATCGGCGGTCATGTTGGCATAGGATGTATATGGAAACGCTGGGTAATAGTGTTGCCCTTCGGGTCCGGTCCCATGGATCAGGGCATTGGCTAAATCCAGCGCGGACCAGGAACCGATACCGGCAGATGGATCACTGGATATATTGGGGGCTATGAAAGTGCCGAAATCCGTCTCAAACCGACGACCGCCGGCGAGCATAAGCTTTTCCTCTCCAACCGCGTCCGGCGCTGAGTGGCAGGATGCACATCCTGCTGCAAAGAAAACGGCCTCACCTCTCGCGAGATCGGGAGTAATACCGTCCAGTTGAACCTGATCCAATCTTTGCGGTCGGGTCAGCACCAAACCGGCCAACCCGACCAAAACTACGGCACCAGCGACAAAGAGAATAGAACGCCGCACCATCAATGCCTAATCAGTCCTTTGGCGCTCTGTATGCCTTGTGACATGCCGAACAGCTTCCACCTAAATCTCCCATTGCCGCTTTCAGCGCTTCAACATCTTGTCCTGCCGCAGCCTGCATCGCAACAGCAGCGTCAGCCATGGCCTGCCCTTTGGCACCGACGTCCGGGAAGTTTTCCCATATAGCGGGTAGAGCGCGCGTGGAGGGGTCGGAAACATTGTCGGTTCCGGCGGGCCACATCGCGGATTGATCGAGCTGCGTCAGAACGACAAGGTTATTCGCGGCTCGTGTTGCGGCCTCCGCATCGTACTCCGTCTCTCCCTTGGCCATGCCGCCGAGAGTGCCAAGATTGAATGAATAAAGCTGCATGATTGAGGTCCGAGCCTTCACAGCCGGATTCTCACTTTCCTGGGCGATGGCCGTGCCAAGAGCGGCAACTGACAATAAACCTGCCGCGAAGATTGAGAACTTATTCATCATGATGTGTCTCCCTGTTCAATAAATCGAATATTAACTTGAACGAAATTACTTGTAATTGTTTGTTATTGGTCGCTACTTGTTAATTTATGAACAATGAGAATTGGGATGACATTCGATACGCACTTGCGGTGAGCAAATTCGGGTCGCTGAACGCGGCGGCGTCTGCCTTGGGGGTGACACATGCTACGGTCCTGCGCAGGGTTGCCGCATTCGAAGAGCGAAACGGCTGCCTCATTTTTCAAAGAAGCCCGTCGGGATACTCCGTTCTCCCTGAAGC
Organism: Ruegeria sp. CF4; assembly: GCF_056537345.1. Lineage (NCBI taxonomy): Bacteria > Pseudomonadati > Pseudomonadota > Alphaproteobacteria > Rhodobacterales > Roseobacteraceae > Ruegeria > Ruegeria sp. CF4. The sequence continues at coordinate 189,484 of NZ_JBQFRJ010000002.1, read as the reverse complement.
CCGCGCGATCTTTTCGGCTATGGAAAGTGTTGAAGATGCCGTGCTTTCCATGGAGCGTGCGATTGTCGGCGCAAATCGTTCTCCTGTAGGCCATGTGCGAATTACGTCCACCGACAGTCTTTGTCAGATCGTTCTCCCGCAAATACTTAACGATATCTCACTCACCTACCCCGGCTTGAAACTGACTTTGTTGAGCGGAAACAATCACCACGATCTATCCCGTCTGACTGCGGACATAGCTGTACGCCCATCAATAAAGCTCGGGGAGGGGTTAATTGGTCAGCGGGCAGGAACACTGTCATTCGGGGTTTTTGACGACGGTTCCGACAAACGCAAATGGATGAGGCTTGATGGGGCGTTAAGCCGTTCACTCCCTGCCAAATGGCTGGCGCAGAATGTCAGCGCTGACGAAATGACCAACGGAGCAGACAGTTTCTTAGTGCTACAGCAAATGGCTGCCGCGGGAATCGGAAAAACATTTTTGCCAGCATTCTTTGGCAACGCGGACTCCCGGCTTCGGAGATCGCACGACGTAACCCCAGAAATTGAGGTTCCGCTCTGGGTCGCAACGCTGGACGAAATAGCAAACACTCCAAGGTTTGCAGTTGTTCAAAGAGCGTTGGTTGAACGTTTGTCCGATGTTCTTGTTGGATGACATTATTCTTTTGAATCAGCCGCGAGCACCTGGATTGTAATCCCAGAGGATGCACGGCATAGAACCTCTAATGACTTCATCAGAACTAACGAACTGTCAGCACAAATGCCGCTTTGGGCAATGGGGTGGCCCCTACGATAGCCGAACCATGTTCTCATTTGAGCGTAGTTTCTGAAACCTACCAAAATTCGCGCTAGTGGATTTACATGCAGGAGAACCGGTGCATCTTCTACTGCATTCAAGACATAGATTAGAGTACGGGTTCGGATCATTCGTTAAGAGACTTCTTGACCGAGTCTCGAACTCACATCCGGTATGACCCCGGTGTCCGGTTTGTCCATTTTCGGAAAGCCCTGTGGAAGTTCGCCGGAGCCGAGAAGCCAGTGTCAAACGCGATTTGATCTATACTGTCCGTGCTTTGCTGAAGTGCCCGTATCGCAATGTCGCGGCGTAGGGCGTCTTTTATGTCCTGAAAGGACGTTCCTTCGTTTTTTAAGCGTCTGTTCAACGTCCGAGGCGTTATTTTTAGAGCGCGGGCCGCATCCGGAAGCTGGCAAGCCTGCCATGTCGCTCCGTAAAGAAAGGCTCGAACGCGCAGGCTGTAAGTATGGGCGCGCGAGCCGGTAAAGATCCAATCCAGCGGCGCACGCTGGAGAAATACGGATGCCTCGGCGGGACTGCGGGTGATCGGGCGGGTGAATTGGCGTGAGTCGAAGCGAATACTGGTTTGTGGGGCGTCGAACTCGACGGGGCATGGAAAGACGACCGAATAGTCCGCGGCAAACTCCGGACGGGCGAAGGCAAAGCAAACCGTTTGCACCGGCGTTTCTGATCCGCTGAGCCAGGATAGCAGCCCATGCGCAAGTTTCAGAATCAGCATGTGGCCGAACCGTTGCGGCTGGGTTTCAACCAAGTAAGGCACCAAAGTCAGCGCCACCTCGTCTGATTTGCTGTGTAGGTCAAAATAGAAGTCATCCAGGAGCAGGTTCCAGAACGTCGAGAACCGATAGAGAGCCGAGGTCAGGCTGCCTGCGCCGCGCTGCACCGTCACAAGATGCTGCAATGCTCGGGGCCGGATCGGGCGGCTCCAGAGCCCCATCATTTCGTCCCCGGTCTCGGGCGCGGCAAGCTGATAAAGCCGGGCGATCTCATTCAGCGTGACACGTTGAGTTGGTGCCATTGGGCGGGCTTGAAGGCCTGAGCGTTCCAGCAGAGAAGCCATCTCTTCCGGGGTGCAACGAGACCCAAGTGCATCCAGCCAATCCTGAATAAATGCAGCTGATACGGTCGTCAGAGAGATAGGGTCCTGGCTGGTCATAGAGATCTCTGTTTGGCGTGATCGGATAGCATTTTGGCAAAATATGAGCTTATCGGCAATCTCTTCAGCAGATAGATGACGCGAAACCATAGTTGCCGCCAGGGAGCCTAGGATGTCCTATCAGCCGCCCGTCCAGGATTTGATGTTTTGTATCGAACACCTGTCTCATTGGGAGCAGGTGTCATCGTTGGCGGCGTATTCAGACTACGACCTGTCTGATATTGCTGCCGTGCTGGAAGGCTATGCCCGGTTCTGCGGTGAACAGATTGCGCCATTGTCGCATATCGGCGACACGCTGGGTGCCCGGTTCGACAACGGGCGCGTGACGATGCCTGAAGGTGACGCGCATGCCTATGCTCAGTTCGTCGAAATGGGCTGGCAGGCACTGACTCACCCGGTGGATTATGGCGGCATGGGACTGCCGCGAACTGTTGGCGCGGCGGCGGTAGAGATGCTGAATGCCGCCGACATGAGCTTTGGCCTTTGCCCGTTGCTGACCGATGGGGCCATTGAGGCGCTACTGCTGACTGGCTCGGACGAACAGAAAGCCACATATCTTGAGCCGCTGATCGCAGGACGCTGGTCCGGCACGATGAACCTGACGGAACCACAAGCGGGCAGCGATCTTGGCCGCGTGGCGACCAAAGCGGTGCAACGCGCGGATGGCAGCTATGGCATATCTGGCACCAAGATTTTCATTACATATGGCGCTCATGATCTGACCGAGAACATCATCCATTTGGTGTTGGCGCGTATTCCTGATGCACCCGCCGGGCCAAAAGGGCTGAGCCTGTTCATCGTGCCGCAGAAGCTTGTGGAAGCGGATGGCGCGGTAGGGGCCGAGAACACGGTCAACTGCGTGAGCATTGAACACAAGCTAGGTGTCCGCGCCAGCCCGACGGCGATGCTGGAATATAAGGACGCCACGGGGTTCCTGATCGGCGAGGAAAATCGCGGGTTGGAATACATGTTCATCATGATGAACGCGGCGCGGTTTTCCGTTGGGGTGCAAGGCATTGCGACCGCTGATCGTGCCTATCAGCGCGCGCTGACCTATGCGCGCGAACGGGTACAAAGCCGTCCGGTGAACGGTCAGGTCAAGGACGCTGTCCCAATCATCGAGCACCCGGATGTGCGTCGCATGCTCATGCGGATGCGCAGCCTGACCGAAGGTGGGCGGGCTATGGCGGCGGCAACCGCGGGCTTGTTGGACCTTGCACATCATCAGAGTGATCCCCAGTTGACCGCTCTGGCCGAATTCATGGTTCCGCTGGTTAAGGGTTTCTGCTCGGAACGCGCGGTCGAGGTCGCTTCGCTGGGTGTGCAAATTCATGGCGGCATGGGCTTTATCGAGGAAACCGGTGCCGCGCAGCACTATCGGGATGCTCGCATTCTACCCATTTACGAGGGCACTACCGCAATTCAGGCGAATGACCTTCTGGGGCGCAAGGTGATGCGCGACGGTGGTGAAACCGCCCGTCTTTTCGCTGCCCGAATTGCAGAGTCCGAGGCGAAACTGGCGTATGGAGATGCCACTGCACAAGCTATCGGGGCAAGCCTGACGCAAGCGCGAGGCGCGTTCGAGATCGCCTTGGATTGGTTGTTGGAAAGCAGCCGAAAGGATGTCGACGCGGCCTTTGCCGGCTCTGTCCCCTTCCTGATGTTGGCAGGTACGCTCGCGGCCGGATGGAAGCTGGCGAAGGGGGCATTGGCTGCTCAAGCCGCGCTGGACACCGGACAGGATGCGCAGTTCATGAACCAGAAAATCGCTACTGCCCTCTTCTTTGCCCAGCACGTCTTGCCCGAGTGCACTACCGAACACACCCGCATCATGTACGGCTCGCGAAGCCTGCTTGATGCGGCCTTCCCCGAATAATTCCTTGAAGGGACCTGACCCATGAATGATGTCGTGAACCCCGACACTTACGAAAACCTCGCGATTTCAGAGCGTGAGAACGGCCTGTTTGTCGTGACATTGAACCGCCCTTCAAAGCGCAACGCGCTGGATGTGGCCACCATCGAGGAACTGATACGCTTTTTCAGCGGTGCCCGCATAGCCGGTGTTAGAGCTGTGGTTTTGGCCGGTGAAGGCAACCATTTCTGCGCAGGCCTTGATCTGGTCGAACATTGGAAAGCCGACCGTAGCCCGGATGACTTCATGCATGTTTGTCTGCGCTGGCATGAGGCTTTCAACAAGATGGAATATGGCGGTGTGCCGATCATCGCCGCCCTAAAAGGAGCGGTTGTTGGCGGAGGACTGGAACTTGCCAGCGCGGCACATATCCGGGTGATCGACCCGGGCACCTATTTTGCCCTGCCCGAAGGACAGCGCGGGATTTTCACCGGTGGTGGAGCGACAATCCGTGTTTCAGACATGATCGGTAAGTACCGCATGATCGACATGATCCTGACAGGCCGCGTCTATCAGGGGCAAGAGGCCGTCGATCTGGGATTGGCGCAATACATCACTGAAGATGGCGGTAGCATGGCCAAGGCGATGGAGTTGGCAGAACAAATTGCGCAGAACCTGCCGCTGACCAACTTTGCCATCTGCTCTGCGATCAGCCACTTGAACAATATGTCCGGCATGGATGCAGCCTATGCAGAGGCCGTGGTTGGCGGAGTGGTCAATACCCAACCTGCGGCTCGTGCGCGTCTGGAAGCCTTTGCAAACAAAACCGCCGCCCGAGTGCGGCCTAACAGCTAAATCAGGCGGAACCGGGATGCGTCACCATTTCGAGGCTCTTCAGAAGACGCGGGCCAACCATGTGCCCTTATCGCCGATATCCTTTCTGCGCCGCGCCGAAAACCTGCACGGCGCGCGCAAAGCGGTGATCTATGGTGACACTCAGCGAACATGGGCCGAAACTGCAACCCGTATTCGTGCTGTGGCCGGTGGGCTCGTCGAACTTGGCGTGCAGAAGGGCGATACCGTTTCAGTGCTGAGCCCAAATATCCCGGAACTCTTCGAGTTGCACTTTGCACTGCCGCTGACGGGCGGGGTCCTCAACACGCTGAACACGCGGCTGGAACCGGAAACCATCGCCTACATTCTGGATCACGCGGACACGAAACTGGTAATCGTGGATCAGGAGCTTGTACCGCTTCTGTCCAAAGCCTTTGATCTTCTCGGTCGATCTTTGCCAGTGGTCGAGATCGCCGATCCTGCGGTTACGGGTGAGAGCCTTGGTGGTCAAACCTATGACGCGTTGACCGAAGCCACACCGCTACCAATAGAACTGCCCGATGATGAATGGGATGCCATTGCGTTAAACTATACGTCCGGTACGTCCGGTCGCCCGAAAGGCGTTGTTTATCACCATCGCGGGGCCTATCTGATGGCGCTCGGCACAGGGACGGCTTGGCAGATGCCGCCTTACCCGGTCTATCTGTCGGTGGTGCCGATGTTCCACTGCAACGGTTGGGGGCACCCGTGGTTGATGACCATGCTGGGCGCAACGGTCATTTTCACCCGAGTTCCAGCGGCAGACCGTATTCTGGACGCGATCCGCACTCATGGCGTGACCCATTTCGGCGCAGCGCCGATCGTGTTGCAAATGCTAGCCGAAGCCGAGAGCGGCACGCCCTCCTTCGATCCTGCGATCCGCGTTTTGACGGCAGGCGCACCGCCGCCGCCTTCGGTTCTCGAAAAGACCCGCGCAATGGGTTTTGACGTCATGCAGGTCTACGGCCTGACGGAGACCTATGGGCATATCTCACAATGCCTCTGGCAGGAGGAGTGGGATGATCTCAGTTCCGCTGAGCAAGCCGAGTTGCAAGCGCAGCAAGGCATCGCCTTTCCGATGGTCGAAGAGGTTACGGTGATCGACCGTAGCAACGGCACACCCGTAGCGCGTGACGGCAATACACAGGGCGAAATCGCCATTCGGGGTAACACGGTGATGGCGGGGTATTACAAGGACGCCGAGGCCACGTCGAAAGCTTTTGAGGATGGTTGGTTCTGGTCCGGCGACGGCGCTGTCTTACATGAAAACGGCTACATCCAGATACGTGACCGCCTGAAAGACGTAATCATCTCCGGCGGAGAAAACATCTCTTCGGTCGAGGTCGAAGCAGTACTCTACCACCATGACGCCGTACAGGCCGCTGCCGTGGTTGCGATGCCGCATAAAAAATGGGGCGAAGTACCATGCGCCTTTGTCGAATTGCGCGACGGTGCCGAAACAACATCTGACGAGATCATAGCCTTCTGCCGCGACCATCTGGCTGGGTTCAAGGCCCCCAAAGCCGTCGTCTTCGAAACTCTTCCCAAAACCTCCACTGGCAAAATCCAGAAGTTCCAGCTTCGGGATCGCGCCAAAGCAATGGACCCTTGAAATGCGTCTGCTGTCCCAATCCCGCCGCCTGCGTCAGACCCCTTTTTCCGAGGGCGTCGAAGACAAGGGCGTTACCGCCTACACCGTCTATAACCGGATGCTGCTGCCTACCGTTTTTGAGAGCGTCGAGGCGGATTACCGGCATCTCAAATCTCACGTCCAGGTCTGGGATGTGTCCTGCGAACGGCAGATCGAACTGAATGGCCCGGATGCGGGCCGCCTGATGCGACGGTTGACCCCTCGCAATCTTGAGAAAATGCAGGAAGACCAGTGCTACTACGTGCCGATTGTCGACGAAAATGGCGGTATGCTGAATGATCCGGTGGCGATCAAACACAGCGAGGATCGCTGGTGGATCTCAATCGCAGACAGCGATCTGCTTTTGTGGATTAAGGGTTTGGCCGTCGGTGCAGGTATGGATGTGCGGGTGTTCGAACCTGACGTCTCGCCACTGGCCGTTCAAGGACCAAAGTCGGATGACCTGATGGCGCGGGTCTTTGGAGACGAGGTTCGGGATATCCGCTTCTTCCGTTACAAACGATTGGCGTTTCAGGACACGTACTTTGTGGTCGCGCGCTCTGGTTACTCAAAACAGGGCGGCTATGAAATCTATGTCGAAAACGGTGCCTACGGTATGCCTCTATGGAACACCCTTTTCGAAGCCGGAGCTGATCTGAATGTTCGCCCGGGATGTCCAAACCTGATCGAAAGGATCGAAGGCGGGCTGTTGAGCTATGGCAACGACATGACAATGGAAAACTCACCACTGGAGTGTGGTTTGGGCAAATTCTGCAAACCGGGCGAGGACAGTGACCACATAGGCAAGCAAGCACTTGCTCGCGAAGTAGAAACTGGCCCGACCCGGCAGATCCGCGCGATTTCCATTCCCGGTGATCCCGTGCCTCCTGCTCGTTCGGCTTGGCCTTTGTTCAAAGACGGAAAACGGGTCGGTCAAATCACGTCCGCTGCCTGGTCACCTGACTTTGGCACAAACGTCGCAATTGGCATGGTTGATACACAGCATTGGGACGCAGGCACGCTGCTAGAGGTACGAACCCCAAATGGCGACCGACCAGCCGAAGTGCGGGCTGCGTTCTGGATATAGCCAAAGCCATGGCGACGTAAGAGGCAACGATCTGCTGTCCTCAGGAAACAAGGATGAATAGGTGCCCCGCGGTACTGTGCGCAGAAGCCACAGTGCTGCGGGAACCCCTACAGTGCCTGTAAGGGCGCGCATAACACTACATTCCTTTCACTGATTTCATTCAGGAAAATCGAGTGTGCTCGCCCATTACCTTGCGCGGTATTCGCGCATAAGTTCGCAGGGTCAAATTGTTAGTATCCAGTCATTCGTCGCGTGGCACATCAAATACTACAGGCGCGACGAAGTGAGGCAGCGCGACGTTCTGGGGATCGGCGAAGTGCCGAACCCACTCCCGTAATCCCTTACGTGTTTCACGCTGGTATGTTTCAATGGCCTCCAAGATGCTCGAAAAGCTCGGTATGCCTACCGCCTGATTGCGGCATAGCGCGGCGGCTACAATCGCCATCAACTGCATTCAAACCTCGACGGGCTCACCTCGTGGGAGTAGACGAATATGGTCATGACTATCCAAGCCTTGTGATCTGCCATGTGTTCTGGTGCAGAAGCTTTGTTTTCTCCGAGTTTCAGTAGGATGACGTGTATGTTAACCGCTTTCTGATGTCTTGTTGAAGTGTTGATTTAGCCAGATTTTGCACCACTACATTAATTTATAAAGTAGGCAGATTTCCCTAGTAACAGTGGAAACTGGAGAATTTTAGTGGATAGCCCGTAAAAGAATGGCGACCCGTGTTCCTTACCAATCATCTTCACGATGATCGGTGGAAGGTGGAAACTCTCGATTTTGAAGGAGCTGATATTCCACGGAACAAAGAGGTTCGGAGAGTGGCGCCTTGATATTGATGGCATCTCCCAAACGATGCTCACGAGCCAACTCCGCGCGCTTGAACCAGATGGATTAGTGGAGCGTGAGGTCTTTGCAGAGATACCGCTTCGCGTTGAGTTTAGTGCAACAAAAGACGGATTGGCGCTCAAATCAAAGTTCGAAGAAATGCACGCATGGTGGCTGAGCCGAAATCGGCACTGATAGCAGCACATCGGGAACCAGAAACTGGAATTTTAAATTTGCCACCTCACTAGAACACCCGCCGTTTGTGCAGAACGCAGCATCTGTGAAAATGGACTCAGTATTGCCGTTCTCTGCGGCAAGTATAATTGGCCGGTCGCAACCCCAAGCGAGCATTCAATGAACAACTGCACGTCGTTGTCAGGCACAGGTTCGCTGCTGACGGTCTTAAAAAGACTGAACAATCGCTTTCTTCAAATTATATGGTCGGCTTGCGCGTCTGGCTTAGTTGTAATTTTGTGTTTAGCGTGTTTCCCACTGTGGGAGTTCAGTCTTTGGAAAGACGTCTAGCAGCGATACTTGCCGCCGATGTGGTTGGCTATAGTCGTCTTATTCGAAATGACGAGGCCAGTGTGCTTGCAAGGGTCAAAGCCCATCGCGAGCAGTTTTTTGAACCAGTTGTCGCTTCACGACATGGGCGCATCGTTAAATTGATGGGCGACGGTTTGCTCCTTGAGTTTGCAAGCGCGGTTGAGGCCGTTCGATGTGCGGTGGACATGCAGCACTATATAGGGGTCGCTAACGCGGACCTGCCGCAAGATTCGCAGGTGCGATACCGGATCGGCATCAATGTTGGCGACATCGTCGTAGATCAGGATGACATTTATGGGGATGGTGTAAATGTCGCCGCACGCATTGAAAGCCTGGCTGTCCCGGATGGCATTTACATGTCGGCTAGTGTTTTCGAACAGGTACATACCCAGCTCGATCTCACCATCGAAGATTTGGGAATGCGAGAGGTTAAGAACATCCCCGACCCCGTTCACGTGTACAGCCTTACAATGGATGACAAGGCGAAAACCATCGTTTCTCCTGTCGTACCACTTGCGAATAAGCCAACAAAAACTCGCTTGGTCATGGTAAGTTGTACCGCAATTATCCTGGCGTTAGTAGCCGCTGCATGGCTGCAACCTTGGTCCGCGGTGCTGACTCCGGACACGGATGAACAAGCTGCGACCCTGTCTGGCAAACCCTCCATCGCGGTCATGGCGTTCGACAATCTCAACAACGACCCGAGCCAAGATTACCTGAGCGACGGACTGAGTGAGAACATCTTGACCGCCTTGTCCCGTTTTTCAGACTTTTTAGTGGTCGCCCGAAACTCGACGTTTTCATATAAGGACACTCCGGCAGATATACAGAAAGTGTCAGAGGAATTGGGTGTTCGCTACATCGTTGAGGGGAGCGTTCAAATTGCAGGTGAGCGCTTGCGCGTGACGTCCCAACTCATTGATGCGACGACGAGCCAGAATATCTGGGCAGACAGCTATGATCGAGACCTACAGGACATTTTTTCAGTACAAGATGAGATAACCCGAACGATAGCTTCGCTTCTCTCCACAAATATCGATCTGGCGGAGTACAGCCGCCTTAAGCATCAGCCTACTGATAGTCTTGGCGCTTACGAATTGCGCAAACGCGCGCAGGAAGAGTGGTTTACCTTCACAAAAGAAGGAAACATCAGGGCAGAAGAGCTTAGCGCAAAAGCAATTGCTCTTGATCCGAACTACGCCGGGGCGTATGTCGAAAACGCTTGGGCACATATAAACGGGTATCGTTGGGGATGGACCATCTCTTTGACGCGCGAAGAGTCGCTGGCGCGCGCATTTGAGATGGCGCGGAAAGCTATTGAATTGGAACCCTTCAATTTCAAGGGTCATTGGGTCTTAGCCAATGCAACAACTCAGAGCGGTAATCTTGAGCGGGCAGCTTCGCTTTATGACAAAGCTATTTCCCTGAATCCAAATTCGGCATCTGTGCTGGCAGATTCCATCGATCCGCTCGTCTATGACGGCAAGGCACCTGAGGCCGTTGAGCGCATGAAACTGGCGATTCGGCTGAATCCACATCACCAAGACTGGTATCTTTGGAATCTGGGTTGGGCTCAGTACTTCGCTGAGAAGTATGAAGATGCAAGGGTTTCAATTGAACAGATGAACGAAATACCAGACGGCTTGAAGCGCACCTACGCGCCAGTTCTTTTGCGTCTTGGTCTTCCCAGTGATGCGCAAGCCGTTATCGATGAATTTCTAACGGCCAATCCCGAATTCACCATCCAAGAGGCAATGAACGCGCCATTCAAGAGTGAGGCGTATCTCAATCGATGGGTAGAAGATCTGCGAAAACTGGGTGTGCCTGATACTAAAGAATGAACGGATTTTCGAGTTTCGCTTTGTAGGTGCTGTCACCAGACACAGCCACCGGCGACAATCGCGACAAACTTAAATCCTGCGTTCCACGGCTGTGGCCTGATAGTTTTTTCAGCCCGAAGCGGACCTTCGACGCTGAGCTTTGCAAATTCAACTTCGCGGGACAGGAGCTACCATTGATGCGAAAGGCTTGAACGTATCGAGCGCTTCGCCATGGCAAAAATGTAAGAAAGAAATTGACCGCGAGAAACAAGGTGGCTGAAACTGATCTCTGACAGAAAGCAGGCATCCCTGCACTCTATTGGGCAACACGTGCTTAACTCAAAGAGTTGCCGGTGATGAAGGTGTACGAACTTTCTACCAGATCGATGGCGACATCCAGCTCTTCTGATGAGGTCGGAGTATAGATCATGACAAAGCCGCTCCATCCGGGGCGTTGGTCGGCCCAAGGGTGTGCTACTGCCCAGCCAACCTCAATTGCTCTTCGCGCCATTGCTGGGTCGAGCGAGGCGTCCAATCTGCCATCAAGGTGCATACAGCGGCAGCCTCTGTGGGAGTGAAGATACCACCATAGATATCGCCCGGAATGATCACGATCAGGAACAGTCCCCAACCGGCCTCGCGGCCCGACTGGAACACTTCGTCCCAGCCTTTCTATTCGCCCTTTGGTAGGTTCTCGATCTTAGCGATCAGATAGATCGTGACCATCAGCATCAGACTGGCCAACACAGCCCCGGAATGACACCTGCAAGGAACATTCGGCCCACAGACACCTCGACTGAGGCGGCATAGACCACCATCACGATGTAGGGTGTGATCAGGATGCCCAGCGTCAGCAGCGGCGCCATCGACGGTCCCGACACAGCGTTGTTGGCAGCCTCGGGCGCCGCTACTCCTTCAAGCGCCCCCTGACCCCACATTTCGGCATTCTTTGCACGGCGTTTGCCTTCTCCATAAGAGATAAACGCTGCGATGGCTGATCCAAGCCCTGGCAAAACACCGATACCCACACCAATGAACCCACCACGCAATGCATGCGGAAGACAAGGTTTGTATTCCTCCCAGGTCAGACTGTTTCCGTCCGCTGCACGTTCGTTCTCTTGGGTGTTGCCGGTGGTTTTGCGCCGGGTTTCCAACTGGTTAAAGACCTCGCCCAACACGAAGACGCCAATCATCAGCGGTACCAAGCCAATGCCATTGGACAGATCGAACGACCCGAACGTATAGCGCTCCTCGCTCTAAATCGAGTCCAGACCGACCATGGCGATCAGGATGCCCATCAGTGCCGAAGCCAGACCCTTGACGATGGAATTGCCGATGACCGAACCGATAACGACAAAAGCGGCAAAATAAATGGCGAACGTTTCAGGCGGGCCGAGTTTCAGAGCAATGGCTGCAATGAAGCCGACCCCAATGACCAAGAGGATAACTGACCTTGAAGAGAGCCAGGGGATATTACAGCCGCAGCTCGCGTTTCCGACATTCGCTGCATTCACGAATTTCCACCAAATAGCACGTAATCTAGCAGGTCGATTCTCGTTGTAACAATAGAGCCAAAGTATGTTGCGGGAATTTCGAATCTCTCTCTATTCGGTTCCGTTCGATGCGGACCTTAAGATCGCGATTATGCTAAAGCTCCGGCGAAGTACCGTGACCGCCGAACCCAGAACAATGATCCACAAGGCGATGTACAGAACGGGCCATCCTAATATCACGGGGACGAAGATCGAAAGGATTGCAGCCGCAGTCGCGACCGCCATGCGCTGTGGCTTGGCCATGGGACCCCTGAAATCGGCACTTTGCCCCTGAGCCTTGCCCAGCTCGCGCACATAAGCTGTTCCGATCGCGAATGCAGCGGCGGCCCAACCAAGAGTGGGGTGCCCTGTTCCCAATCCAAGTCCGATCAGAATAAATGCATCCGCCACCCGGTCCGGCGCTTCGTTCCAGAACGGCCCATCAGCCGCGCCGCGCCCACCTTCAATCGCAACCATTCCGTCAAAGAGGTTGCAAAGCAACCGAAACTGACAGCCAAGCGCCGCGCCAAGAAGACAGATCGCCGTCAAGAAACCGTCTGTTACACCTGACAGCCAGAACGCCAAACCTGCCAGAGCCGCAAACACCATGGAGAACTGTGAGATACGGTTGGGCGACACGCCACGTTCCGCCAGTGCCCGGGCAACGCGCGCGGCAAGTTTTGTATCACGACTGGCAATTGGGCGACGTTCAGACATGGCGGCTCAGGGCAAGTGTGTAGAAGAACGCATAAAGCGTCGAAATGGTGAGTGGAACTGAAATCGTCGCCAGCAATGCAGGTGTGCCGGCGAAAGTGTGTATCGCCGTCAGAAAAACAAGAGAGATCATAAAGGCGGCGAGAGGTGGGAGAGCCAACCGGAACACTCCAGTCGTGCGATGAAAGATGCTCTCAATAATCCGCTTCAGAAAGAGTGTGATGGTGGCGGTCAAAATCCCCTGAACCAGACCAGCGAGCAATGGTGCAGGCATCTCGTGTGCGCGATTGGCAAAAGCGGCCCATCCTCCCATCAGCAAAAACCCTCCAAGTCCATGAACGGCCTTGTTTTGAAGAAGGCTCATACGGTCGACCAGAAGTAACGCACGACGTGAAAGAAGATTGGCGCCGAGAATACAACCGAATCGAGCCGGTCTATGATGCCGCCATGGCCGGCAATCAGGTGCCCCCAATCTTTGACGCCCTTGTCGCGTTTGATGGCCGACATCACAAGGCCACCAAAAAAACCCATGACGGTAATCAGCAGCGAAACTAGAAAGGCCTGCCAAAGAGTAAATGGTGTCATCCACCAAAGAAGGGCGCCGAGCATGCTGGATGACAAAACGCCGCCAAGGAAACCCTCCCAGGTCTTTGCTGGCGACAAGACCGGTGCGATCTTGCGGCGCCCAAACAGCTTGCCGAAAACATACTGCAGAACATCCGATCCCTGGACGACCACCACCAGGAAGGCGATCAAAAGGATTGATTTGCCCTCGTAGCCGGGGATTTGAAGTGTAAGCAGCGCTGGGACGTGACTGGCCGCGAACACACAGATCATCAGCCCCCATTGGGTTTCCGAAACGCGGGTAAGGAAATTGTCTGTCTCGCCCCGAAGCGCAGAAATGATCGGTAGGAACAAGAAGGCGTAGACTGGTATGAATATCGAATAGAGGCCGTACCAGTCGATCCAGACCAGATAGTACTGAAACGGCAAGACAACGAAAAACGCGACGGCAAGAGAATAGTGATCGGCACGGGATTTGGCGGTCAGTGTCAGGAATTCGCGCATTGCGGCAAAGGACAGAAATCCAAACAGGATTACCGCGCCTGCACGTCCGAAGAACATTGCAATTGCCAAAAGCACCACCATGGCCCACCAGGCATTTATTCGCGCTACCAGGTTCTCGATGACAGGATTGGTGTCATCGGGCCCGACGCGTTTCTTCAAGATGGAGGCCACCAAAGATGCTAGGATCAATACGCAAAGTACGCCGCCCAAAAGCAGGATGAATTCATAGGGCGCGCTCATGCGTCGTCTCCACTGTTTTTTAGGGCGACAAGAGCGGCATGGCTTCGCTTCAAAAACATGTCCTTACTCTCGTCTGTTTGCAGCCGCAGCGCTCCGCCAAAACGCACAGTACAGATCAGCGGGATCGGGAAAATCTCGCCTTTAGGCATCACCTGATTGAGGTTTTCGATCCATACCGGAACCAAATCGACATCGGGACGTTTTGTAGCCAAATGAAAGAGACCGGTTTTAAAGGGCAAAAGTGGCTCGTCACTCATGTTGCGGGTGCCTTCTGGGAACAGGATCAATGAGTTGCCGTCGTCCAATGCTTCAACCATTTGGGTGATCGGATCGTCCGTGCGGGTCTCAGGATTTCGGTCAATCAGCACCGCATTGAACACGTCGCGGCCGATAAAGGACTTCAGATTTGACGTCAGCCAATAGTCACTTCCCGCCACTGGCCGGGTCCGGCGACGGACAGACGGCGGCAGAACGGCCCAGATCAAAACGAAATCGCCATTGCTGGTGTGGTTTGCAAAATACACACGTTTGGATTGGACAGGTTCCACACCATCCCATATCGCCCGAACCGCAGTCACCAGTCGTGCAAACATCACTATTGCGTTGGCCGTTACGTTGGTGAAAAACAAGTTGGCGTTCATGCTTGGCCCTTTTGATGCTGACGTGTGCCCCAAGACTGGCAATTTCCCTCCAGAAGTAAAGGCGATGCGCTGAAGTGCTGTTAGCTCGCTGAGCGGTCCAGAGCCGCCGTTGATCGGTGGGCTTCGTCGCAGCGGCTAGCCCATCAAAGGAGACACTCGCTGCGCGAGCGAAGCTGGAAGACGGATGGTGGCCCGACAAGCGGACGAAGCTACCGTCCACTCTCATTTGTGGAACGGCAGCATTATTTCTTCTACGTCACGAATTCCGACCGAGAAAGTCGACTAGTAACGTTGAGACTTTTTCGGGCTGATCCTCCATCGAGAAGTGACCGCAGTTTTCCAGCACATGCAGCTCTGTACCGGGTATTGCCGCATGCAATCTGTTCGCCCAGTCAACGACCTGCCACGCATCATCTGCCCCCCAAATGAGTTGCACCGGCTTTTGCCCAAGCTCGGCATATCGCGGTGCTATCTCGTCAGTATGCTTGGGCTCATAATGCATCACTTGATGCTGGAAGAAACTACCTTGTCCGACCGGGCCGCAGATGAAGTCGAGGTAAGTCTCCATCGACGTTTCTGCCAAACGTTCCTTGTTCTGGACCGTCGAGTAGAGCCAATCTCGGAAGTGTTCGCGGTGGTCCGCGTCACTCGCATTGATCAGCTTATCGAGCCCTGCCTGCATCTGTTTATGTGTGCGCTTGGAAGGCCAACTATCGAAGCTGACTACGTCGATCATGGTCAGGCTTCGCATCCGTTCGGGGGACCGAATACCAAATCTCTGTGCGACGCCGCCGCCTATGTCGTGCGCGACAATGTGGGCGTCATCGAGCTCCCATGCCTCCAGCAGTCCCTCAAGGATCGGCACCTGACCTGTAACGGATGTGTCGACGCTTGTGTTTTGCGGGCGCTCAGACAACCCGTAACCGAGCATGTCATACACGTGAACCTTGTAGCCGGACTCAACCAACGTCGGGAGGATGTTGCGCCAGATATAGGAAGAGGAAGGCGTGCCGTGGAGAAGAACCACGGGGGCTCCGTGTCCATGCACGCCGTGAGTAATGCGTGTGCCGTTGATGAGAACATCTTGATCAACAAGGTGGGCCATGAGGGAAACTCCATTTTCTACTTTTCCCAGCCTTAGCCCTTTGCTAATCAATACATCAAATGAATGATTGTCATAACATGATCGAATTTTCGAATGACTGAGCGCCTCGATATCGAAGGCCTGCGTGCTTTGGTTGCAATTTCTGCCCACGGTGGCGTTACGCGCGCCGCTGAACATCTGGCGTTGTCGCAACCTGCGGTGAGTCATAAAATCAAGCGGCTTGAAACAGTGTTGGATTGTGAACTGTTGGCACGACGTGCCGGTGGGCCATTGTTCACGGAGGCTGGGAAGCGCTTGTTAGAATATGCGCGGCGGATGATGGATTTGCATGACGAAGCTCTGGCCGCACTGGGCAAGAAACCTCTGGCTGGCATCATTCGTTTGGGAATGACCGAAGACACGACTGGTGGAGACGTGGCACGTATTCTCGGGCGGTTCACGCGCTTGCATCCCGATACCAAGGTAAACACTAGGATAGGTCAGAGCCTAACTTTGTCGGATTGGTTGTCAGCGGGCGAAATCGATATCGCAGTCATTCAGGTTTTGAGAGACGAGGTTCGCCGCGACGACATTGTGCTCTACGAGGATCGGCTGCATTGGATCAAGTCACATGACCTACCGTTGAAACCGGACGCACCTGTGCCGTTCCTCGCCTTCGATGAGAACTGTTTTTACAAGCATTGGGCGCAATCACACGGCACCGTAATGGGGCACCAGTTCGATGCTGTTCTCGAATGCCCGAGCGTCTCTGGCATTCTTGCGGCAACGCGCGCAGGGCTTGGCGTAGCACTGATGAACGGCCTCCATTTGTCTTCAGACCTAGAGGTTATGGAAGGCATCTTTCCTGAGCCTCCGGCGATTGCCTACGTCGCAAGATCTATTCCTAAGAGCCGAAGTGACACTGCTCTCGCACTGCTCAACGAAATCGCGGCGGAGGTTGGAAGACCTACTTCGTTGCGCGTTGCCTAATCTTAACTGCAGAACTTCACGCAAGACGCAGCATTGCGCGTTTTGGGCTCTCTGCTGCCGAAATCCAGCGCAGCATGCAGCCCGGCCAAGCCTTTTACCAAGAGCGGACCTTGGTCGGTAAAAAGGCGGCTGTGTCCGCTCGACCTCGGCTTTGATCGGGTTATGGACGACAACCTGCCGGAGCCGTTCGTGCAGCTAGCCGATAAAGATTTCGATGCCGACCGCATTCGCGCCGAACTGCACAGCCGGAGCATTTGACCGGTGATCCCAATGCGAAAGTCCCGAAAGAGGCGCGTTGGGTTGGATTGGCCTCTCTACCGGCTGAGAAACCTGGTCGAGAGATGCTTTAACAAACTGAAGAATGCGCGGCGTGTGGCAACTCGCTATAACGAGACAGCCGAAAGCTTCCTTGGCTTCGTAGATATCACCTCGATCCGCCTCTGAATCCGCTATTTGTCAGCATGACATAAGCTCTTAATATCACTTATTAACCAGCCGCTCTGTTAAGCTAAAGCAAATATCTATGGAACACACGTAGGTCGATCACCCGGAATACATCCGGCGCATGACCAAAGGCGTCAGGTACATCGGTATCTGATACGCGCCAATGAACACCATGATCGGCGCGGTGACCTCGGGTGGCAAAGCGACAAAGAACAGCGCGATGTTGCGATTGCCCGCGATCAGCGACACCGCAGTCGCCTCCGCCGACGCCCAGCGCTTGCGAGTCAGTTGGAAGGTGGCAATCTGCGCGCCAAAATTCATCAGACAGGCGAAAGCGATCCAGAACACGGCCAGCCACGGATCAATCAGAGCCGCCGCGCTGACCGATGGCATCAATCCTATAACAAACACGGCCAAGGTGATCGTGGCACCGCCCTCAAGCTGCAGTAGTGTTGCTTTAGATGGGCGCGGCAACATTTTCTGACGCAGCAAGACGGCGACAAGTGTAACGCCAGAAATCGTAAGAAACAGGCGAAATACAGCTTTCAGGACTTCCCCAATATCTCCAAGCTCGGGCATCAGCCAGAAGATCGGCAGAGCGGTAAAAGGTAGCAAAGCCGTCCCAACCACGACCAGGCGCATTGCGTGCTCAGCGGGATATCCCATCATCATGCAGAGGTTCGGGCTGCCCGAGATCGAAGGTGCCGCAGTCATGATCAGCAGAGACAGAACGACCGCCGTACCCGTCCATCCACCTGCAAATCCGATTGAGACAACGATCAGCGGCGTAAGAACCTGAAAACCGATCACCGCTATCAGGACCCGACCCAGATCGGTCAGAGATCCCAAGATGGCCACTGGCTCCATCCGTAGAATGGTCAAGAACAGCAACAGGACCACAAGCGGCGGCAATAGTGGGCGCATCGGCTCGGCCAGAGCTGGCAGCAGTAACCCCGCAGCCAGCCCCAGGACCAGAACATAGGGGCCGTTGCGCGCCGCCCAGAGCAGCGGGTTCACTGCGCTGCCCTACCCGCCCGGGGTCCCTCGCAGGTTCTCGGGCAGCCATGTGGCGAGTTCAGGGAACCAGATCAGGAGGAAGACCATCAGCACCATGATCAGGAACATCGGAATCGCAGCGCGGGCGATGTAGCTCATTTCATGATTAGTCATCCCCTGCATCACAAACAGGTTGAAGCCAATCGGCGGTGTGATCTGCGCCATTTCGACGACGACCACGATAAAGATGCCAAACCAGATCAGATCAATTCCGGCGTCGCGGATCATTGGCTCGACCACCGCCATGGTCAGCACGACGGAAGAAATACCGTCAAGAAAGCAACCCAGAATGATGTAGAATACCAACAAAACCATCAGCAGCTCGAATCGGGTCAACTCCCAACCTGCGATCAAGTCCGCCAGACCACGAGGCAGGCCAGTGAAACCCATCGAAAGCGACAGGAAGGCCGCGCCTGCAAGGATCAGCGCGATCATCGCGCTGGTGCGCGTGGCACCCATTAAGCTCTCGGTGAAGGTCTTCCAGTTGAGCGACCCCTGCCCTGCGGCCAGCAGCAACCCCCCGATCACGCCGAACGCTGCAGCCTCCGTCGCAGTGGCATAGCCCAGATACATCGAGCCGATGACCACCACGATCAGCAGGATTACAGGGAGCAGAAAACGCGAGTTCTTAATCTTTTCGGAGAAGGACAGCTTACCCTCTTGGTTCGGATTCCAGTCTTTGCCCAGCTTCGAGTAAATTGCGACATACCCCATGAACATCGCAGCGAGCACGAGGCCCGGCAGAATGCCCGCAAAGAACAGCTTGGTGATCGATTCATTGATCGTCACGCCATAGACGATCAACGTCAGCGATGGCGGGATCATCAGGCCCAGCGTCGCCGCTCCGGTCAAAGTCCCGATAATCATCCGCTCGGGGTAGTTGCGCCTGCGCAACTCCGGGATCGACATCTTACCGACGGTGGTCAATGTGGCCGCAGACGAGCCCGAGACGGCTGCAAATACGGTGCAGCCGACGATGTTCGTATGCACCAGCCCTCCGGGAAGCGGAGCCATCCATGGCGACAAGCCTTTAAACATGTCCTCGGATAATCGCGTTCGATAGAGAATTTCACCCATCCAGATGAACATGGGCAGCGCCGTCAGGGTCCAGGACGAAGACGCAGACCAGATGGTGGTGATCATCACGTCGCCCACGGGGCGGGTCGTGAACAACTCCATCCCGACCCAGGCAACGCCCATCAGGGCCAGTCCGACCCAAATACCGGTGCCCAGAAGCGTAAAGAGAACAAAGAGAAAGAGGATGATGACAGACAGGTTTTCCATGCTCTTATTCCCTATTCCCCGTGGCTCTGATCAGCCAGATCGCGGACGATGCGGTGATCACCCTTGAAGACGACGTGGATGAGGTGATCGGTCAGAGCGATAGCGAGGATCACGGCGCCAATCAGCATGGTGGATTGCGGAATCCAAAGGGCGGTTTTGTCCTGCCCTTGGCTGATATCGTTGAACTTCCAGCTCCAGTAGACAAAGCGGTAGGCGTACCAGCAAAAATACCACATGACGGCAGAGCCGACGGCAAAACACCAGATTTCCAGGATGCGACGCACACCTTCCGGAACTGCGTTCAGCAGGATCGATACGCGGATGTGACTGCCCCGGTTTAGCGCATTGGCAAAGGCAAGGAACGAGGCAGCGGCCATTGCATACCCGGCATAGTCAGGCGCGCCGGGAAAAACCTCTCCGGTCCAACGGGCCAGCATCTGCACGACAATCAGCAGCAAAATGGCAATCAGGCTGAGCGCCGCCATAACCCCTGCTGCAAGATAGATGAAATCCAGTACGGACCGAAGCCCTCGCAATACCGCCATACCGTCCCCGTTTGTTATGATTGAATGAATCGCGGGCGGCGAATAATACACCGCCCGCAAGCGCGGTTATTGCGATGAATTGAAGGTGTCGACGATGGCCTTGCCTTCGTCTCCGGCAGCTTCCAGCCATTCATTGGTCATGGTGACGCCGATCTCTTTCAATTCCTGAACCATCTGATCAGATGCCGGACCAACAGTCATACCGCCATCCCGCAGGCCTTGCAGGGTGAAGCCGGTATATTCCTTGGCACGCCAGTTTCCGGCATATTCGGCCAGTTCGGCACAAGCCTTGATGACGTTCTTGTTCGCGTCGGAAACTCCGGACCAGACATCAGAATTCACCATTACGTAGTTGCGGGGCAACCAGGCGTCGACTTCGTAGAAATAATTCAGGCTTTCCCAGACTTTACGGTCGTAGCCCGTGGAACCAGACGACACCATTGCATCAGCGACACCGGTTGCGAATGCCTGGCTGATCTCAGCCGCTTCGACGGTCACCGGCAGCATACCCGTCAACTCGGCCAGCCTTGAGGTGGCATTATTGTAGGACCGGAACTTGATACCTTCCATTTCGGCAACCGAGTTGACTTCGTTCTTGAAGTACAGTCCCTGCGGTGGCCAAGGAACAGCATAAAGCAGCGTCAGGTTCTGTTCGGCCAGCAGGCTCTCGATCGACGGCTTCGCCGCTTCCCAAAGCTTGGCACTGTCGTCAAACGAGGTGGCCAGGAACGGGATCGAATCAAAGCCGAACAACGCGTTTTCGTTTTGGTGCCCCGAAAGCAAACGCTCACCAATCGGCGCCTGCCCGGTCTGGATTGCACGTTTGATGTCAGCACCTTTGAACAGTGATCCTGACGGGTGCGTGACGATCTCGATCTCGCCACCTGTACCTGTGGTTACACATTTGGCGAATTCCGCACCGGTGGCCGAGTGGAAATTGGAAGCCGAATAAGCCATCGGCATGTCCCATTTCTCGGCCAGCGCGGGCGCTGCGGAGGCGGCGGTCAGAGCGGTTGCTGCTAGAAGGTTTGTCAGTTTTTTCATCATATTCTCCCTATTGAATTCTGAGAGGCCAATGTTGGGCATCGACCTATTCTTATGTTCCAAAACGTGAAGGCGCGTAGACGCTCATATCCGTATTTGGGGTTCTGCCCACGATCATCTGCGCCAACAGACGCCCCGTCTTGGGTCCGCCTGTCAGACCGATATGGTGATGACCAAAGCCCATATACGCGCCGTTAATCCCCGGAACATC
Organism: Ruegeria sp. CF4; assembly: GCF_056537345.1. Taxonomy (NCBI): domain Bacteria; kingdom Pseudomonadati; phylum Pseudomonadota; class Alphaproteobacteria; order Rhodobacterales; family Roseobacteraceae; genus Ruegeria; species Ruegeria sp. CF4. The sequence continues at coordinate 168,021 of NZ_JBQFRJ010000002.1, read as the reverse complement.
GCCGATGATGGGGATCGAGTCAGCCGGGGCGGGCCTGTGCCCCATCCATTCCACTTCCTCCTTCCATGTCACGCCCGGAAAAGCAGCTCGGGCATTTTTGCGCATCAATTCAAACGGCGCGCGCGAGGGTGGGGCGTCCAGCCCACCAAATTCTACAATACCCGCCAACCGTATGCGCCCGTCCATGGGTGTGGCAACAAATTTGCCGGATGCCACCATGACAGGGCTGCGCGGCATCGCAGAAGGGTCCACCAATTCAAGATGATAGCCACGTTCGCTTTCAAGCGGAACAGAAATGCCCAACCGTTTCGCCAGAGGCCCAGACCATACACCCGCTGTCACAATGGCCGTGTCGCAAGGGATAATGTCGCCGTCCGCACGCACGCCAATAACCCGGCCATCTTCGCGCACGACGTCCTCAACACGGGCGCGGATAATTCGACCGCCTTTAGATTCAACACACGCGGCGAGGTCTTTTACATATCGTCCGGGGTCTGTGATGTGACCGTGATCGGACAGTTTGGCGGCAAAACCAATATCTTCGCTGAACACCGGATCATAATCGTGGAATGCCTTACCTTCCAATTCCTCCCACTGAAACCCGTGCTTGCGTCGTATGTTCCAGCCAAAGGCATCTCCTTCGAAATGCGACCGATCATTGTAGAGAAACAGGTAATCAGACGGAACGATCCACTTTTCAGCTCCCGTGCCAGCCGCCAGGGCTTTGTGATCGTTCAGACTGTCGCCGACGATAGGTGTAAGGGCGGCTGCAATCCGCGCAACATCGTCGGCATTGGCGTGACCAAGATATTGCCTCAACCACGGGAGCAGTTTTGGTAAATAGCCCCATTTCAGGAACAATGGCTGCGAGGGGCTCAGCAACATCTTCGGGGCTTTGCCGATCAGGCCCGGAACCGTCACAGGCACAATAGAACAGGACGCCAGAACACCCCCATTGCCGTGCGAGGTTCCTTCACCCGGCCCGGCCCTGTCGATCAAGATGACATCATGACCGTCTCGTTGCAGCCACACGGCTGCCGAAACGCCTACAATACCTGCGCCGACAATGGCTATGGTCTTCCTTTTACTCATGCCGCCACCGCCTTAGCCACAGCATAATGGTCCAACTTCGCCACGTCGGGTCTGCCACCCAGACCTGGGCCAGAGGGGACGACAACTTGGCCTGCACGAATTTTGAATGGGTCCTCGAGGATGTCTTCTTTCAAGAAATAGGACGCCTGGTAAAATTCACATCCAAGGGTGATCTCTGGTGTTGCGGCGATCATGTGGGTCCCAGCCAGATGCGCCAGGCCCGCCTCGAACATGTCTCCACCGTAGGCTGCCAGGCCATGCGCTGCCGCAATGCGGGCGACCGTTTGCCCACGCGATTGACCTCCCGATTTCATGATTTTTACTGACACGCCGTCGCAAATCCCCTCGCGCGCAGCGCGCTCCATATCTTCGGGTCCAAAGACGCTTTCATCAGCCAGTAACGGCACGTCGATCATCTGTCGCAGCTTTGCCATCATTCCAAAATGATGTGCCCGCACGGGCTGTTCGATGAAATCCGGACTGAACTGAGCCACGTCACGCACTTGCGCCGGAGCTTCTTCGATGCTCAGGCCTTGGTTATAGTCTACCCGCACTGCAAACTCCGGATGATTTTGCATTAGGTATTCGAGCCGCATGATGTCAAAGGCATGATCCTTGAACCCGGTCTTGAGCTTGACGATCCGAACACCATCCTCCTGCAAACGCGCCAGCAGCTCGATATCCTGTGCAAAATCAGGGTTGGCGATTGAGCAACTGAGCGGAATGGTTTCACGGCACCTACCCCCCAGAAGCGACCAGACCGGAACCCCACTGACCCGACCAGCAAGATCGAGCAGAGCGGTTTCCAGCGCTGCCTTGGCTTCAGTACAGTGAGCTACAGCAAAGGCCGCACGCGCCATGATTGCCGAGCGATCACCAATCTTTGCCCCCATCACGAGCGGACGCAGATAGCGATCAAGTGCAGCATAGGTGGCTTCAGGTGTGCCGGTGAACACCGACCAGGGTGACGCTTCTCCGAACCCTTCGGTCCCGTCCTCAGCGCGCAGCCGCAAAACGACAACCTCGCAAGCTCCTTCCACAGCGCCGATGCCATGATCCCGCCGCGACGTGACCGGCAGTTTCAGGTGCCACAGATCGAACCCGATGATTTCCTGGTCCAGATTGCTCATTTCATCCCCTGTTGATGAAAGGAAGCCTGCCTTGACCAGCATATCATTTCAAATACTATATCTTTGCGAGTACATCAGAAAAAATGATACTATTACGATGTCCCTACGATTTCGTCAGTTGCAAGCCTTCCACGCCATCATGGAAACTGGAACCGTCACCGGCGCGGCCTCGGTTCTGGGTATTTCACAACCGGGGATCAGCAATCTACTTGCGCAGCTGGAACGCGAGGCCCGGTTGCCTCTGTTTGAACGCAACAAGGGGCGTTTGCTGCCCACCCCCGAAGCCGAGTTACTCTATCGCGAGGTTGATACAGTCGTACGTGGGCTGGATCATGTGGCACAGGCTGTAACGGATCTGCAGAATAAGCATCCCGGTCAGTTGCAGGTTGCGGCACCTCATTTGCTCTCGTTCGGTTTCATACCACGCGAGATCGCACGCTTCGCCGAGAGCCGCCCGAACCTGTCAGTCAGTTTTCAGTCACAATATTCATCCAAGATTCAAGAATGGGTGATCTCGGGCCTTTTCGAGATCGGCATTGTCGAGATGCCAATCCTGCACGACACACTAAATTATCAGGTGTTTCAGTTCGAAACACTTGCAACCTTCCCCGAAGATAGCCCGCTGGCGAAACACGACGTTCTGACGCCAGAAATTCTAGAAAACGAGCCCTTCATTGTGATGGGGCCTGAGCATCAGACCCATCGCCGGACACGCGACATTTTCCAGACCGCCGGGCGCACATGGCGGACGCAGATCCACACGCACCTGTCCGAAAACCTGCTGAGTTTCGTCAAACAAGGTATGGGCGTTGCAATGATCGATCCCTTTACAGTCACGTTTGACGGAGAGAGCGGGTATCAAACCCGTCCATTCCGCCCCGCGGTGATGCTGGATCTTGCCATCATCACGGCCAAGGGCCGCCCCCTGTCGACCATCGCACAAGCGTTTCTGGCTCAACTGACCCCGTCAATCGCCTCTTATGCCACCCATTCGGAAACAGGCGCCGCCGCCTCGTGAAGTTGCTGCGAATGGATGTCGACCAGCGTAGGACCATCATGTTCGATTGCCTGTTTCAGAACCCCGGCCAGTTCCTCAGGATCTTTGACCGTCCATGACTTCACGCCAAAGGCCGATGCCACCGCCGCATGATCCGTGCGATTGAAATCGACGTTATAGTACCGCTGGCCGAACCCGGAATCTTGCCCGGCTTTGATCCAGCCAAAGACCGAATTCGAGAACACGATTGAGGTGATCGGCATATTGTGTCGAACCATGGTTTCGAACTCGCCGCATGTGAATCCGAATGACCCGTCGCCCATAACAGACAGAGTCTTGACGGATGGCCGCCCCACATGCGCGCCCATCGCTGCACCCAGCGAATACCCCAACGCCCCATGCGCCCGGTTAGTAATGAAATGTCGCCCCGGTTTGCGCCAGCGGTAATGCGCGCTGAAATAGGGACAAGGTGTGCCGGGATCGGCGACCACAATCGCATCATCATCGAGAATATCCATAAGTGAGGCCATGACGGCCTCGGGGCGGATCGGCGTTTCACGGCTCGCGGCGAGCGGAGCGAACGCCGCCATCTTGGCCTCCCACGCGGCGCGCGCCTTCTCGGCACCGCCAAGGCTGGGGAGGTCCTGCCGCGTCTCCAATGCGGTAGCCAAAGCCTCAAGCGCCAGGCGGGCATCGGCGCAGATAGCCACCTCGGTCTGATAATTCGCCCCGATCACCATCGGGTCGCTGTCGATATGGATAATGATGGCGTTGCGGCCCGGACTTCTCCAACGTTCTGTGGTGACTGATCCGGCACGACAACCAATGAATAGAACCACGTCTGCCTGATCGATCACGGACCGGGTCGCTGGCACGCCCCCGTTCGATCCGACAACACCCAAAGCCAGCGGGTCGGACTCGGCGATGGAGCCCTGCCCGGAAACCGTTGTGGCGACTGGCATATCCAACAGATCGGCAACGCGGCTCAGCGCACCTTCCGCACCAGACAGAACCGGCCCGCCACCACAAACAGCAACTGCAGACTTTGCTTTGACCAGTATCTCGGCAGCTGCTTCGACTGCATCCTGATCAGGTCCTGCGCGCTCTGCTGGATAACTTTGATGCCGTTCGTCCGCCCAAATCTCAGCCTCATCCACCTGGCCTTTTTGCGTATCGAACGGAAGAGCCAGATGTGTCGCACCGGGGGTTCCGGTGGTCATCGCCCGGAACGCTGCACGAACCATCGCGGGCAACCGCGTCGCATCGTCCAATGAGGCGTTCCACTTGGCAAGAGGTCGGAACAATCTAGACTGATCCAGCTCGGTCAACGGATACTTCCCCCGGCTTGTTGTTGCCACATCCGAAGTGATTGCCAGGATCGGCACCGAGCTTTCGTTGGCTTCGACAACGCCGGGCAAGATATAGGTTGCCCCGCCTCCTGAAGGTCCTTCGCAGACGCCGGGCTTGCCGGTCACGCGCGCATATCCATCCGCCATATAGGCTGCATGCCGTTCGTCGCGCGTCAGAATATGCTGAATGCCGTGATCCATCCGCGCCATCGCATCATAGAATGGTAGCGTGGTATCGCCGCACAGACCAAACATATGCTTCACGCCATGCGCCTCTAACATGCGTACCATTGCCTCAGCCCCAGTGAGATAATTCGTCCCCGTCATGGCTTGCGATTCCTTTGGATCAAGATTGCACACAATTCTGTATACAGTTTTGTATATTGATTTCAAGAACCGCTTGTGCCACCAGTGGACCGCAACCGAAAGGACGAAAAACATGGCGAGTCCACGCGTCGATGACATCTATGATCAGGTCAAAGCGATGGCGGTCTCTTTCCGTCTACGCCCAGGGGACCGCCTGAACGAAGTGGCCCTGTCGAAAGAGCTGGGCGTCAGCCGCACACCTCTGCGTGAGGCTCTGAACAGGCTCGTAGCTGAACGATTGTTCGATTTCCGTCCTGGTCAGGGTTTTTTCTGCCGCCCGCTTGATGCGCAAAGTGTGTTTGACCTGTTCGAACTGCGGCAGATTATTGAGGTCGCCGCCGTCCGTACCGCATGTAACAAGGCAACAGATGATGAGCTCCAGTCGCTGCGGGAGGAACTCTACGCGACGGGGATCGACATCACCGGCCTGACCGTCGAGGAAGCCGTGAACCGGGATGAGGCATTCCATTTGGAGATCGCCAGATTGTCCGGCAACGCAGAGCTTCTGCAGACGCTGATCCGGATCAATGAGCGCATCCGCTATATCCGCTGGATCTCAATGAGCATGGACCGTCTTCATCGTTCGAAAGACGAACATAAGGAGGTGATGAAAGCACTTCTGGACCGCAACGAAAACGACGCCGCACGCATTTTAGGCGCTCATATCACTAAGCGAATGGATCAGGTACAAGAGGCGGTGCGGCAAGGGATTTCCAGCATCTATATGGAAGGATCCGACGTCATTTCGACCCGCATCATCGAGGAGGCAGAAGCATGATCGCTCAAGGCGGTAAATCCATCTACGGCGCTTCTGTCGGAATCCTCATGCTGGATGCACAGTTTCCTCGTATCCCCGGCGATATGGGTAATGCGCTGACCTGGCCATTTCCGGTACTCTATCGCATTGTCCGCGATGCCTCACCCGACCGGGTTGTCCGGCACAAGGCCGAAGGTATGCTAGACGCCTTCATCGAAGCTGCGCAGGATCTGGTCAAAGATGGAGTGGATGGTATCACCACCAATTGCGGATTTCTGTCACTGTTTCAAAAGGAGCTTTCCGAGGCCGTCCCGGTCCCGGTCGTTACGTCCTCGCTGATGCAGGTCGACATGGTGAACCGCACGCTTCCAGCGGGCAAGCGCGCCGGGGTTTTGACGATATCGGCCTCGACCCTCACCAAGGATCACCTACAGGCTGCACAGGTACCTCCGGACACACCCATCGGCACCACAGAAGGGGGCCGCGAGTTTACGCGAGCCATACTCGATAATGAGATGGCACTGGATATCGAGAAAGCCCGCGCGGACAACGTTGAAGCAGCCCTTGTACTTCAGTCGAACTATCCAGAGCTTGGAGCTATTGTTCTGGAATGCACGAATATGTCCCCATATGCGGCGGACATTCTGCAGGCGACAGGCTTGCCGGTCTATTCAATGGTCTCACTCGTTAGTTGGTTTCAATCGGGGCTGACGCCTTCGATCTACTAGCAGAACACCCAAAAACTCGCGAGTGACACACAGTTCTTAATGTGTTGTCAAATCGCACGGCTTAGATCAGGTGTTCTTGCACTCTGAACACCGGTTGCCGGGTGCATGGTTGTCTTCGCGGTCGACATCAGCCGCCGCATTATGGAGCTTCGCGAAGGTAGCCTTCCAAATTTAGACGACGCACTCAGCTAATCCAGCTATCACGGTGCCCCTAATTGCTGGACGCAGACGTGCTCGAAGCAGAATCTTGGAATTTGTGCCCTTGATTTCCAGATATCCGCAGGTCGCCGAGACGTGATTACCCGTTCCCGTAGCAAAAGCACTATGGGTTCACCTGCCCTATTCATGACTAGCTTATGCGGCGGACCACGGTCTCAGGCGGGGGTTCTTTTCGCTTGATATCGGCGAGGTCGAAGCACCAACCGATACGTAAAACCGCCCTTTTCCTCGAACTTATCGCCTTCTATGAGCGCACCCAAAAAAGCGAAAAGGCAAGAGTGGCTGAACTCGAAGGCGAGCTTCGTGAAGCCAAGGTGCAGGAGGAAAAACTGGCGGTGGAACTGGAACGAATGGTCCGTCGGCAAAATCGCTATTGCATCTGCTCGCAGAGCAAAGTGTATAAGGAATACCGAGCTATCGTCGTGTCTTGAACGAAAGTCGACAGAGCGCATCAAATCTTACGATGTACTCTCCAAAATCTATGCCCACTCTCAGACCAAACCGGACATTCGCAACAAGACTGTGCAACTGCCGAGATGCGGGACAAAACTGCCATTGGATCCTAAACAATCAATGACCGCTATCAGCTTAAACCGGACCTTCAAAACTGGACATTGCAACTTCCGGCATGCGGACAAAGCGGCCTTCGAATCAGCATTTGTGATTGGCCGTGATCCGCTTTCTAGCTCCATGCACTCTCTTTCTTGGTCAAAATCGGCAAAATCTGAAACAGTCTAGCGCTACGTTGAATACTAAAAAGGCGCGTTGGTACGGAATGGAAGAGGGAGCATGACCTTTTCAATAATACAACCAATTCAAAAAACTGCTCACAGCATCCATTCTACCGGTAGCCACCTGACGACTGTAGTAAGACCTCTCTGTAGGCCATTGGTTTCCGGATCCGTAGTATGCACAGTGACTGTGCCATCTTGTTCTTCTTGAACCCAAATCATTTCATTGCCGTTATTGAGCTTAACGCGATAAGAAAATTCCGGTTTGTTCAATTGCTCTGTCAGTGATGCAGCAATCGTTGGACTTTCGATCATGATGCCCATTTCAGTGTTGAGATGCGCAGACCTTGGATCGAGATTAAAAGAGCCAATAAAGATCCGCTCGCCATCCGCCCCAAAGGTTTTTGCATGCAGCCCTGATGCCGACCCAGCTAGGATCTCTGGCAGGCTTCTGTCGCGATGTTCCCGCCGCAAGGCTCGTAGCTCCAGCAGTTCTACTCCACTATTCAACAAATCATATCTGTAACGCATATACGCAGCGTGAACTGGCATGACGTCTGTCGCGTCCAAAGAATTGGTCAAGATACGGACCCTAACACCTGACTTGGCCAACTCCTCCAAGACCTTAGAGCCTCTTTCGCCAGGAATAAAATATGCCGAAACAAGGTCCAGTGAAGTCCGTGAGCTCTTAGCGAATTCGATCAGTTGTTCGACCAATAGGTCTTCACTTTTGACTTCGCCCAAGCCCTTCGCCGGATCGTCGACAAAAAGTGTAACCTCGCTCCAATCAAACTTCAGAGTATGTGCTGCGATGTTGTCGGCCAGTTCACTATCCTGAATTGCCTTTTGGTAACCTGCGCCAACGGCGGTTCGCCGTGCCGCATCCGCCTTAGCTTGCAGACTGCCTACGGCTGGAGGATCTAAGAATAGTCCAGCATCATAAGAAGATGCACTGTTCCAATAAGCGTCGAATGATTTCGAAACATCGTCCACAATCGGCCCGATGGCAATCGCATCTAAATCAAGGTAGTGCGTTCCACCCCCATAGTCGAAATAGATGTCGCCGATGTTGCGCCCCCCAACAATCGTTGCGACCCCATCGACAGTCATCGACTTATTGTGCATCCGCCGGTTTAGTCGGCTGAAGTCAAATGCGTAAGAGAGCAACTTGGGTTTTCTCAGCGTAAACGGATTGAAAATACGCACATTCGCGTTGGGGAGCGTGTCTAGCTCTGAAAGTAGATCGTCCAACCCTGAGATACCGTTGTCATCGACCAGTAGTCTGACGCGAACACCGCGTTCTGCTGCCGCCCTAAGCTCGTCAAGGAGCATGAGACCTGTTACGTCATCTTGCCATATATAGTATTGCGCATCGATTGAGGAGGTAGCTTCTCTCGCAAGGATAGCCCTGGCTGCAAATGCGGCGCGTCCATCGCCCAAAGGCCGAACTCCGTCGAGACCGGGGTTGCGATTAAGAGCATATTGAATGGTTTCGCCCAATGCTCCAGCCCAATCGGCGTCCAGTTTCAGCGTTTGCCGCGAAAAATTCTGCTCAGGCAGCGGAAAAGCCAACCTTAAGCAAACTACGGTGAGTGCAATCACTGTTGTCGCAATCAAGCATACTCTGATCAGCCGCATTTAGTTTCCTATGTTTGCAAGCCCGGGTTGCCCCTTTTGTCGAATTTGGGCTCAGATGTAGTTGAGTTTCTTGTTGATCCAAAACAGGATTTCCGCCAGCACTGAGATTGCGCCAGCCCCTTCGGTTATTACCAAAGCGGTTCCTGACACACCAAGCTTTGCACGATCAGACGGAAGGCCTTCTGGGATATCGATAGTTACAATGTAGCTCGACGCGCCTGTAAGTTCGCGCATGCTAGGCAGCCCGCCCCTCGTATCCAACGCGCCCTCTCGTGTTCCCGGAGGGATTGACCGTATTGTGGTCTCAAATTCCTGACCTGGCATAGTGCCCAAAGCAATCCGGATCGTATCGCCAACGGCCACGTTGGGATAGCTGCTTTGCGGCAACGCCGCAATGAGCAGCCGATCTGAAGGGAGTAGAAAATTCACGGCGCCTTGTAACGTCGTAACACGATTGCCTGGGCGGAGTGAGAGCGCCGTTACAACACCGTCATCCGGCGCTCGAACGACCGTCTGCTGCAACGCCCACTCAGCTTGGGCCAGCGCCTCCTGAACTTCAACGACACCGACGTCGACTCCGTCCACCTGAGCCGCGATGCGTCGTTCGAGGCTCTGCCTACGCGCTTGTGCTGCTCGCAGCCCGGCTTCAAGTTGCTCAATCGTTGAAACGGCTTCCTGCAATTGGAACTCAGCTGCAGCACCGCGTCCGGTAAGCTGGACGATGTCATCGCGACGCTGCACACCGAAAGAAAGTTGGGCTTCAAGAGAATCAATTTCTGCAAGCGCCGCCGCATAGTCTGTCTGTAACTGGTCTGCTGCGGACTGTGCTGATGCGAGCGAGGCTTGAAGTCGGGCAACTTCAGCCGCGTAGGTGGTGTCATCTATTCGAAACAACACATCACCCTTCGCCACCGGTTGGTTTGCCGTGACCGCTACTTCAGTGACTGGGCCGGATACGTTCGGTGCAATGTTGATGACAGCACCTTGCACGGACACAGTCCCGGATGGTGTCGTGTGGTTTAAGGCTCCAACAACAACCAACGCGATGACCAAAGCTCCACCGTACACGACTGTCTTGAAGAACCCGTTCCAAGGCAGGATTTTGAGCTTCGCAAAAACCAGCCAAACAATACCAAAATAAAGACCGAGAATAATGAGCATCGTGAATTGCCCTCACCGTGTTTCTTTTGTTCAGTTGCCGTCAAAACTCGTGCGTATAGCTGATACCAACCAGATCACGTGTTCCGAAAGTGTTGTCGATATGGCTGCCAAATACGCTGATGCTGTCGTTCGGCGACGCATTGAAGGTAACGCCCGCACCAACGGTGTACCCAGAGTAATCGTTGGAACCGGCAGATAGGACACCACCGGTCTTCACAACCCATCGTTCTGACAATGGCTTGAGGCCAAGTATACCGATATAACCGCCCTTACTGGCAATTTCAGCGGGAAAGGCATCAGCAAACTCAATATCGCTGTTGCCGATCCGACCGTCGGTATAGTTTGCTCCCAGTGCCGGGAACAAAAGCCATCCTTTAGGCTGAAAGCCCAACGCGGCAAGCGGCACAAAGGTCCCTATGGCGTATTGCGTTTGTTTGACGCCACCTTCCAGCTCTTGCTCGGACGCTGAGAAATTAACTATTCCAAAATCGAAGAGATAAGAGCCACCAACGCGCCACTGATCGTCTTCTGAGACCGAGACGTTGATCTTCGTTACGGGCCCGAAAGCAACCGAGCCGAATACGGTGCCAAAGTCACTATAACGAACGCCGATTTTCGTTACGATCTTTGTCGGATCATCCGATAGTTTTTCGTCTTCTCCGGTCTGAGCCCAAGAAGTGGAAGCAGCAATAGCGAGCATGGTTGCAAGATATTTTCGCGATGTCGTTCGCCCAATCGTCATGCATTGGTGCCTCTGTCATCACTACCAGATTGGCTATGCCGTTTTCTTGCCACTGCGCAGGCAATAGTGAATACAAGGTTGATTGGAACCATCAGCATCATGAAGGCCAGAACGCTCGTTGAATAGGCCGGATCAAAGCAGCACGCATCCACAAGTAGATAGACAAGACCGACATTGCGAAGGTTTGTGCAGGTCGCAAGGACCTGCCGATACTCCTTATTCTCGCCGCCTAAAAACCAGCCGAGCGCCATTAGGGACAGAATGAAAACCAATATCGCGATCAGGCTCGAAGGCCCCAATCCAACAGCGGCTTCCTGCCGGATGCTGATGCTTGCTACGACAGATGCAATGAAGGAGACTGTCGATATAAGCATCGCCGGTTTGTAGATATGCTCGGCGACATCCGGGTAAAACCGTCGGATCAAAATCCCAAGAAGCAAGGGGATTCCGATCACACCCACGATGCGGATCATTAGTTGGTCCCAAGCGACACGTTCCAGCGCGGCGGTTGGCAAAACGACCTGAGCGGCCGACGGCGCAAGAACCAAGCCGATGATTGAAAGTAAAACCAGCAGGGCCCCGGCCGCGCTGACTTGTCCCGGCGCTTTGGTCGAAAATTGGACCGCGTTGATGCCGCCGGGGGCGACTGCCAACAAAAACAAAACGGCGCTAACTGATCGTGGTAGTGGGAAGACCCCGATAATCAGGATTGCAATGACGGGCGGTATGAAGACATTTGCAGCAAGAAGGCGCGGTAGTCTTTCACGTTCCAGAACCGTTGCACCCATTTCGCGCAGCGTTGCACTCATCCCGATGCAAAGCATGGCTAGAGTAATGAAGATATGGATGAATAGGGTGACGGATTGCTCAAACGGCAGCGGCGACTCCATCACAGCGGTTCCACATTCCAAAGGATGCTGATCGTAGCGTAAATAGCGACCGCCAAGATCAACCCGGCTGAGACCAGCGCAGGTGAAATCGGAAATGGCTTTCCGGAGATATCAGAGATCCGCTTAAGAAAAGTAATTTGCTGTATGATGGCGACAGATAGCATTATTACCGCCAGTATCAGCATGAATAATCCGACAAAACGTGCATGTTCTATCGGAACCTCTTCCAACCCAGGTACATCAGTCAAAATTCTGAATAGTGCGGGTATAGAGAAGCCAAAACCAACGAGCGACGTAGCCGTTCTCATATATCCCATGGTCGTCCTGTCCGAAGCGAGCCGGGACCGCTCGAACGCCAGATCTGTTCGTTCGCCGGCCAACTGATTGTTAGAACGCTGCGGCATGTCCTCGTCGTCAAAGTCCATTGGAGGCCTCAGTTAGAAAATCAGGTTTCACTTGGTTTATCCTCGACTCTCTCCTCGCGAATTTCCCGAACGAGGAAATAGTCGAGAAAGGTTCGGACGAAGGCGATGGCTGTCAGTTTCGCCAATTCTTCGATTGTTGGGTCTGTTGCAGTCGCTATAATATCCGCGCCTAGTTGCAGTTCGAGCGCCACAATCAGGTATTTTCCAAGGATGCGCCGTGCGACAGGCTCGGCATCCGACTTCCGATGCATAATGAACGCTCGTGCAAAGGCGATGCCTCCAGCAGCAACAACGATGACGCTCGCCGCTTCGAATAGAACCTGGATGTAGCTCGCCGCTTGAACGATCAGGATTTCCAACTCATGCATGGTAACTATCCTGTTGCGACAGTTACAACTTCGCTATTTTCGTTCCCGACAGACGAACCAGAGCAAGCATCGAACAACTCACGCAAGTGCGCTTGATCAAGAGTTGTTTTGTGTGCGATGGCAACGATCCGGTTTGCCGGATCCTCGCCCCCCCAAGGGCGGTCTTTCGTCAACTCGACCCGCCGCCCGACAACTTGCAGCAAATAACGGCTGTTCGGGTCGTCATCCAGGTAAACAAATCCCTTGCAGCGATAGATATTTGAAGGCAGTTCTCTCTTGATCATTCGTTCCAATGCTTTGCGCTGCAATGGCGCGTCGCGCGTATAACTCCAGGTGCTGAAGAAAGAACCGTGATTGTGCTTATGATGATGTTCGTGGTCGTGGCTATGCGCTTGATCAGCCATTGCGCGAGAAACATCGAAACGACCGACAGACAGCAGGATTTCGAGTGGAACGTTACATTTGACGGCAGGAACGATGCGAACCCTTGAGAAGAAGCCGTCTATCCACCTCTTTACCTTTGCAGCTTCCTCGACTCCTGCCAAATCAACTTTGTTAAGGATTACAAGATCCGCAAATCCGATCTGCTGCAGCTTGAGCTTGGCAAGGTCCGGGTCGTCATAAGTAAAGACTTGATCGGCGTCGACGACACACGTCACACTGTCAAGCCGTATCAGATCGCGATATGCTGAATCCACGAAGGTCATATAGATGCTTGCCGGATCTGCAACTCCGCTGGCTTCAAGCAGTATGTACTCAATGGGATCATCACGCTCGATCAACGCTGCGACCGACTCAACGAGATCATCTCGGATTTGACAACAGACGCAGCCGTTCGCGAGGCTAATCATCCCATCTTCGACGTCGACAACCAGTTCTGCATCGACATTGATCGAGCCGAAATCATTCACAAGAATGCCAATTTTCAACCCATGTTCACCCTTTAAAATCCGGTTCAGCAGAGTAGTTTTTCCCGCACCCAGAAACCCTGTTAGGATCGTCAGCGGGACAGGTTCTTTTGGGGCGTTGTTCATGGCTACATCCTTTTGCAAGAACTGTGATCGCGCCGCGTGGCTAAGAAACGCGGCGCTTATTTTTAGTCAATAATCAGATCAATCCGTATGATCGCGCGCAGCAATCAGGGCGTGGAGGTCGAAGCGGAAAGTTTCTTCGTCGTAGTGCTGCGTCAGTGGACGGAGTACGTCCTCAGGCATGTAGAGGGCCGGATCTAGTTCCCGTTCCCGCAGGAAGGCATCCTGTTGTTCCTCACGCGGCAAACGCGGTTTCGGAATCTGAATGTAATCCGGCATCTCGCCATCCGGGAACGGTATCGTTCTGGGATCTGGTGGCTGCATCGCCGGCATTTCCGGACGCAGGGCCATACGTTCCCAGATACGATCCTTTGTGACGTTGATTACCTTGGTGTCTGGTCCACCAAAGAGGAATAGACCATCCCAATGCGCGCGAATTTCCGCGATGGCTTCGCCCGCCGATTCCTCGGTGTAGTGGCAGATCACACCGGCCCGAGGTTGAATTTCGTTCATCAGATATCCCGCCGCATAGTAAGGCGTGTGGTAGGTATCCAGAGTGAATTCCAGAACTTCTTTGGGCGTGCCGTATTTGTAGTTGAGTAGTTGCGGTAGATCGGCTTGTCCTTCGGTCACGAAAATATCGCAGCCTTTCGCAAACTCGATTGTGCTTTCATCAGGGCGCCCGTCGCCTGTCCAGACAAAGGACAATCCGGCTTCTTCCCAATCCACGCGATATGCTGACGCACCGCTTTTCACGTGGCTTCGCGCCCAGTGCGTGACTTTCAAACCGGGTTCTTCCAGAACCACACCGCCTTCGTCTTTGTAGTCGAACTCAACAACTTCGGTGTCGTAGCCGGCGCCAATCGGGCAGTGGTCAAAGTTCTCAAGATGCCATGTCATCATCTCATGCATCTTGTCGACCATATATTGGGTGCCCGTCTCTGGCCGGTCACCTGATGGGCCGAAAATGCGCAAACCGTTGCGCCAGCCTCCCGACCATGCGCGGAACGGCATGAAGTAGGGCAAGTCTGCATAGTGGTCGACGTGCAAGTGGCTGATGAAGATGTCGCGCACCATCGGCGGCAAAATGCCAAGCTGAATAATATTCCTTACGCAGCCATTGCCGAAATCAAAGAACAGGCGGCGCGGGAATGGAGTACCGTTCCCCAGCTCCAAGACAATGCATGTGCCGGACTGTACCATCGTCGGAGGCCAAGGCGTGCTACCCGGAAAACAAATCCGCATCTCGCCTTTTGGCAAAAGCTCGTTGGGTGGGAAAAAGTTGTTGCTTGTACAGCCGGGTGTCGGCCGGAAATACTCCGGCAGCGTAATGCCACCGCCGGGGCGTTGCCCGTAAGGGTTGCGTGATTGGCTCATTTTTGGATCCTCCGAGAGTTTTTTTGGTGCACAGTTTTTTGTTTTTTCTTGGTTCCTGAAGACAAGGACCTGCGTTTCCTAACCATCGCCGATATCAACTAGCATCGCTGAGCCTCTGCGTAAGTCGTCGAATTTCGGACAGCAGCTCGTCTCGAACAGTCTCCCATTCTTTTCGTACAGGAGACTTTTCTGGTGAGAGGGCTACGTGCTTAAGAACTTCATCAAGGTCTTCCACCGCCTCACGTACATTTTCGTTCCTTAGCGCTCGGGACAGAGCCGCCTCGGAATACTCAGGTATGAGGGCGTGGAGTTCCCTGCAGTTCATGGTTGAGTGTGGCCTTTTTGTATTCACTTTAGCCAATATGTTAGAAGGTGGGTGGAGCGGAAGAAAGTGAGTTACGGTGAGCTAGGGGTGAGTTCAGCTTAGATTCAGAGAGGCGGGATGGTTATTAAAACACTGAAAAAAATAAGAAAATGGATGTGAGTCTGGGGAAATGATAGAGGCTGGAGAAATTAGGCGAACACTTGAGCGGGTCCTTTCATCCGCAGAGTTTGCTGGCTCACCCAGGCTGCAGTCCTTCCTAAGATACATTGTCGAACAGGAACTTGACGGTCACGGGCGCTCCATAAAGGGCAAAGTTATCGCGACAGATGTCTACGATAAGGAGCTTGACGAGACCGGTGGGGCACTAAACCTCGTTCGGGTTGAGGCCCGTCGCCTTAGGCGTGCCTTGGAGAACTACTACAGTGACGCGGGCAAATCAGACCCTTTACGCATAACTATGCAAACCGGGGGGTATCGACCACAATTTGAACCATCCGTCGCGACGAAGCCAACTAGCGGGCAAAGCCAGTCGGCATCATCGCACTCTGGCGGTTTCTGGCGTCGCAAATTCCTGTTACCGCTCATCGGAACAACGCTTTTGTTGGCATGTGTCCTAGGATATTTTGGACTACGCGGTTCCCAATCGAACACACAGTTCGCAACCAATAAAAACCCCGCAGAATTGGCTGCGCTTCGGGAGAAGTCATTCACCAGTGTTCAGGCTGCAAACTTAGCTGAGCAAACACGGGGATTGTTTTTTCCTTTGTTCGACCTCCGACGGCAAGCCATTAACTTGGAAACGTTTCGGTATGTGATTGACCTCGATCCGCAACTTGCTGCAGGTTATGCGGGTTCGGCCCAGGTGCTCACACTTAAGTCACTTCTGACAAGCGATGCTGACGCTTCAACCGCTTTAGTTGCTGAAGCTTTGGAAATGGCAGAACGCGCTACCACGCTAGATCCCTTGGATGGTTGGTCGCAAGCCGCTCATGGCTGGACCCTTGCTGTGACTGGAGATAGTGAAGGAGCGCTTAGACGTGCCCGAATTGCCTTGGATCTTAGCCCTCAAGACGGACATACTTTGGATCTGATAGGCATCACGGCCCTAGTTGTAGATGATCCCGTGTTAATGGCCGAAGTTTCTAATCCACAACGGTCTCGACTAGGCGTGGGTCGTTTCGCATACAACAACATCTATGGGGCTGCACAACTTATGTTGGAGAACTATAGTGAAGTCATCGATGCCTTTTCCAAAGCAGCAGAGCGAGGCCATCCTGTGAGTCCGCCAAGCCTCTTTTTGCTCGCCACCGCCTATCACGAAACAGGTAATACTGTGGGGGCGGAGAAGGCAATTGTCGAAATGCTGGACACTTGGCCAGACTTCCCTGCCCGCAGCGTCGTAGAACGTTTTTTTGTGAAAGATCGTGAGACTCGTTCACGTGTGCTATCCGTGCTTGATCTTTATTCACCAAGTTGAGTTAGCGGACGTGAAGCGAGCCGAAGGGTTAACTGCCTGAATACTGTTGTTTTCGCCGCCCCAGTCGCGAGTACTCATACGCTTTTTCTCCGAGCCGTTGCGCGCGAAAAGCAGACTTTGCAAAGTCCGGTTGACCACATTGTCCACCAAAGGCGACAGTTCTGCTTCGCGACTGGGCTATACATAGCCCTCAAAGCGTATTGTTTGCGGGACTTCAGTTGCACCGTTTTCCTGAGCGAGTAGGGCGCGTGCTGACGAAAAGGTAGCAAGCGCAAAAAGAACAAGAAGGGCCTTTATCATCGTAGCGCCTCGGATCCGGGTTTTGAACTTGGGCCGGGGTTCACAAATGATCGCCCCGGCCAGCGTCAGGACAAACGAGGTAGTTCTTGCCCTGAAACATCGTACTTTCGTCTAGTTGAGAAGATCACCGACGATGCCGACGGCATCGACCACGGTAGACAGGTCATTCGTAACTTCGAGGACTTCGTCATCGACCAGAATGTAGCGGTTTCCTTTGCCCGGCTCCCCAAGCTTCCATTTGGAAAGGTCCCCAATATCCTCGAACTCCAGGTCAGATGGGAGCTTGGCACCGCGCGTGTAGCGCTTGATCTGTCCAGGTGGTACAGCTTTTGGGCCTTTGCCGGGTTTGTCTTCTATCTGAATGCTGACATCACCGTTCTTGCCCCCCTTGTTCGGCTTTTTACCCTTGTTGTCTTTGGCATGGGCATCGCTGCCTCCAAGGATGAAAAACACAACTGCTAAGGCTGCAAGAATTCCGTATGCAATCTTCATAGATTGTTCCTTTGCTTCCCAACTTCATTCGACCGGCGTTGAAAATTCCGGCACGCGCTTGATCTCTCTTAGTTGCCCTTTGGCACACCCCTTAGTGACTGCCTTCACCCCGCATTAGAAAACGATCCGGGTTCTTAGACCGAACAGGGTAATCCGGTCCTGATCGGGATTTAGAAGCGGGTCGGAAATGAATTGTACCGATGGCGTGATCTGCAATCCGGGTGAGATTGAAAAACGGTAGAAAGCTTCAAGCGTGAACTGATCGCCATCTATGCCTCTTGCTTCGGCCCAGTTTAGGCCCAGACCGGCCAAATCGGTGTTGCGACCATAGTAACCGAGACCGGCAGAAATCGACCGTTCATAAAGCGCTGCGGTCCCCTTCGAGGCCCCAGCCCGAAAGAACGGCATCCACTTATTGTCAACAAACCATGCGGCAGAAAACGCAGCGCCGTAATCTTCTGGACGGCTACCATCGTCAGCCGCATCCGCATGCCAGAGAGTCAAATGGACATTGTCAAAATAGATGCGATCAAAGCCGGACGTGTACCCAAGCTCGAGTGATTTGAAGAGATTGCCATCGCTAAACACATCAAAATTTGGATCGGACGGGTCGGCGTTTGCGTCTGAGATGCTCGTAATAGCGTAGAAGTTTTCGCTCAGCTTTATCCCGCCAGCAATTCCAAGGCCTTGATTGGGCGCGTTGATTGTCGGATTGGTGTTGAAAGACAGGTTCTGAAAACCACTGTAGGGGCTTACCAACCCATAGATATCCACAAAGTCCGTTACATCGATCTGCCCGACTTGCAGCGTCCACGAGCCGTCCTCGGCCCTTTGGGTCCAGAACAGGTTGGTCAGCAGCAAACCATTATCGTTGAAGGCTGTCCCCGTGATAGAAAGCGCTCCGCCATCCAGACCGAGAAATTGCGGGGCAACATCCGTGTAACTGTGCCGGTCTTCGATCTTGAATGTCAGAGAACCCTGTTCAGTTGCCTGCCAACTGCCGTAGAACCGCGCAATTCCGCTGGCTGCTTCGCCGGTTCCCAGATCAGCATCCGTGGTTTGGCCCAATGCCAGGTAGTCAATGTTGAACCGAAAACCACCCTCAGCCAGTCGGTCTTTCCACTGAAACCAACCCGGTGCGATGTTGCGTGGAAAATCGGAACGATATTGCGGATCGGTGAGCCCGTCTCCGGGCGCAAGATCAGCTTCGACTGAAGATGGCCCGGATAGTCCCTGAGCCGACGCTGCGCCAGCAAAAGCAATGCTCAATGCGGCAACCAGAAGTCTTATCATTTTGACGCCTGTGCCCCACCGGTCTTGCGATTTCCCGCCGCGCGGATGCGATCAGCAGCACGCTGCTGCCATTCCAACCTGTCTGCCTCGGTTTCCAGAGTTTCGACACGTTCCGTCTCTAGCTGGAAAGTCGCATTCATAGGCATGAGGCCGTCAACAACCATCATATTCTGAACAGAAGGATCGATGGTCAGCGTGCCTGTCAGCCGAACGGGTTCGTGGAAATAGCTAGGCGCCCAGTCCCCGTTCAACCGCACACGGATCATCTGGTTAGGCGGAGGTGGAGGCATGTGGCTGCACATCCCTCTTTCTGGCACCAAATACGCCACAGGCCGGCCGTCCGGATCGCTCGGAGCAGGAATGGCAAAGCCCGCGAGTGTGATTGTTCGGCCGTCGAATTGCGCGTTTCCGCTCGTTCCAGCCTTTCTTCGCCGCTCCGTCACGACCTCTCGCTGATCGAGTAGCCAGTCGACATCAATCCCATCAGCCGCCAAGGCATCCTCAGTCTCGGTCAGAAGCTCTTGCCATTTCTGCCTCTCTTCTTCGCTGCCACTATCCTGCTGTAACCTGCCGCGCAGCCGTACGACGTAAAGGACATCGTCGAATTGTTCGGCGCTAAGTTCGCGATAGGGGTCTTCAAAGACCTGCGCAGACGGATCTGGCAGATCTGCCCAGTCCAACGCGGTTCCAGGCGTCGCCGCAGCATCATAACCGCACAAAACCAACCCTGCGAATACTGCGGAGCAAAACCAATTTCGCATGAATGCTCTCCGGCTGCTTTATCTGGTCAATCCAGTGTGTTTTTGTAGATCACACCGTCCTTCATGATCAGGCGGATTGTTTCCGGGCTGTCCGGCCTCGGGTCCGCACCGAACCACTGATCGCCTGTTCCAACGACAGAGAAGTCTTCGAGGGGGTTGCCGTCTATCAGCAGGATGTCGGCATAGGCGCCTTCTTCGATCACACCCAGTTTGCCTTCCGGATAGGGGTTCATGAAATCACCGCTAAGTGCCGCGATCTCGCCACCTACCGAAGTTAGGGTTACCATCGACGCATAGGGGCCGAAGAAATGGTTATTCAGATGTTTCTCGTAGGCGATCTGGATGTTGCACGCTTCGACCGAGCCGACGCAATCGGTTTGGAAACCGCGCGGCGCCGGGCATTCCTTCATACTTGGAATGTAGGCTTCGAAGGTCGCCGAGGCCGATTTGGCCTTCCTCAAACTGTTGGGGTTGTTTTTCACGGACGGAACGTCAAGAAGGCCCGGATCAAATGCCGTGATGTTCGTCGTGATGTACGCTCCTTTTTCTTTCATCAAAGCAGAAATTTCGCAGTCAAAGTGAAATCCGTGTTCAATGGTTCTAACCCCTGCATTCAGGGCATTGATGATCGCTTCTTTGCGGTAGGAATGTGCCATGACATAGGTGCCGTACTCGTTGGCAACCTGAACAGCAGCCTCGATCTCTTCCTTCGAACCGGCGAGCAACTGCCATGGATCGAATGCCGAAATCACCCCACCTGATTGCATGAACTTCAGTTGCGTGGCACCCATGCGCAAGTTGTTGCGGCCATACATGTAAATTTCGTCAACACCGTTGACCTGTTGGGCCATATTCAGAGTGCCAAAGTTGGTCACCCCGCCCGGCGGAGATGTGAAAGATGCGAAGTCGGCATGGCCGCCGCGCGTCCCGAGAAATGCGCCGGAAGGATAAAAGCGGGGGCCGACGATCTGGCCTGCGTCTATGGCACGCCGCAGCCCGCCACCAGCGCCCCCGGCATCGCGAACGGTCGTGAAGCCCTGCATCAGGTACATTTCGGCCATCCGTGTCCCGTGGATGGCGAAATCCTCCCAGGTCGAGTTGGTTTCCATCTCGGCAATCGATGGCCCCATGAGCATCAGGTGCGCGTGATTCTCGATAAAGCCCGGTGTCAGAGTGCGTCCGCCACCGTCGATAACCTTCGCACTCGGCGCATCAATGGCATCGGTTGAGACGGACTTGATCAGATTGCCCTCGACCAGAACACTGGCATTCTCAATGCGTTGCTCATTCACACCGTCGAAGACATGCACGTTGGTAAACAGCGTTTGGGGTTCTTCTTGATCCTGAGCCTGCGCGGTCGTCGAAAAAGAAAGAACTGCCGCGACAATTGCCGTCGAGCAAAGAGACATTCGTAAGCCGGACATAAGTACTCCCTTCATATTCATGTTTTGCCAACTATAGTCTGGAATTCATTGGCTCGGTTGCCCCTTTTGAATTAGGATGTGCGAATGTGACTGCAAAAATGGCCACTTCTTAAAGCTAATCCAACAAGGGTTATGAGCTTGCCTTTCAACTCCACCTCCCGAGAGCATAGCGAGGGCTTTGTTCGCCTCTCTTTAGCCGCTCCCTTTCTGCAATATCTCACCGAACGTAAGATCAATCCGCAACCAGCATTGGATCAGGTCGGCTTGAAAGCTGAACTGATGACTAACCCATCCGTGTTCGTTCACTCCGAGTTGGTTTACGGCTTGGTAAATGCTTTCTCAGAAGTATCAGGGGATCGATACCTAGGACTGAATGTAGGGGAAGCGTTTGACCTACAAGGATGGCCGCCCTTCGCTCAAGCCTTGCAATCTACAAAAACGCTGTTCGAGTTTTTTACCCGCTTTGTTGAGCTCGTGCCGCAGGAGTCCAATTCTGTGCGGCACAGCCTTGTCATTGAAGCAGACAAAGCGACTTATCGTATCGAGAGGCAACAGGAACCAACCGTCCCACCCATTCAGGTGACCGGTTTTGGTGCCGCAATCTATGTACGCCTATTGCAGACCGTCGTCGGAGAGTCCTGGGACTCTTCCCGTGTGCGATGGGAAAGCAGATACATCAATGGGCTGCCTATCGACTACAAAGGGATCGAGGTTGGCCTTGGGACTGATCCCGGAATGCAAATTAGTTTTCCTGTGGAATGGTTGTTTTTGCACCACGTCTCTGAGGGTTCTGCCAAGCCCATAGCATCACTTCGACAAGATGAAGAAGTAACCGTGGTGGCAGCTTTGCGATCTGTCTTACGCGACAAACTGGATGAAACCGATTTGGGACCAGAGATGGTGGCTGGAATGCTGGGAATACAACCGGAACGGTTTCTGAAAGCGCTTCAAAAACAACGCACAACGCTACCGCGCGAAATCAAACGGCTGCGTATCGATGTCGCCAAGGAGCACCTCAAACAAAACCAGATGACAATTGCAGAGATCGGACTGATGCTCGGCTATTCTGACAAGTCCCATTTCACTCGCTTTTTCCGAGGTCAGACCGGAATGACACCGACCAAGTTCCGAAGCAAGTAAATGTGGTCGAGCCAAATGAACGCTTCGAAGATTAGGTCCTCGTGGGATCAGTTCGGAGAAGTTGTAGTGCGACGTTGAACAGGTTAGTCGACGACATGAATGGTTGGTTGCCACCGCCGATACAACCTCTGCAACTGGCCGTTTCGTTGTGTATTTCGGAGTTAGCAAAGCTTGGTTGCGAAGGTCCGCTTCGGGCTGCCTCCAGTCACTAGTGCGAACAGTGGTGAACGCGGCTTCGAGCCTAGCGCCGGTAACTCGCTGGAGCGGTAAACCCTCCATTCCGAAGTTTTATTGGGCCGCAGCTAGCGGTGATGCCGCCACGGCCCACGTGGTAAAACGTCAATTCGTTGGGGTCACATCGATTAACGTTGGTTCGCGATCACCGCTGGTTTCAAAGACGATCATCTCGCCTCCCATAGCTCCGAAGTCAATCTGCTTCATATCAACCATGTGCACCGTTCGGTCGTACATCGTGTGATAGTAGTAAACGAGGTTCAGGGAGTCCGCAGCGGTTGTGATCTGTGTTGCGCTGTAAAGTAGGTCATCCGACTGCACATCGTCTTGAGCGCCCTCAGCGGCATCGGCAGGAATGTTGAAGTTGTCCAGTATTCGGAATGCCTCGCGTACGGTGTCATAGCCACCTTGCGTCTCCCGCGCTGTCTGGGAAAAGGCGACTGCGCGGACAAACCGGGATGGGGGTGTGAAGTCGCCTGGCAGTCCTATCATACCGCTCCCAGCGCCCAGGGGCGCGAAAGTAACGCCGCTTGCCTCAACTTCGGGAAGCCCAAGAGCCGACAGGTTTACATAGTTGTTTAGGTTCGTCATGTGCCAATCGTAGTTTGGCGAATTGGTGATCACGCCAAGCGGGGCATCGAAAACCGTCAGGTCACCATCAATGTACTCGACGACGATCCTTCCGCCGAACCGGTCAGCAACCAACATATGAAACGGGAATGGAAATCCTAAGGTCTCATCCACGACCCCGACGACACGGACATTCGCCAACCCTGTGGCAGCCTCTTCAACTGTCTCAAATTGGGAAAGGACATAGCTGGCGAGCAAATCGCCGGGAATCGTGTTGCCGGAAAGGTCAGGGTCGTACTCCTGATACTCGGTGAAGCCGGGCAGATAAAACAACCCGGCGGTCAACCCAGCTTCGTTGATCCCATCTGCGGGAGCCCCATGATCCAACATGCTGATACCGACCATTCCAAATCGGCCGGTCCAGTTTGCTCCGTCTTGCCCATCTGGCATTTCGCCTGCGGTATAAGTGAAACCTCGCGGAATAATGTTGATCTTTGTCTCAAGATCGAACGGCCCCCATTCGGCGGTCCTTGCGCGAACGATGCTTCCATCCTGCCCTGTCAACATGATGCCAGTGCATCCCCAGGCCATCGATACTGAAGCCACAAAGGCTATGGTCGCTTTTGGTAATATCCGAAATAACTCGATATGACGCATGGTCGTTCTCCAATTGGACTGATCTGATCTCATGAACTCACTCGACCAAGCTACCACACCGGTTCTCAAGTTGAATGAAGTTTGCATGATCTTCAAATAGGCAAGAAAGTCCGCCTATTCCGTCCGCCGGACTTTGCAAAGTCCGACTCTGAATGTCTGGTTTGGGCTGGAAGCGGCCATCCGAAAACCTTCCCCGGCAATACGGCGATGGCGCGAAACAGGCAAAGAATGAGACCCGAAGATATGGAGCCTCGAACCAAGAAAGTTGAAGGTTAATGCGCCCAAAGTTTTGGGCCAAAAATGCAATTCTTTGGGCGAAATGCAAAGCTATGGGCGCACCTACAGTGCCTGTAGGTGCGCTCATAACGCTGCATTGTTTACATTGATTTCGTTAAAGAAAATCTTGGAGCTTTGCCCAAAACTCTGCGCGGTACTTGCGCATAACTTTGCACGATTTGCCCATAAGTTTGCGCGTTCCAAAGTACGCGCTCAATTTAAGATAGTTCCTGTACGGGTCCTACAACTTTAGAGCACTGCCCTTCAATCATAAGTGCGCTTTGATTGGCAGTCTTCAACTTTTGACCGATCAAAGTACTTCACTCGCACGCAGGCGATAAACCGCAAACGCGTCAGTTATGAGATGCCTGGACAACAACAGCAAACAAACGCGCATCAGCGCAAATTTATTCGCGCAGGAGAAATGCCACATGGATCTCAAAGACTTCTCCGGCCTGTGGGTCTGCTTTGGGCTGGATGCGGACTCCGCGACAATGAATGCGAACGGCCGCTCTGTCGTTTTGCCCCGTTTCAGTGGACGGTTTGAAAGGACCCGGCTGACCGATCTTCGAAGTCAGCTGGACTTACGTTGCCAAGATATCCATGGCGACGCTTTCGATTGTAGAACACTTCAATATACTCGAACAGGTCGGCACGTGCTTCATCTCTGGTGCGGTAGCGTACGCGGTTTACACGTTCGCGTTTGAGAACGCCGAAGAAGCTTTCGACGACGGCGTTGTCATAGCAATTCGCTGCCGCACTCATGCTGCATTCGATGCCATGCCGGGCAAGTTCCTCTCGAAAGTCGTCACTGGTGTACTGGGCGCCTCGGTCAGAGTGATGAATGAGATGCCCGCCCGGTCGGCGCGCCTCAATGGCCATGCGTAAGGCGCCAATCACAAGGTGCCGGCCCATCCGCTGGCTCATTGACCAGCCCACAATCCGGCGAGAGAAAAGATCCATTACAACCGCGAGGTAGAGCCAGCCCTGCTTTGTCGAGATATACGTCATGTCAGCAGCCCATCTCTGGTTCGGTTGCCGCGCCTCAAAGTTCCGTTGCAACAGGTTCTTTGCAACCGGATGGGCCGGGTTGCGCCGCGTCGTGACCCGGAAACGGCGTTTGGGACAGCCCCTCAACCGTTCAAGGCGCATCAGGCGGGCAATCTTGTTGCGCCCGACTGTGACGCCTTCCGCCACCAGTTCGGCATGCACCCGAGGACTGCCGTAGACACCCTTGCTGATTTCGAAGATCCGCCTGATCTTCGGCATCAATTCTCTGTCCTGTTTTGCACGGGTGCTCTCCGGACGTGTGCGCCAAGCGTAGTATCCGCTGGCTGAAATACCCAACAGCCTGCACATCATGCGCACTGGATAATGGCCACGCCGGAGATTGATACAGGCGTACTTCACTTCGACAGCCTGGCGAAGTACGCCGCCGCTTCCTTTAGGAAATCACGCTCCTTCTTGACCTTGGCCAGCTCGCGCTTCAGCGCAGCCATCTCTTCGTCGCGTGCACGACCATGGCCGGGGAACGCATCCTGGCCCAGCAACGCTATCTCACCTTGCCATCGTCGAAACTGTCGGGTGCTGATACCCAGCTCATCGCAGACAGCCTTATCCGTCATCCCTTCTTCCGCAGCCCGGCGCAGAGCTTCTCGTTTGAACTCCGCGCTGTACCGCTTGTATCGCTTCGGCTTCGTCATTCGACACCTCCCGACGCTGTCTGCGTCTATTCTAGGTGTCCACCAAATCAGAACAAAACCACTGAGCCCAAAGCGGACATACCCAACCTCCGCAAAATGTGTTGCTTGATAAAGGGCAGACTGTCCGCCACTCTTTCCGGATTGGTAGTTTGGGGTTTTGTCATGACGGATAGTTTTGACGTTATTATCGTTGGCGCCGGAAGCGCAGGATGCGTGCTCGCCGCTCGTTTGACCGAAGATGTAAAGCGTTCCGTTTTGCTATTAGAGGCCGGTGGATCGAACGACGACCCCCGAGTTTCCACACCCGCAAAATTTGGCGCGCTCACTAATACACGCTTCGATTGGGCCTTTCGAACCGCCCCGCAGGGTGAACTTTCAGGGCGCCAGATCGCCTATCCGCGCGGTCGATGTATCGGCGGCACTGGTTCGATCAATTACATGATTTACCTGCGCGGGCATCCGAAAGACTACAACACGTGGTCCCAAATGGGTGCTAAGGGCTGGGGATGGGACGATGTGCTGCCCTATTTCAAGAAGGCTGAGAATTGGGAAGTCGATGGAGATCCTTCGATCCATGGAGACAGTGGTCCGCTAACTGTGACTAAGCCAGGCGAGCGGTCGCCCTTGACCGAGACATTTATCCAAGCCTGCCAGCAGGCCGGGATTCCGTTTAATGGCGATCTGAATGGCACGGAATTGGACGGCTGCGGTTATTTCCCCGCGACTTTGCAGGATAACCGGCGGGGCGGCACCGCGCAGACATACCTCTCCGCAGCGATGGGGCGTCCCAACTTGACCGTTGTGACTGGCGCGACTGTCATGTCGTTGCAACTTGAGGGCAGTTCTGTGACCGGTGTGAATTATGTCGCCAAGGGCGAACTGAACAATGCAACAGCACAGGAAACCGTCTTGGCGGCGGGTGCCATAGGTTCACCACAGATCCTGCAACTCTCAGGAATTGGCCCAGCAGACCTGTTGAACAATGTCGGCGTCCCGGTGAAGCATGACCTGCCCGGTGTGGGCGAAAATCTGCAGGATCATTTTCATTACCGCGCCCGTTGGGAAATCGATCAACCCTTGACCTTCTTTGGCCGAAGCTCTGAGCAAACTGCGGAAGTTGAGCGCCTCTACTCAGAGGAGTCGCGCGGGCCCCTGACAACGAACCACTTTGAGTCTGGTGCATTTCTGAGATCCGGACCTCATGTCGATATTCCCGATATAGAACTGCTTATGATCCCATATTTCATAAGCTTGGGAGCCCCGGAGTATCGCCCACCGGATCGCCACGGTTTCACAATCTCTGGTTTTCCGACCCGTCCTTGGAGCCGAGGGCGTGTGACGATTGCATCAAGCGACCCATTGGATCGGCCCATTATCGATCCTGGATATCTTAGCGATCCGGCGGACGTCGATCTGATGCGCGCGATCATCAAAGAAGCGCGGAAGATTGTGTCACAGGAAGCTTTTGCGAAGCTCAATCCAGTTGAGATATCTCCGGGGGCGGACGCCCAGAGCGACGAAGAACTTCTTGCGGACATCCGCGAGATTTCGTCGACGTCTTTTCATCCCGTTGGCAGTTGCAGGATGGGGCAAAGCGATGATTGCGTCGTTGCTCCCGACTTGAAGGTGCACGGGCTTGAAGGGTTGAGTGTTGCCGATGCGTCTGTGATGCCGCAAATGAACACCGGACATCCCAACGCGCCGGTGATTATGATTGCTGAAAAAGCTGCCGAATTGATCGCCGCGCGGGTCTGAGTGAAAAACTGCTAGGCGTCAGATAAGAGGCATTTTTGCGAAAGGTTCACCAGTAGCTTTGTCCCGCTTATGGGGATTTGCAAAGTTTAGTTGGGAGTGTCCGGTTAGGGCTGCGACCCGCCAACCATGCAAACCGCAAAGAACGGCAATATTGAGCCCATACCTCCGGAATACTGCGAGGATACGAACGGCAGCTTTGCAACTCAATGCATCACGAATAGTGTAGGCGCATGAACGAATTCCGAAACGCCAAACCTTCCGACGCAGCTCGGTGCTTTGAGATCGAAACTGCTGCCTATGAAGGCGACGAAGCAGCAACCTTCGAAAAGATTTTCAGGAGGATCGAGGTCTATCCCGATGGTTTCCTCGTTCTTGAGGAAAAAGGCGAGATTGTTGGCTTTATAAATTGCGGATGTGCCCATGAAGTCGAAATGTCTGATGAGGAATTTAAGGAGCTTGTCGGACATGACCCCGACGCACCAAACGTCGTAATAATGTCCGTTGTTGTTGATTCCGCGCATCAGGGCAAGGGTCTGTCACGGTCAATGATGGTCGAATTCGTGGAGCGCATGAAAAGGATGGGTAAGTCGACAATCCACCTCATGTGCAAAGAGCATCACATCCCACTCTACGAGGGGTTTGGATACAGTTATTTACAGCCATCGACTTCCGACCATGGAGGAATGACTTGGCATGAGATGTCTATTAAACTTTAAACTCGTTGGAGTGAGAGAAGTGATACCACTTGAAAAGCCTTTGCGACTAGCCGTTGAAGCTGATGCCCATGCACTTGCGGACTTGGTGAACTTTGCAGGCGAAGGCCTGCCGCTCCATGTCTGGACTGGGTTGGCACAAGATGGCGAGGATGCCTGGCGGTCGGTCGCGCGCGACAGGCTGAAAAGGCACGAGAGGGGCAAGTGGTCGTAGTTGACTTTGGCAACGGGGCGGTTGCCGGTCTTACAGGCTATGGGATCGGACCTGAACCAGAAGAAATTGGAGATGACTTCCCAGCCTTGTTCCGTCCCTTGCACGAGCTGGAAAACAAAGCGTTGGACAGTTGGTATGTCAATGTTCTGGCTTGCTACCCAGAGACCCGTGGTCAGGGACTTGGTTCAAAAATACTTGAAGTCGCCGACGAGATAGCCCGCGATGCAGGACACAACACTATGAGTGTTATTGTTGCCGATGAAAACGTGGGAGCCAGACGTTTATACGAGCGAAAGGGATACACTAAGTTGGACAAAGCCCCATGCGTAAAAGACGGCTGGGCGACCGAAACAGAAAACTGGGTTCTCCTCGTCAAGTCGCTGTCCTGATATCGGGCGTAACCGGTCTTTCTAAGCGGAGGCCGCTCTCGCTTTTCGGCTGAAGGGGTGTTGGCGCTCACAATCAATCATATTTGCTGTGCCCCTCGAGAGCTGCCGTTGGTCTGAGAGCAACGAAGGTCGGGAATGTCCGCAGAGCGGTCATTCGAATTTTTTGTTAACGTCTGCTGCCTGCGCGATGCAAATATCCCCCCTTGGGGCGGTTCGCTCAACTCACAGATGGTCCCAAAGGAAGCCAAAAACCGCGGCTAAATAGAGGCCCGTTATGACATAGCCCCTGTATCCGTAATCCGACCACTCTTGGATTGTGTACGTAAAGCACTTTATGCGGCAGCTGTCAGGAGAACCCGTAAACTCACCGCCGAACAACATGAAAGTTGCGATGCCGCCGAACAAAACCAGCGTTAGCCACTTTCTATTTTGCCTAGGAATCTTGATCCGCATGCAGTTTGCCTAAAGCATCGCGATCTAAAACACCGTGAACTTATTCACGCTTAAATGCGGGCTACCTCAGAGACTCGCAGTGGGTAGCGAAGGTCCGCTCTGAGCCCGAAGCGGATTAGGACGCAACGATTGCTTTGTTAAAAGATATCCAGCAAGATTACGCAGGCGAGACGCTTGGGGGGGAGCCTAGATGGACTGGAACGCTCTTGCGCATCCATGGATCGACCATGAGGAGCCAATCGAAAAGGCGCATAGTCCCGTAAAGGATGGGTTGCTTGAACGAGCGGCACTTAAGGCTGGCGAGAGGGTACTCGATCTTGGTTGCGGCTCTGGCGCCCTTTCACTCGATGCCGCGGATCAAGTTGGTCCCGATGGAAGCGTGATTGCATTCGACATTGCTGAGGCATTTGTTGCTCGTGTCAGTGAACGTGCCCGTAACCTGGCTCGTGTGGAGCCGGTTCAGGGTGACGCGCAGCACTATGACTTTAGTCGCGCCAACTGTGACTCTGTCATATCATTATTCGGAACCATGTTTTTTGGAGAGCCGAAGTCAGCCTTCGCAAACATAGGCAAGGCCCTTTCTCCAGGTGGTCGAATGGTGTTTGTCACTTGGGCAGGTCCGCAGCACAACCCTTGGTTCTCGGTTCCCGGGCGGGCTTTGGCTGAGGCGTTGCCGGAGATGCCCAAGCCCGACCCGTCGGCCCCCGGACCAATGGCTTTCGCCAATATCGAGATGGTAACGAGCCTATTATCTGAAACCGGCTTTGAACATGTTTCGGCCGAGGAAGTCGATACCCACCTAACACCGATTGGTGCTGCGGCGGACATTACGGCGATGATGCTCGCAATAGGTCCATTTCGCGGGGCCATTTCCATGTTTGCCCACCCAGACGCCGAAAACGCCATATTGGATTCCGTCGCGGCAAGTATGATCAATGGTTTTGGCGTCTTCGCCGCCGAGGACGGCATCAAGGTTCCTGCCCGTGTGATTTACTACTCTGCTACTCGGGTGACGTAACAAAGACCGTTTCGTCCGCTTGTCGGGATTTGCAAAGTTCAGTTTGGAATGTCCGGCTAGGGCTGGTTGCGGTCAACCATACTCATAGTAGAGACTGGTGGTACATAGTTCCGCAGAGCAGTGCTGGCGAAATGCTTATCTGGGGCGCTTTGGTTCCTAGCAGGAGAGGAGCTTAGAAGAAGCACGCACTACTACGACGACAGTCGCCATAGACTTCTTATGTCAAATATTGGTTAAGAGCGGCAGGTAAGCTGTACTAGCGGTCTGGGTCTGTATCGAGCTTGCCCCAGAGATCATCAACCATATCTGAGAAGCCATCATTCGAGGCCTCCTTGGGCAGTAGACCAGCTCTTCGCCGGCGTTCGACCTCGGCCATTAGTTCTTCCTCTGTGGCTGATTCAACCACATCACATCGAAGAGTTTCAATCTCGTCCGCTGTCCACGACTCAAATTTGTCAGCGTAGAAGCCTAGGGAATACGGCTCGTCATCAGAAATCTGCTTGATCACAGCATTCCAGTCTTCGCTCTGGTTCGATTCCTTTTCGACCCTCTCATCTAGTTCGCGGATAGACTTGCGGATCATCGGCAGCAGCTCTGCCTCAACGCTTTCTTCGCCCGCGCCGGTCCCCGCAAGCCAAAGGTCTGCGATCTTGCGGACGAGCCTCCAGACCGTCTGATTTCGAGGGTGGCCCTTAATCCGGCCGCCTAGACCTTTTTCTTGAATGCCAAACCGCTCGGCAGCACGTTCGTTCATCCGGATATTGTAATCGGACACGTCCGCGAGTTCTGAATCGTTCTCAGCCACAGCTCGGGCGACCTCTTGATCACCAACATAGACAACCACCTTCAACATCCCGCTACCCCTTCCTTCGCCGGTTCATCACTCGGTCCAAGTGGCTGTAGTCCAGATCTCGCATGATCCTTTGCACTCGCTCTGGATCGACTTCGCGATCTTTTCCAGCGGTGTAGACGATGTGTCTGACGTAGATCGCCAATGCGACAATGATCACGGCGGATAAGATCAAGCTGAAATGCTCGGGCCCCATCACTAAGTCTTCTTCCTCGGGTCTTCAATCCCGAGGTCGTCGAACACGTTGCCGCTACCATCAGTGATCTCGACATCATCGTCGTCAGTCACTAGATCCCAGGTGTTCTCTTTGACCCATTCATCCCGCCATTTGGGCGCGTCGGCCGGACGCTGTGCAAAATCGGCGATTTGCTCGAAAATCATTTTGCGCAATGCAAGCCAGACCTCCGGACCTTCTTTGCGACGAGCTTGCAACTCTGCGATCAAGTCATCCAGAGGAACATCCTGTAACGGGCGCACGAGGATCTCTTCTTCTGAAAAATCATCTGTCATCGCTCAACATCCTCGACACTGATCGTCAAGACTAAGATCTTGTTTGGTTTTACAGTGATCTCTTTTCCTTTAATCTCTCGATGTTTGCCGTTCACCAAAGTCTCGCAGATTACGAAAATTGGGATTTCCTTTTCTGTAGTCTCGTCACTCATCTGGCTTACCCTTCGGATCAGGCAACTTTCGCGACCGGATCTCATCCGAGGTAATCGGCTTGGTAAGTTTTGCTCGACCGGCCGAAATTTCAGCCTCCCGAAGCCTAAGCAAACGCAAGGTTTGTTCATCCAGTTCAACGTCGTCGTCATCACCCATCAGACTTCTCCCGAGTACAGTAGCAGTGAGAACAAGTCACTTGAGACCTGTCGGCTGTCCGAACGATGTCACCAACGTGGCCACACTCTTCACACGTCACACCGCATCGAAATTCCATCCAGTCAGCGTACTCCTGAATGAGATCGTGGTATTGACTGAAACCGATGGAAATCTTGCCATCCTGGCCTTTCTTAATATCCGAGATCTGAATAGTTCCAGGGTCCAGTGCCCTGAAATCCTGACTGAAGGAAAGCTTGTGGAGTGCTTGCGAAATCATCACGAGCCAGCCCTTTCCGACAGCAGGAACAAGAGATGCGCAATCCGGAGAAACGAGGTCTGGATAGTTTTTCACAATGTCCAGCCTCAGGCTGTCGGGCCAGGATTCTTCGGCGCCCTCAAATCGCCGCCGCAGAGCATCATTGTAGCACCAGCTGCAAAGCGTCGTCACAAACCCAAGGATGGTCTGGCGTTGGGCAGAATTAGAACAACCTTCACAGGTTTGCTCAATCTGAGCGACACGCCATTGAATCTCTTCACTCGTAGCCTGGTTGCAGCCTGGGCCCTCATAGACGCGCAAGCCTCCCAATTTCTGTTTGATCTGAACGATGGACGGGTGTTCATCACCAAACAGGTCGGGCTGCTCGTCGATCAACCTCTTCACTTTCTCAAGTGCAAGCGTAAGCTGCTCCACCCACCCGGCACGATACTCACCAAGCTGCTTGAAGACGCTTCCATGAATATCATTCCAGTCGACAACACTGCCCATCACTGACCTCCGGGCCCGCGCCTCTTTGAGATCGTGTGAAACCTCCGCCATAGCATTCATCATACGGTCGACCACTTCGCGGTCTTCACACTCGACATGCAGACACTCCGCCGACCATGTGACGTCAGAGACGTGCGGAGCTGGGTAGTTGTGCGCCATCACCAAACGCATCTCTTCGGCGTACCAGGCGTCAAATGAGCGGAGATCATCTGGAGCTCCATGCTCCTCGATCACACCTCGAACCTTTTCCCTGAATTCCTTCCAACTCTTTTCGACATCATCCATCAGTCACATTCTCCAGAACTTGGTCTTGTTGAGATGGAAGACCCCTCTCGAGATCTGGCAAAGGGCAATCAGCGGGACATGACCGGTGGCCAGTGAGCCCGTATTCATGAGCTTCCGGGCGTAGTTCTCATCATCGTAGTCTTCCATAATCTTATTGAAGGTCACTTGTTGTTCGGCGGTCATCACCATTCCTTCTTCACGCACGCAGGGCACCGATTACGGTCATCCGTTCGGTCGATCTGACCGAAATAGCCACAAACTGAGCAGGTCATTCGATCTCGAGTAGGCTTTTTTCGAACGCCAAAAAGCCTCTTCCTTTTCGGGTGGCGCTTGCTCGCGACATCATGCGCGCACCAGCAACAAAGTGTCTTGTACCAGCCGTCCAGAAGTTGGGTCTCGGCACTATTCCCGCATCGTTCACAGCTGTGATTTGCACGCGCAATCGTCGCAGCGATCATCGACTGAATTTGTCGATCATCACACCGGTGGTAGATGCGGAGCTCGCCGATTTTCTCTTTGATCTGAAGGACAAAGGGGTAGGTGGCACCCTTCAGATCGCAGTATTCCTTAACCTCTGTGAAGAGCACCGTGACCAAGCCGGACCAGCCTTCGGGTGTGCTTCCGAGGTTCTCCTCGACCGATTGCTTGATGTCGTTGAAATCAATTGCGTTCGTGACGTCGCCCGCCATGTCGGACACCTCCTGAGGATGGTAGGAGGCGTCGGAATCGAACCGACTCGTGCACTCTAATCTGGAGCAATTACAAGGATATAAGCCTCGCCCGCATACCAATGCTGCCTCCCACGGATTTCGCGTGGGTTATCGACCTCAGGCCGATATTCGATGGCAGTGGATGCGTGTGTACGTCATGACCGCAAGCTGAACCAGTTCGCATAGCCATGTCAAGACGGCGCTTGCTGCACTTCGAGTTTCACCGCGTAGTTCTGGGAACCTTCTAGCTTAGCGTGTGCCCGATACACTCATGCATCTTATTTTGCGGGTCAGTACAGCGTCGAGTAGCTCTCCGACAGCGAAACGATTCGATACCCTGTGATCCGGACTCGAACTCAGAAACTCCGTCGATAGTTCGCTCTGAACCGACGTGCGTCTTATGCGCTCCGTTCTGGAGAAATACAAAAGTCTTGATCTGACCAAACCTCAGCGGCAGCATTGACCTGCATCTTTCGAAAATGGAGATCCCGGTTGCAAGACCTTGTAAGTCTCATTCCATTTAGCGTCTCGAGTCATTTGTGATGATACGTTCCTCACCTGAACTGCTGGCAGTTTCGAGGCGTTGGTATGAAATACTCAGAACCAAAAAGAATACTGACGAGTTGCAGGATTTTCTGTCGAAGGCAGATGAACTACGGTTTGTTGGGACAGGCGAAGGAGAGTTTTGGAGTGGGCAAGCAGTTCGCGATGGGGTTAGCGGCTTTTTCGCGGAGATCCCTGCTCCCGTCGTTTTCGAAGAAGTTGAAGCTGAGGCCTTCGAAAACGGAGACACGGGATGGTCATCTTTCGTCCATAAGATTCAGTTTGTCGGCTTTGATGAAGCCGTATTTTACCGCACCGTCCAGATTTTTGTCCTGGAGGGAGCGGCCTGGAAGATCATCAATCGCCACGCTTCAGTGCCCACTCCAAATATTGAACTCGTGGGTAAGGAACAGCTAGCCATCCAACAATTGGTTGATGCTGCGCGTGAAGATGGACCCGAGCTGGTCCAAACCGAAGGTTTGGCTTCGGTACTTTTCACTGATGTGGAGGGCAGCACAACGTTGGCGGAGGCGTTGGGCGATCAGCGTTGGTCGGTGCTGATCGAAAACCACTTCCAAGTCTTGGCGGCGATCATCGAAAAGTATCATGGCCAGTTCGTGAAATCCCTTGGAGACGGAACGTTGTCCGTCTTTCCGTCCGCGAAAGAAGCACTAACGGCCGCTATCAAGATTCAGGGGGCCATTGCATCGGCTTCCGAGGAGCCATCTTTCGGTGTCCGGATTGGGATTCATACTGGTGATGTCGTGCAATCTCGTGGAGATTTTTTTGGCACTGTGGTCAATAAAGCATCACGCATAACGACCGTTGGTGCGGCGGGCGAGATACTCGTTTCAGATGCGACTCGTGCCATGGTCGGAGGACGAACCGATTTCTCTTTTTCTGAAATAGAACCCAGACTCCTGAAAGGTCTACGCGGTCACCACGTCTTGTATCGGTTGGAGTGGCAAGATTGAGTTTGCGGCTGCTCTGACACCGAAGACCCACACAGATATCCAGTAGAGCAAAGTCGAAAAACGTCTTTTGGGTCGCAGCACACCTCACATCGCCAGCAGTTCCCGGTGAATTGCGACCATCGCCCAGGTGTCGCGCGTGCAATACGCCACAAGATCAGAATAGACCTTCTCGCGCTCTGGATCATCCGGTTCGGTCAGTGTTACGTCCTTCCAAAGGCGAGACGCGCTCGCTCCCTCTTTGATGTCCAGATCATCGTATGAAAGTTCTGGCAAAAGCGCTGGAAGAACGGCCTTGATGGAGGCGCTTCCCTTGAACGCGGGATCGTTGATCACTTCATCCGCAAACGGCTTCATCAGATCAACTACGCGGGCGTTTAAGTCTTCCAGAAACCCAGCGTGCTCTGGATAGGTTTCCGCCATTTCCGTATTGCGCGATTTCTCGAACGGCGCATACCAAACCACAACGGAGCCAACGTCACCCATGTCCTCACGTAGCCTTTTCAGTAAGGCTGGCATCGGATTACTGGAGTCACGGTGGAGATACTCCTTGTGCTCAATTTCTCCGCCAGGCTCACGCTGGATATGCAAGGAATACTGGAAAGCCACTTGCTGATAGGGACGCGTTCCGTCCCAAGGTGGCAGCAAACTCTGAGACGTCTCGTAGTCAAAAAAATAAACCGGATAGACAATCTCGCTCAGAAACCTGCTCAACTCCTGATGGTCGATTGTGCGTGCACCGTTTGCCACTGCTCTCAAGTAGCGCTGTGTTGACTTGCCCAACACAGATGGATCACTGATCTCGTCAATCTTTGTGATCCCGTCTGCGATGAGTGCGGAGGCTTTTTCCGCGTTCATGAACGGAAGGCGGTGGATGCTGTCTTGCGCGATTGGAGGGTCGAGCTTCTCGCGGATCTCCAGCCATTCACCGTAGGATTTAAGGCGCGCACGTTCGGGGGACGGATCAGGCATCGTACCGCTGGCAACGACGCTCAATGCCTGATCGATACGCGTGCGTGTTTTTTCGAGCTGCTCAGTCACCGCATCCGTGATGTCAGTGATGCTGACAAGCTCTCGCGGATTGATTTCGCCGTTTCTGACGTAGTCACGGTTCACATGTGCCACTTCGCAGCGCGCAATGGGGAACCCGGCTGCCTCAAGCACGACACGCTGGAATGCGAGATCAAAAGTGTGCTCGGGCTTTGCAGAAGTCCCGCTCTTGATCTCTGTCAGAACGTACCCATCGTCACTGCGGCTCACGATGTCGGAGATGCAAGTTATGGTTCCATCTTCATAACGTCCCTGCGCCACTGCGTTTGCACCGTTTCTCCAAGCCTCCAAAGTACGCGCGGGCAGAGCCTGGTATTCTGAAAAATCTGAAAAACCGAGGTGAACGAGATCACCAAATAGCTCCTCAGCAAAAGGCTCAAACGCGTGCCCCTCGTCAAAGCGCGCTTGCAATGAGGGGTCAATCGGCGGCAACAGATGCCTGGCTTGTTTCTTGATCCATAGCCAGGCTGGGTGCCTAAGAAACATCATGTAATCTGATTTGGATAGCATCGTTTAATTTGCATCCCAGAATTGATGAAACCAGTGGAAGACCATCATGGTCAGCTATTGAGAGCAACATTTCTTTGGTGCAGTCGGCGTCACCACTCTACCAAAGCCTCATGTAAATCGTACCGAGAGCTCGGTGTCCATCACGCCACCAAAACCAGCTGACCATTCTTCACCCGGAGACACTGGCCATGCGTCTGTCAAAGTACCGGTTGTAACCAGCTCGCCTCCCTGAAGCTGGTCGGCTTCGGAGAGCAGAGACACAAGATGAGCCAGGACTTCAATTGGGCCTCCAAGCGCGTTTTCACCTTTGCCGGACCCGATGGCCTTGGTGCCCTTGAACAATGCTAGTGGCACTTCGGCCAAGCCGATCAAAACATCATGCGTCGCCGCGATTTTGTCGCCAAGAACAAGGCAGCCGTGCAATCCTTGTGCTGCGATTGAATCTTCGACTGAGAATTTCCAGTCGGGATAAATCGATTGCACGATTTCAAACCCTGGAGCGACCCACTCCACGCAACCTGCCAACTGTTCATTGTTCATTTCAGCCGTCGGGGCATAGCCAAGGCCTAGTACGATTTCTGGTTCGATTCTCGGTTCTGAATAACTTGCCAAGTTTACCGGCTGATCAGTCGAAAACAGCCCATCTGCGTGGACCTCTCCCCAAATGGGTTGATCCACACCGTAAACAGGCCAAATCGTGCGGTTCGTGAAGCCGACTTTTCGGCCGACTCTCTTTTTGCCCTGAAGCTCTCGGACGCGACTTGCAAGCGAATAAGCGTCATCCAGTGTTAGCTGTCCTGCCTCTGAAGACAGTTTGGGTATCTGCTGGCCAGAGGTCAGGGCATGAGCGATTTTCTGAGCGTTAGCTTCAAGATCTCTTGTCATATTCGTACTATACTCGCCGACGGCTGGATTGCGATACAAGCAAGGTTCTGAAGGACCAGAGTAATGATTTTCGCCCAAGTCTAGCTCCAAGACCTACAAAGTGTCTTGAACTTATACGGCAGTTTCGTACCAACGGCAGATGTTCGACATAGTCGGGGCAACGACTGAGTTGCGGACTTTGCAGCCATTCGAGAACTGCACGTCAGTTTTCAGAACTGCGAGTGCTAAGCGCTACCTATGAAATTGCGAACTCGGTCAGGAACAGACGGATCGCGCCAAGACGTCTCGTGCGGTACGCCGGGAATAACAGCCAGTCCGAAGCCGGGGATAACCCCACGTAGTGCTTCTAAGTTCACATACTCAGGATCATCCTCACCGACGAGACCAGTGCACGGCACTTCAATTTGCTCAAGCTCCGCTTTCGGCACGTCGATGATTTCGGACATTCCCTCTGCCAGCGCGTCGAATGCGTCATAATCTGGCCTTGGGGTTAGCCCAGCCTGGTTCTCTCTCGCCCATGAGGCAAACTCACGGTAAAGAGCAACGCCGTTCTCTCTTGTCCACCCTGAACCAATTAGGAATACCGAGGAAATCCGGGACGGCATTGTTGTTGCCAGCTTCAGTGCTAACTCAGCCCCAAGGGAGAAACCAACAATGTCGACCATTCCAGTGGCCTCCCTCTCCAGGATTGCTGCCATGTCATCTAGTAGTTTTAGACCGTAGCCAGAACGGTTGTGGGGACGAGAGCTAAGCCCGTGACCACGTAGGTCTGGGGTGATGACTTTGTAGTCATCGCAGAGCTTTTGAACCACCCCATTGGTCGTCCACATTTCCGAGCACATAGTGAAGCCATGGATGAGCAGAACAGGCTTCCCTCGGCCTGCAAACTTATAAAACACTTCTTCACCATCATCTGTTTCTAGCTGAGAAGTTCGCATACAGAGTCCATGTTTTCACGCACGATGGCGTTGCAAACCTAACCCGCAACTCAGCCAATGCAAAGCGTCCGCATTGGGCTCGCAGTCGACCTTCGCTGGTTCCCGTGCCTATGTCTGGAGGCAGCCCAAAGCAGACATTCGTAACAAGGGTTTGCAGCTCCTGCTTCGGACCCAAAGCCGTCAGGGATTGATGGGAGGTGTCGTCACACTGGTTAGGGTCGCCGTTGCAAGCAGGATCAGAACAACAGCGAGAATCTCTATCGAAATCGAACGTCGTAGAGCAAGTGTCGCGCCACGCGTCTCAGCCCTGAGAGCCGGAACAAATCTCAGCTTGTTCAGCGCCGCGATGCCAAGAAGGGCGGAAACGATCACGACCTTGACCAAAAGCACCAATCCATAGGCCGTTCCGAACAAGGCGGCCAGTGAACCCGAAAGCAGCCATGCGAGTGCCGCGCCTACTACAATCAGGATGGCAACTCCGTAAGCAGCGACATTGCCAAAGTGGTGCAGTAGATCGGCCCCAGTAGAAGTGAGCGCCGCTTTGCGCAAAGGCAGGAGAGCACCGACCCAAAACGCGGCAGCCAGTAAATGCAGAACCAGCAAGATTGCGAGAGCCGCCCGGGGCTCTCCGAGCGAGTGTCCCACCTGAGCAAAGGAAATCGCTATGGCAAGGCTGCCCGCCAAAGCGATCCACTGCCCGACGCGCGGGAGCAGAATTGCCAATATCGCGAGTTCACCCATTCCTCGCCAAATCGCGGCTGTGCCAAGTGGACTGTCCCAGACAAAGCCAAGCATCATTGGGTCCGTCGCGCCCTCTAACCCCATTCCGGATATCCGCGCCGCTCTAATGCCGAATCGTAGAGCAAGCACGGCAAGACCTACAATCGCTGCACCGACCGCGAAGTGCCTTGCAAGGCGTAGAACAGACTCTTCAGCGCGTCTGGCAAAGAGGAGCGTGAACAGGACACCTCCCATCGCCAGCAGCGCCGCGCCGTAGCCAAGTGCTTTCGCCAAAATGGCCAAGACGACAACACCATCTGTAGGGGACAGTCCGGTCACTCAGCGACCGTGAAAGAAAAGCTGCCCTGCATCGGGTGACCGTCGGAAGCCATACCGCGCCAGTCGAAGCGGTAGCTTCCCGGTGTGAGCTCTTCCAGCGGCACAGCCCGGAATTCCGTAGCGGGGTCCATACCTGTCTCGCGTTCAATTTCGACGTCGCCATCTGGGGAGGTGAGCGTAACCGAAATGATGCGCATAGGATCATCG
Organism: Ruegeria sp. CF4; assembly: GCF_056537345.1. Classification (NCBI taxonomy): domain Bacteria; kingdom Pseudomonadati; phylum Pseudomonadota; class Alphaproteobacteria; order Rhodobacterales; family Roseobacteraceae; genus Ruegeria; species Ruegeria sp. CF4. Next base: position 128,233 of record NZ_JBQFRJ010000002.1, on the reverse strand, counting down.
AACCGCATGGTAAGCTCCGGCACGTCCGTGACAGTCGCGCCGTCAGCCGGTGTCGTTGCTTCGGACTTCGAATGCGCAGCCGCAAGCATTGGAGCCATTGCTACGGCCAAACCGAAAAGAGTTTGTTTGATCATCTGAGTTGTCCCCTATTCGGACTGGGCATTCAGTTCGTCGTGGTACTCACGAAGGTCATTGGGCCAGGTTGACTTGATAAAAGATAGCACCGCAATGATTTCGTCATCGCTGAGCACACCTTCATAGACCGGCATACCAGTTGCGGGCGCGTTCTCCATCAGCCCGGCCAGGCCAAATTTGGTCAATGTGAAGAGTGTTTCATCATCGTGGTGCCACGTATGCCCTGTGGCGTCATGCGGCGGTGCCGGTAGTAAACCATCCTCGCCGCGCATCTGCCAATTTGGCTGTCCTTCAAGGCTCGCACCGTGGCAGGCAGCACATTGATCCGCATAGATATCTTGGCCAATAGCGACCAGTTTGGCGTCATCCGGACTCAATAGACCGACCACTTCGGAGGGCTGGGCCAGAACGAAAGCTACGGCGAAACCGGCGAGCGCAAGCCCACCGGTGACCAAGAGTGTTGTGCGCCCTAGCATCAGGTGTCGAACGGCTGCGCGGTGCCTGCGCGGTAGTAAACCGTACCGGCCCCAGCCTCTCCCCCAAATGCAATGACGTCGTAACGGGCGGACGGATCGTCCCCCATACCAGGGGAGCCCATTGGCATGCCAGGAACGGCAAGCCCTGTGATGTCAGGCCGATCCTTCAACGCGGCTTCCAGTGCTTCAAACGGCACATGGCCTTCAAAGACATAACCGTCGGCTTCAATGGTATGACAAGATGCGAGGCTCAGCGGGATACCCCGCGCTGACTTCTGCGCCTCGGGGTCCGTCAGTTCCTCAACGGTGACGGCGTAGCCACGCGCGCGAGCCAAGTCGGCCCATGCGTGACAGCATCCGCAACCTGGTGAGCTGAACACGCGCATTGGGGTGCCAGCACGAACGGGAAGAGCGGTCGCGATGAGCGCAGTTGCAGAAAGTTTGGTGAAGTGACGACGTGTGATCATGTCTGTCGGTCCTTTGATGTGAAATTTGAACGGATTGCGGGCGAGAGCCCGTCGCCGTTCAAGCTTTCGGAGGACCGATAGGGACACCCAGTGCGAGGCCCGAAAAATCGGCTCTAGCGTACGTTACACCACCCACCGAGATCACCATTGGAGCAATCGGCGAAATCCCCACCGTGGCGACAAGATCACCAAAACAGGATGTTGAACCCATGCCGCTAGCGGCGTCGCAACAATCCGCAGCAGCTTTCTCGGCATCCGCCAACGGATCGTCGCCCGCCATTTGAGCATGATGACCAGAATGATCCGATCCATGGGTCAAGCCATGCTTCACGGACGCTGCGGATGCGCCAGAGAATGCAACAACAAGAAGTATCGACAGGATCAAGCGAAACATACCAAATATCTACTGGGGGTATGTAGTTTTGACAAGTTACGAGGATGTGTCGAAGCAAACGATCCTAGTTGCATCCATTGAAGTTGCGCCACATCTCTGGATCCGGCCCGTCTAGAGCGGTGGTACATGAATCACCTGAAATTCCGGTAAAACTGAATTTTGACTGACCGCGCATTAGTCAGCAACGGAAAGGTCAGCAGGTGGGCATTTAGCCCAGAGTGATGCCGGTGATGAAGGTGTACGAGCTTTCAACCAGATCGATGACGACATCCAACTCTTCGGGTGTCGTCGGTGTATAGATCATGACAAAGCCGCTCCACCCAGGACGTTGATTGGCCCACGGGTGCGCTACGGCCCAACCCGCCTCAACTGCCCGTCGCGCCATTGCGGGGTCTAGCGAAGCGTGCAAGCTGCCATCAGGATGCATGTGCGCAAACTCAAACCCACCAACGATAGAGTTCGGTTGAGCCAACAACATGTCGGGATCAAGCTGAAAACCAATTGCGCCAGGAAGCGATATGCGTGTCGGGCCAAGTGTGACCCCTGGGAATTGCGCAACACGCTTCAGCAATAGCTGGGCCAAATCGGCATCAATTTCGACACCAATCTGAGTATGGGGTACGCCGCTTGTCGTTTCGGGACGGGGTGAGGTGCGCTCCGGCAAGGAGCGTTCTTGCGCGAATGCCAGCGGACACGTCAGTGCCACCGCAGTCGCGGCAGCCGCCAGTAGTCTCAGGAACACAATCATTTTGTTGTCAGCCAGTCAAAAGTTAAGAATGAGCGCTCGGCGCAGTATCAGCTCCCCTGCACACATCATTCAGCCTTTAACGCTTCGATATTGATCAAGATCTCTATTTCGTCGCTCACCGCTGGTGCAAACGCCCCAAGTCCGAATTCAGACCGCACGATAGTCGCCGTGGCTGCGAGTCCCATGGTCGGCGTGCCCTCCTTTTCGCCAAACGGGTATGGCGCCGACTTGTTAAGCGTTGTTTCCAGAACAACAGGTTTGGTGACGCCATTCATGGTCAGATCGCCAGAAATATTCGCGGTATTGCCACCGGTCACTTCAATGCTGGTTGAGGCGAAGGTGACCACGTCATCGTCACTCGCGCTGAAAAAGTCATCGGACATGAAATGTTGCAGACGGGCATCCCAGCCCGTGATCATGGATTTTACAGGCATAGACACTGTGACAGATGACGCAGACGGATCATCTTCATTGAACTCTATCTCGCCGCTAAAACCTGAGAACATTCCAAACGTTTCTGAGAACCCGATGTGGTTGTAGCTGAACAAGACCTGGCTGTGTCCAGGATCCAGCTCGTAAGTGCCACTCTCGGACAGCGCGGTTGTCGCACCAATCGATAAGAGTACCGCCAGCGGGGTTGCTGCCACTTTGAACATTGATACGCTCCCATTTTGACAAGACGTGTTCGCGGAATTGAGTATTGAGCTTTAGTTTTTAGATGGCCATACTTATAGAACAAAATGTTCTACAGCGCAACAAGATGTTCTATAGGAGGGGCGATTGAAAGAAGATCCTAGGCTGATCGCCACACGGCAGGCCGCGCTTGATGCTGCGCAAAAGATACTGATGGATGAAGGCGTGCTGCACGTAACTCATGGCGCAGTTTCAAAGGCAACAGGCATTTCGCGCAGCACACTTTACAGGCACTGGCCAGATGCGCGCAGTCTGCGTGATGCAGCGTTCAGGCGCATCGCAACACCGCCGAACATACCGCCCAAAACCGATGGGCCGCTGCGATCTGACCTGCGCTGGTTACTCGGCGTACTGATGGGAGCCTTAAATGACACACCATGGGGCCAAATCGCGCCTCAGGTGGTCGCTGCTGCGTCCACCGACGAAGAAGCGCGTTTGGTGATCACTGAATTCATGAAAGACAGGTTCGCAAGTGTTGAAGCAGTATTTGCAGCCGCAATAGACCGCGGTGAGATCGCCTCGGATGTTCCGATTGAACAGCTTATAGAACTAGCAGTCGCGGCACCTTATTTCCGCAAGCTCATACGTCACGAAGCACTGGACGAGGATTGGTTGGATCGACATGTTGATCTGCTTTGCAGTATCGCGAAAACCAATTCGGGACAGTGACCATCGCCTGACTTTGCAATCAAAGCGACCTGCAACAGGCGCGAGATTTCGGCAGAGCAGCAGATTAGATCAAAAGCATATCCAGCTAGTTCCCAATAGCGGTTGCTCCAAAAGGTCTCGGCAAAGACTCGCAATGATCGTTCTTCGAATTTTGCAAAGTCCGCGTTCTGCGCATTTCTGTAGTTCGGGCAACGCGCGGCATCGGCCAAAGTGGGCTCGATGCGGCCATTCTCCGCGGCTTGCATGTTTGGCAGGTCCAGCCCAATCCGGACACTTAATCCAAGACTTTGCAATTCCGACTTGCGGACAAAACTGACCTTGGCGTCTACACCTTCGCTGACGCAGGATCCACCGCACTGGCAGCAACAGCTCTTCCCTTCAACAGGGAAAATCGCCAAAGCGGCCGTTCCACAACGGGCTTTGGAGCTCCTTGATCGCTCTTTGACCAGACGGCGCTCTGGCATGGAAACGAAGGGACTTGGCCCAGCGCATAACCAAAGCTAGAGAATAGGCGTCAGGATCATGAAATTGGGCTTCTTCGCGCAAGTAGGGCGAAGACAGGCAACATTGTTACGATCCAGACCACGCTATAAATTGCGGATGGTATGGCATATTCGCTTAACCCATTGGTGTTAGGCAACAGCAAAGTGGCAATTGCGATTCCCAAAGCTCCGTTTTGAACGCCGGTCTCAATTGAAATCGTCTTCGCCTCGATGTCTGTGCATCCGAGCATCCCTGAACTCATGATGCCAATAAACGTGAGTGACGCACCTACAACAAAAAGTGCGGGTCCAAGCCTAAGGTAGTTATCCGCGACCACCACCCAGTTTGAAATGATCGCGCCTCCGATGACCATCGCAAAAAGTAGCATAGAGACCTTGCTAAAGACTGGTTCGACCGCGGCTACAATCCGCGGCGCCAATGACCGCGCGGTCACCCCGACTAGGATTGGAGAAGCTGTTAAAAAAAACATCGCTAAAGCCGTCGAAGAGATGTCGATAGCGGGCGCAGTTGCCCCCATGAACATCTGCATCGAAAACCCCAGGATAAGCGGTACGGTAACGACACAAGTCAGACTGAAGACTGCTGTAAGAGTAACGGACAAAGCAACATCCCAATTCGAAAGCTTGGTTACGATGTTACTGATCGCCCCGCCCGGACAGGCCGCTAAAATCATAATGCCAACGGCTGTCTCGGCGGAAATCCCAAAGATAAAGGTCACTATCAAAGCGATGCAAGGCAGCAAAATGATCTGGTTGAGAGCCCCGACGCAAAAGGCCCGTGGACGTCGTCCGATGCGTTGAAAGTCAGCCGCTGTGAGTCCGAGGCCAAGGCAGAACATGATGACAACAACTGCGAGCGGCAGCAGCACAGATATAAAAATTTCGCCCATCTACCATGACCTCTATGACTGCATGCTTCCGCACGCTTTCGGACGATACCGCTCAGAAAACCTGATGACGAGTTTTATCAGTTTGGCGCATTGATCCTCAAGCGCCCGAAGATCGAGGCTGTCTCTATTTATTATACCTATCACAGGGTTGGACGATCTGGTGTGAAAGAGCTTTCCAGTGCTAATCTCACTGTATGGCAAGTGTAACTTACGCATTCGCCCGCGCGATGGCCAACGCCGCCGGGATGACGCTGAACGACGATGGCGCCCTGATTTCGAATGGCGCTGTCGTGCTGCGTTTGCCAGAAGCTCAAGACGGCCAATTGGCGGATGATGCGTATTTCGATTTGATAGATTGGATTCGTGCGCAACAAGCGGACGAGGCCGCGTTGGTTGAGGCCTATGCAAACGCGATTGCGACCGATGATCTCGGCGTACTTGGCCTGGCCGTTAAGACAGCTCCGACCTTGCGGCAATCATTGCAACGGATCGAGCGCTATTTTCGTCTCGTCACGGACACCGCAGTTTACAGACTTGATGAAACCAGCGATCCGGTCCTTTGGATTTTTGAGGGACAAACATCACATCGCGCTGCCTTGGAGCTGCGCAACGAATGCGCGCTTGCGGCCTTTGCGAGGAACATGCATCAGTTTGTGGGTGATGGGTTGTCGCTCGCATATGTCTCGTTTCAGCATCCATGCAGACAAGAACCAGAGCGTTACGCCGAATATTTCGGGTGCCCGGTTCGATTTGGGAGCGCCCACAACGCCATTGCTATGCGCCCTGCTATGCTGGAAAGCGAAAATCGTCTTGGCGATCCGGGGTTGTCAGATTTCATGACGAAGCACCTGGATGAGGAGTTCAACTCTCGCGATGACGACACCTCACTGAGCCAAGCAATTGTCCACCGGCTTACACCGGCCCTGAGTAACGGCGCGCCGCAAGCAGCGCATGTCGCACAAGAGATGGGAATGAGCGAGCGCACGCTTTACCGCAGGTTGGCCGAGGAAGGGCTGACCTATCGCGACGTTCTTGGTCAGGCACAAGTTGCACTTGCTCGTGACCTGCTCCGTGACGGTAAGGCTTCCATAGCCGAGATCGCCTTTATGACCGGGTTTTCGGAACAGAGCACGTTCAGCCGCGCCTTCAAGCGCTGGGTTGGCCAGGCTCCGGCACGATTCAGGCAGCAAGCGACCTCCGACTAGGCACACACCTCAAGACCACATGGCAGGTTCGGCCAAAACCTTGGCAGGGCGGGCCGATACCTCAATCGATGTGGTGCATAGCTTCTTCTTTGTCAGATCCACCTGGGGCGCCGCCGAGTAAAGCAAACCCATTTGCCCCTCTCAGACAAAGGAAATTTGCAATGAGCAATCATGACCACAAACATGGAGCAAGCTGCGCTTGCGACGTCACGCCCGAACGCGTTGATATGGCGCGCCGGCGACTCTTGCAACAAGCCGCCGGTGCGGCCGCGGCAGGTACAACAATAGTGGCTGGCGGGCAGGCCCTTGCCGCGACCGGCGAAGCACGCGCCTACTATGCTGACCCGGAAAATCCAGGCCTTCCCCAAATCGACATGACCATCGAGCCGGGGCGTACTGCGCTTGTGGTGACCGACCCCCAGATTGATTTTTTGTCAGAGGACGGTGTGACGTGGGGCGTCGTTGGCGAAAGCGTGACCGAACAGGGCACGGTCGACAATATCGAACGGCTTTTCATTGCCGCCAAGGCTGCGGGGATGCCGGTCTTCATCTCGCCCCACTATTACTACCCACATGACCACAAGTGGGAGTTCGAGGGCACTCTGGAAGCGACGATGCACAGCATCGGCATGTTTGACCGCCTGGGACCGCTCAATTTGGACAACTTCGAGGGCTCAGGTGCCGACTGGATGCCGCAATACAAGAAGTACATCGAGGATGGCGAAACCATCATTTGCTCGCCACACAAGGTTTACAGCCCTGCTCAGAATGACCTGAACCTGCAATTGCGTAAACGCAAGATCGACAAGGTGATCCTCGCGGGGATGTCGGCGAACCTGTGTACGCAGGCGCATCTCTACGAGCTGCTGGAGCTGGGCTACGAAGTCGCTGTCGTTCGCGATGCCACAGCCGGGGCCAAGGTGCCTGAAGGTGACGGGTATCTCGCCGCCATCATCAACTTCCGCATGGTCGCCAACGGCGTCTGGTGGACCGACGACGCGGTTGAGCGCATTGGCCAATCGGCCTGACCCAAATCGATCTTCAAATTTGATCCTAGCATCCTGAAAGGACATATCATGACACGCATCTTTACATTTCCCGCGCTTACAACAGCGTTGACTCTCGCCCTGGCGGCGGCGGCATTGGCTGACGATGAATACAACGTTTCGAACAGTCTTACCTTGACTGGGCAGCCCCTCGGCATGCATGGCGTCGATCCTGTATCGATGTTTGAAGCCGAAATACCCGAAATGGGCAACGCCACTTTTACATCGGCCCATGATGGAGTGGACTACTATTTTGCGTCGCAGGCAGCGAAAGCCACATTCGAGGCGGATCCGACGGCACATCTGCCTCAATTCGGCGGGTTCTGCGCCTTTGGCGTCTATGTAGGCAAGAAGCTTGATGGCGATGTTCGGTATGCCGATATCGTGGACGACAAGCTCTATCTCTTTGTGAATGAGGAAATCTTCAAGAAGTACCTTGAGGACAAAGAGACCGTGATCCAAGGCGCCCATGCCAAGTGGGCAGACATCCACCACACGCCTGTCGGCAGCCTTTGATCGAGGAATTTGGTGGCTTTTGCCGGTCGGAGCCACCGCTGCCTCTCCCCTCCCCAAAAGGCCGGCATTTCTCCAAGACACCCTGTCCGCAATGACAATTCGCGTGTGTCGAAAACTCTTCCCAAAGGAAACCAGACATGACTGATTTTGAGACATATACAATCGCCTCAGCCCCTGATGCCGCGAAACCAATTCTGGAAGCATCGCTGAAAGGATATGGTTTTGTACCCAACCTTTATGCGGCCATGGCCGAAGCGCCCGCAATTTTGGAAGGCTATACGACACTTTCCAGCATCTTTGGAAAGACCAGCCTGTCAGAGACTGAGCGCCAGATCATCCTTATGACTAACAACCGGTTGAACGGGTGCAAGTACTGCATGGCCGCCCATACCACTCTTTCACAGATGGCCGGTGTCCCCGAAGACGTGATCGCAGCGTTACGCGATGGCAGCCCTATCGCCGACCCCAAATTGGAAGCGCTGCGCAAATTCGCCATCGTGATCAACGAAAGCCGAGGCTGGCCCAGCGACGCACAGGTCGAGGCGTTTCTGACGGCTGGTTACACACGCCGATCTATGCTGGAAGTCATCCTCGGCACAGCGTTGAAAACCCTGTCGAACTATACGAACCATGTGGCGGAAACCGCGTTGGATGATGCCTTTGTGCCAAATGCATGGATCGCCTCGGTCGCGGCAGTGGCTGAATAGCGGACCAAACCAGACATTCTCCAATCGAGGCGAATGTCTGGTTCAGTTTTTGCGTTGAGTATACGCTATTCGATCAGTCGTGCTGCGACGTATCCCACCAATGCGCATCCATGAACTGCGGGATCGCCTGCGTTTTACCGCTCAGTTTCCCGACGGTGCCTTCAGTCAACTCAAGCGCCATCCATGCCTCGGGTGCCGTCAACAGATCGGGGTAAGGCGTATGCTTGTCGGTTGGGACAAACCCGTAGCGGGGATAGAAGGTCGGGACACCCAACACGAACACGGCGTCAGCCCCAATAGACTTTAGGTGCCCGATGCTGGTCTCCATCAATTCTTTCCCGACACCTGTACCCTGATGGTGTGGTGACACGCCGCACGGGGCCAGAAGGTAGCATTTGGTGTCGCGGTGGTCCGTAAAGACAAATGGCGTGAACAGCACGTTGCCCGCTAGTTTCCCCTCTCGTTCAACACTGATCGAGATTGTGTCTGGATTGTCGAGAAAGGCTTTGGCAAGCTGTGCAATCGCCTCTCCCTCAGCTTCTCCATCCGCTTGACCAAAGGCCTGTCGGTGGATGCCCAGAATGGCGTTGATGTCTGTTTGTTTCATAGTGTTCTCCTATCGTTGATTCATTTGGGCTCGTACGGATTTGATCCCCAGCGCAGACGCGCGATAGGGGGCACCGTTTTTCGAGCGGATCAGGCGCTTATTAAGAAGGCGCTGAAAGATATTGAGGGTGCAGTCAGACAACACATGACCGCTGCGCGTATAGCAGGTGACATCATGTACTTTGCCGTTCGGCTGGTGTTCAAATTGGATGGACCCGCCAAGGGCGAGTTCATGCAAAACACGTTGCTCGTGCTTTGAGATGTTCATTGGGATGTCTCGATTTTACGAAAGTACAGAAACAGGGCACTCAGCGTTGCGCTTGAGTGTGCCTATCAATGTTGGTGTTCCTGAATTTGTTTCGCCAGGAACGGGCGTTAGGCCCGGGACTCTTTCATAAAATCTCCATAATGCGAGGCGCTACGCCTCAGACGAGACGGTCAAATAGGCATTCAAACGAGTCGCGTCAATATGGACGGCGGCCTTTTTTGGGGAGGCGGCGTGTTTCAATGCAGTCTTTCGCCGCGACACGCGTTTGTGGGAGGAATGGGCTCGTTCCAGTCGTTCGCTGTGCGGTGTGTGATTGACTGCATTGTGTAGAAAGCGGTAATTTGACCGCCGTTCGGTCCATCGCAAAGTCATTTCACAGTATCACATTAAACTGATCCGCAATTTGCACCCCTAGTCTCATCTGCTCTTCAGGTTCCGTGTTACAATACTCATACTGGCGTGGGACACACAACTTCGATCAGAGATGGCCCGTCGCTGGAGAGACCGGCAGAGAGCGCCTTCGCAAAGCTGTCCATGTCATCTGCGCGTGTCCCCGGAACACCATGGCCCTTCGCCAGAGATACCCAGTCCAGTGTCGGGTTATCCACGTCAAACATAGCTTGAGCATTCTGACCATAGCTCGCCACACCGACATTTGTGAGTTCATCGCGCAGGATTTGATAACCGCGGTTCGCAAACACAACGATTGTCACGTCCAGATTTTCGCGGGCCATGGTCCACAATGATTGAAGAGTATACATGGCGGACCCGTCGCCGGTTAGTGCGATGACTTTTCGGTCGGGGCAGGCGATAGCCGCACCCGTCGCACAAGGCAAACACAACCCAATCGCGCCGCCGGTGCCTGCGAGTAGGTCATGCGGTCGAGCGGTGGCTGTCGGTGGAATGACGTGAAACCCGGACGTCACGGACTCATTACAGATGGTCGCGTTTTCCGGGATCAGTGCTGCCAACGCCAAACCAACTTTTTCGAGGGTCAACTGCCCGCTGGGAATGTCCGGCAGATCGAGCGGATGGGTTTCTGCCACCGTTTTGCTTGTGACCCCGACCGCGTCGGCGAGCGCTCGCAGCGTCCACTCGATATCATCTGTGGGCGTACATAAGTCGGTAATGGGGCAATACGGAGGTTCGGGTACGCTTGGTTTCCCGGGATAAGCAAAAAAGGCGACTGGCCTGTCTGTGCCAAGCAGAGTGATCGAAGACGTTGCATCAAGCTGAGCGATCTTGGGCGATATCGGATAGACCAGTTGATCTAGCTTTGCTGTTCCTGCGCCTTTGGAAATGCGCGGTATCAGAGTATCGGCCAACAACCGGCACCCCGTCGCGGCAGCAATTTGTCCCGCTAGTTCACGCTGTGGTCCAAACAGGGCTGATCCGCCAATCATCAGCGCGGCGTTCGGCGTTACAAGACGGGCTGCCGCGGCCTCTATCTCGCCTATTGACGGTCGATGGAGTCTTTCTCTGTTGTCCAAACGGTTTGCCGCTGCGTTCGCTTCGTTCCAAGCTGTGTCGGCAGGCAGGACAAGGGTCGCGATCTGGCCGTTTCGCGCGCGGGCTGCTTGAACCCCTGCCGCTCCATCCCTGGCTACGTCGGTGGCATTAGACGATACTCGCGTCCACTGACTGACCGCTTGGCTGACACCGAGGATGTCTCCCTTCAAAGGGCTTTCGTAGCGCAGATGTTGCGTTGCATGATCGCCCACGATGTTAACGATCCCGGACCCTGCTTTTCTGGCATTGTGCAGATTAGCAAATGCGTTGCCAAAGCCTGGTGCAAGATGCAGCAGCGTGCCCGCAACATCACGTTTCATGCGAAAATATCCGTCCGCCGCCCCTGTCGTTCCTCCTTCGAACAGGCAAAGAACGCAATTCATCTCCGGGTGTTCATCCAAGGCAGCGACAAAGTGCATTTCAGAGGTGCCGGGATTTGCGAAGACTGTATCCACGCCATTGTTCAAAAGGGTTTTTACGAGTGATTGAGCGCCGTTCATTTTAACCCTAGCCTGATTTCAAGCGATCATTTGATGACAATGCTCGCACGAAAAGACCTTCTTTCTGAACATATTTTCCTCTCGACACTACACTTTACGACGCATGGCACCGCAACCGCTCGCGACGTGGAGCAGTCACCGGACTTAAGACCGTGCCTTTTGGCGGGGCCAAAACTTAGAGCGAAAGCAGTCAAACACTTGGTGAGATAGACACCGCGCGAGCACGCCCGCTTTGGGCTCTCCCGGCACATTCGCCGCGAGATCCATGAACGACGGCTTCGGGAAGGAGCGCCTTTCGCGGCGTGGCGCACGAACTGGCAAGATGCGGCCAAAGCAGACTTTCAGTCGAATAAATTGAAAGTCTGCTTCTCGGTCGCGGCACATGCTTTAACTGAGGTGATGCACTTCTTGCATGCCGTAGACCGGCGTTGGTACACCCTCCATTCGGGCCTTTATTTGCAGCGAAAGGAATTGTGAATAGTGCCGGGACTGATGCAGGTTTCCACCATGCATCCAAAGGTTTGGAACCTGTGTCGGCTTCCACATATTGCGTTGCTCGCCTTCCCAAGGCCCCGGGTCCTTGGTTGTGTCAGAACCCAGACCCCAGCATTTCCCAAGTCGATCTGCCATATCCTGACCCATCAGGTCCGCCACCCAGCCGTTCATCGAATTATACCCCGTCGCATAGACCACCAGATCGGCATCCAGATGCGTGCCGTCATCAAGTATGACTCCGGTTTCATCAAGCGCGGTGACCTGGCCGCGTTTCAGCTTGATCTCACCATCAATGATCAACTGACTGGCCCCGATATCAATGTAGTAGCCCGATCCGCGACGCAGGTACTTCATGAACAGCCCGCTGTCGTCATCGCCCCAGTCCAGCCAGAACCCGGCCTTTTCAAGGCCATCATAGAACTCTTTGTCCTGTTCTTTCATCGCGGCATAGGCCGGAATCTGGAATTCATGAAGAATGCGATAGGGCAGCGATGCAAAGATTAGATCGGCCTTTTCGGTCGTCATGCCAGACCGCACCGCACGTTCAGAATAGAGATCGCCCAGTCCGATTTCCATGAGGGTGTCCGAGCGGACAATATGGGTTGAGGACCGCTGTACCATTGTCACATCGGCATCGTTTTCCCAAAGCGCCGCGCAGATGTCGTGGGCCGAGTTGTTGGACCCCACCACAACGACCTTTTTACCGGCCCATTTGTCCGGGCCTTCATGTTCCGACGAATGCACCTGTTCGCCTTTGAAAACATCCATACCCGGAAAATCAGGCATGCGTTTCTTGCCGGACATCCCTGTCGCCATGATCAGTTGCTTGGGCCGCAGTACAACCTCTTCACCGTCCCGGTCGACAGTGATGGTCCATTCGCCCTTGTCTTCATCGAACGTGGCGGATTTGGCCGTCGTGCGCGTCCAATAGTTCAACTCCATCACCTTGGTGTACATCTCAAGCCAGTCACCGATCTTGTCCTTGGGCGAGAAGACGGGCCAGTTTTCCGGGAACTTGATGTAAGGAAGATGATCGTACCAAACCGGATCATGCAGGCAGAGGGATTTGTAGCGATTGCGCCAACTGTCGCCCGGCCGGTCATTCCGTTCAACGATTATCGTCGGCACACCCAGCTGACGCAGCCTCGCGCCCATGGCGATACCACCCTGACCGCCGCCGATGATGACGCAGTAGGGCTGTGTCTTGTAGCCCAGTTCAGCCTCTTCCTGCACCCGTTCTTCTGCCCATGTGGTCCTGTGTTTCCCCGCACCATGCTTGGCCCCAAGTGGACGATTGAACCCTTTGGGCTCTTCATGACCTTTCAGCTCGACCATCGTGGTCAGCAGGGTCCATATCTTGCCATCCTTGAGGCGGATCAACCCGTAGCCGCGTGCCACTTCGGTTTCGAACTCGATCCAGGCGGTGGTTATTCCGCCGTCTTCAGTTGGAACTTCACCTTCGGCTATTTTCCAACCATTCGGCTTGGTTGTAGCCAACTGAAGCGCGAGCATATCTGCCACCTGCGCCTTGCCTTCGACCGTTTTAATATTCCAGGTAAAGCTGACCAGATCGCGCCAATAGCAATCGTCCTGGAACATATCACAGGCGGCATCGATATCGCCTTGGGATAACGCAGCACCGAAGTCATCCAGAAATCCCTGCACCTGATCCGAGAGTGTTGTGTCGAGCATGTCATCCTCCCTATCTCCACGGAGCAGAAGGCTGGCAAATCCGCGACCCTTCGGGCAAGCGGATTTGGCGCCTCAACACTTAGTGCGGTCCAAAAACGCCATTGCTTGTTGCGCGCGCAACAAGGGCGCAACATAGGTACATTTGCGTTTAAGCGGGCGGTCTTAATCCGGCTTTTCGCATACGGCGCAGGATCGTCGACCGGTTCACACCAAGGCGCCTTGCCAGTTGGGACATATTCCAATCGCAAGCACGCAGAAGTGCTTCCAGATCATCTGAGTCCTGCTTTTGCGTAGGGGCGAGCGCCGGGGCGGGCAAATCCGTTAAGTCGATGATGTTGTCCTGACACAGGGCGACCGAACTTTGCAGCAGGTGTTCCAGTTCACGAATATTGCCGCGCCACAATCGTGATTTCAGGTCGGCGCGGGCAGCGGTCGAGAGGCGAATATCATGGCTGGCAAACCGTCGGAGCAGACGATCAATCAGCCAATCCAGATCCGCACGGTGGCGCAAAGGCGGCAAAGACAATGTGGCCCCCGCAATCCGGTGCAGAAGATCTTCACGAAGACCGCCCTGCAATCCTGCCGGGGGTTGCCGACATGACGCGATGATCCGCAGATCAGCCCGCCGCTCAAGCACTGCCAAAAGAGAGGCCTGCGCAGGCTCGCTCAGGTCTTCAACGCCGCGCAGAAACAGTGTGCCGGGTTCGATAGCACGGCAGAAATTGAATGTCGGAGTGTCGCAACAGATCACGGTGTGGAAATCCTGTGTCGCAGGATCGGCCATATGGATAGCGCGCGCCAGTTTAGTTTTGCCTGTCCCGCTTTCGCCAGTCAGCAAAAGCGGCAGATTGGTCGGCGCAAGACGGGCCGCTTTGTTCAAAAGTTGCTGAAGGCCCGCATCCGGCCCTGCAAAGCTGCCAAGGGCACCAGGCAGAACCAGTTCCCGTTTGCGCAAAGCTGCCGTCATCTGCGGCGTCTGTGGAGCAACGGCATGACCATAGAGCGCGCGCCCATCCTTGAGGTGTAGAACGCGGTCTTCGGACGGTCTGCCGCGCATGAATTCGGGCATGTCATCAACACTGATTTCAAGCCAGTCCTGCAGTTGCGACCCTATCAGGTGACCCGAACCGTCCGGGTCCAGCGCACGTCGGGCCCCCGAGGTCATACCGATAATCTTGCCGCCTCCGTCCACTGCAACCGCCGCTTCGGGATCGACCTCAAGAAATTCGGGGCTGGCTGAAAAGCGCAGGACCCAATCGCGCCGGGTTGATGCCATCAGGTTTGCCATCTCGACGCGACGGGCGGAATTCGTCACCAATGTCATGGCCAGATTCTGCGAGGCCTTTGGCGAGGGTCCTCGCAACAATGACACATCCAGAACAGCCGCAAGAGCACCTTTGGTGTCAAAAATAGGCGCTGCCGTGCAAGACAGCGGCGTATGCGTGATCGAAAAATGATCTCCCTGATGGATAGTCACCGGCTGACCCGTAACGATACACGACCCCACTCCGTTGGTTCCTGCCAACTCTTCCGTCCACTTGAACCCCAGATGAAGACCCGCAGTTCTGAGTTCGTCCTCGAAGTTCTGGTCGCCAAAGAAATCGACGCAGACGCCATCTGCATCCGCAAGCAGCAGCACGTAGTTCTGCCCTGCCACCTGCGCAAACAGCGATTGAAGT
Organism: Ruegeria sp. CF4; assembly: GCF_056537345.1. Lineage (NCBI taxonomy): Bacteria > Pseudomonadati > Pseudomonadota > Alphaproteobacteria > Rhodobacterales > Roseobacteraceae > Ruegeria > Ruegeria sp. CF4. The sequence goes on along the minus strand of NZ_JBQFRJ010000002.1, from coordinate 113,035 downwards.
CCCGAGCGCGCGGTCGCGATCAGACGTTCGGATTGTTCTAGGTGTTCTCGGAATTTGGTGTCAGGCAGGATGTGCGCGGGTTCCTGTCGTGAAGGATCCATACCGTAGGTTTCAACACAGCGCTGCCAGCTATCCGCGACAAGTCGGTCGCGCCCCGTATCGAACCCGCTTAAGACACGGTCAATCTCTTTTGAGTGCTGGCGATCCAACAGCTTCCCGTCCCACAAATCCATCCTAAAAATAGCATGAGTATGGCTTCGCGCCTATGTTCAAATTTCGTCCGGCAAGTGTTTGGCGCTTTGCCTTGTCAAGCTTACCTGCGTTGAACGCGCAGCATTGAGCCCTTTCGGACTCTCCTGGCACCTTCGCCGCGATCTGCGCCAAGGGCCGGTCTGATAAGGATCGACGTTCGCTGCACGCGGCATGAACTGATAAGACGCGGACAAACCTGCCCTTCGATGCTGCTCCATCAATTTCCGTTTTCGGTGTGCGGTAGCGTCGTCGATGCTGTATCCAGCTCGACACTCAAACTTGCGGCCAAATCGAAAAACTGTCGTCGCACGGTCTCGGCGTAAGGATTGGCCTTCTCAATCGCTTCGAATACTTCAGGCGCATCGTGTTGAACCATGGAAATCGCTTCAGATAACAAGTCAAAGCTTTTCGTTGTCATGCGCGTTGGCAGCGGTCCCATTCTCAGTAGCACTTTGGCAATGAGGTGCGTGAGTCCCTGGACAACTGCTGCTTCTTGGTCGTGATCTTCTGGTGTTGTCATTATGACGGTCAGTCCGAGCGCTTTGCGTAAAAACGCAGCCAGCCTTGTATGCCGGTTTCCCTGAATGGGGCAGACCGCGATCTTTAGACCCTCAATACCTGTCGCGGCACTTTGAGGACCAAACAAGGGGTGGGTTGCGACGATGTCTACATGGTTCGGCATCAGCCGCCGCATGATTTCTGCGGGAATTACTTTAACTGAGCCAACATCGACAATCAGCGCGCCGGGTTTACAAGCAACCGCGATCTCTCTGACAACCGGCTCGAAAGAGGACACTGGTGCCGCAATGAGGATCACATCAGCCTGCGATACTGAGTGCAAGGATGATAGACGCACGCCGAGTTTCTTTGCGATCTTGGCAAGGTCCGGCGACGGATCGTAGGCCGATATCTCGAAGTGCTGTCCGAGATGAAGTGCTGCAAGTTGTCCGAACGCACCAAACCCCACGATGCCTAGCGACGTATTTTGACTACTGCTGTTGTTGTTCATTTTGCGACCTTTGAATTTGCCGCCCGGCACAAGGTCGTTTGCATGTTGACCGCTGTCAGGGGCAGCGGAAAACCAATGATAAATTGCCCGCAGCTATCGAAGCTGAGGATAATAGTCCTGCGATGCGAAGAACGATTTCACCATGAGGTCAGCGATAAGGCACCCAAGAGCGCAGAGTCAACGATATTGCTGCCTATAGGCTATGATGCAGCACTCTTTAGGAATGGGCTCAATCCGAACATGTGTCGCTTTCTGAACGAATTGCCGCTTCGGATCGCGAGACTGCAAACGCTGTATAATTGCGACTTATGTTAAATCTCGAACTCCCGGCTTTCTGCCACAAAACCGGTGCGCGTTTTCGACAGTTTCAGGAAAACGAATGTTTCTTCCGGTGATGTCTTGAAGGACGATGCCCGCAGTATCACTATTAGACTAAGCGTCCTAAAACTAAGTCTTGTTCATTGTTTTCACTCCCTGATTGGCTGCGTTCCAAGCCACAGCAGCTCACCGAAGCAAATCAAAAGTCCGCAAGCGAGCTTGATGCCGAACCGGTTGCGAAGGTCGGCACCAATATCGACCGGCCCGTCATCAATCTTTATCGACCCCATATCACCTCCGGGGATTGTCTGATTGTCACCGGGTATCAGGATTTCTTGTCTTCGCTGTCGATTTTGATGAAAGAATTGCCCGAACTGCGGGTTCTGGAAAACGACAGCGATATCCGGATACGGATATCGTTCGGGATCGACACAGCGAATACCAAAAGGCTGACCAACCCCACACCAGTCACCGAAGAAATGAAACTCTACTGGCTGGAGCGCTCCGGGCTTCAAGTGGAAGAGGACCACGATCTTATCGCGGTGCTAGCAAAACACGCCATCAAAACCGGGAAAATAGATTTGCGTGTCTTCGATCCGGAACTCGCAAAACGCAAGTTGGGGATATCTGGGGATCGGCGGCTACACTCAAAAATCGTCAGCTCGCCAAAAGGTGCCGTCGCCGGATCCGCAAACTTTTCCTACTCAGGGCTCTACAGAAACATCGAGTACGCCGATGACCTGGATGCGGGCACTCATGAACTTCAGGTCGAACGCACAGAAGCAGCTGAGCAGGCTTGGGATGTATCTGTCGATTGGAATACCGAAGCGCTGGAGATACTAGAAAAGCTTATCAAACCGGTGACCGCCGAAGACGCGATGGCGCGTACGATCTCGGAGCAAAAGGGGTTTGAACCCTGGCTCACCGGTGATCGAAAAGAGATCACGGGTCATACCCTGTTTGGGTATCAACAGGACCTGACCTATGAGGCGTGTTCCATCGTCTATGACCATGGTATCGCTTTCGTAGAAGCGCCAACCGGCTCGGGCAAAACCGAGATCGGATGTCACTTGGGAGAAGCTTTGACGAAGACCTACTCAAAGGTCGTGCCCAGCTCTCCGGTGCATGGTGTCGCACGCAATAATGCGGTGGTGATTGCACCCCCTAAGGTCATCCCAAGTTGGGAAAAATACTCAACTCCATCTCTGGACGCGAAGCCGAATACCAAGTTGGCAAAACAGAACCTGCGAGGCGCTGGGGATGACAAGGAACCCGGGCTCAGGCTCGAACAATATGGCATTCTGATCATTGATGAGAGCCATACTGTTACACCGGGCTTTGAGCAGGCATCTCAAATGGCATCCGCTATTGAGCTTGCCCCGCCGAGCTGGAATGTTTGCCTGTCCGCAACCCTACTTGGGAACCGCGATGTCGATTGGTTGACCCATATGCAGGAGAAACGCGCGTCCATTTTCATGACGCCGACTTTCATTCAGGCCATGGGCGAGTTGTTCGAGCGCGAAACCCAAGTTCCTAAGGATATCTTCAACCAGGATGCGCAACTGGCCGTCCTATCGGAGCCTGACACGACGCTCACGCGAGAGGCTCGCAACGCACTCGCTCAGTTGGTTTCGCCGTTTTTGACACGCAGACAACGGAAATGCATTGGCGAGGACGAAGATCCGACCAAGCACAGTTATCCAAGACTAGAAAACCACGGGCGCCCGAAGAAACTTAAGGTGACAAAGCCTCAGCAAACGCGCCTGGATGAGATTGTTGCTCTCTGCAAAGAACTTGCGCCTGGCGGTAGGGTGACCGCAGTCGAGAAAAGCCGCTTCGGACACGTCAGCACGCAACAAAGCACGCAGGATCAGCTCCATATCCGAAACCTTTTGAACATTCTGCGCGTGAGTGCCGCCCAAGCCCATTGGGAGATGTCTCAAGGAGCTATTGGCAAATCGCTTCGCGACTTCGAGCGTGGTGGAAAATCGAAGAAAAAGGTATCCCACCGCGACCAGTCCGACATGTTCGCAGCACTGGGAATAGAAGCGCCTGAACCCACAAAGAAATGCGACGCTCTAAACCAAAAACTGGGTCTCAGTGTTCTCAAGGAGCTTGATGAGAAGCGGTATGAGGCGTGCCTGAGAATACAAAATGAAAAAGACAGGGTCGTCTTTCTCGCAGAACGGACGGACACACTCGAGATTTTTGCAGAAGCGCTTTCGCGCAGAGGCCACCACACCAACTATGTCGTGGGAAACCAAACCAAGGGTGAAGATCGCGCCGTGAAGGCGATCTTTGGAGATGGCCCCGACAGTTTCAAGCGTATCAAACAGGGCAAGTCCGTGGAGTCGTACTTCCGACCTGGAGGAAAGAACGAACCAAAAGGATCCGCATCGGTTTTTCTGACTTACAAGATGGCTGAAGGCATCAACCTTCAGTCGTCAGACACGCTGGTGTTGCTTGGTCTGACCTCAAACCTGAAAGAGCTCATCCAAGGTCTGGGTAGGATCGACAGGATCGATAGTGAGTTCGGGGTCGTCAATTACCACCTTGTTGATGTGCCAGTAGGTCAGTTTGCATCTGACGAAAAAATCGCCCAGCGCATACAGAACTATAAGACATTGGCTGGGGAAGCGTTAATCGATGCTGTCCTGGAAGAAAGTACGGAAGACGCAGAAGTGATCCTTGCAAGTGTTGTTGAGTATCTGCGATCCCCAAGGCAGCTTCGCGACAACAACTTTCACGACGTTCTGGAACGCACCAAGCAAACAATCCCCGAAGACCGCTACAAACTCATCGACAAAGCCAAAATCCAGGGAACCTGGGGCGCGGAGTTGGCGCTCCTATCGGCCCGTGAGAAATTCACGGCGCTACATCTCAAAGGACTTAGCAAGAGCAATAGCTTCTTTCCGCCTCGCCTGCTGCTTCTTAAGGATACCGCGCCAGGCCTGATATTGGAACGCGACCAGCTGGCCTGCGTCCAATCTCTGGAGACTGCATACGAACGGACCAGAAGCCTTGGCATGGAGCACGTCCACATGTCACTGGAAGATCTCTCTGAAGCACTAGAGACGATTTCAGAGCAGATTGGCAAGCTGACCGAGTGGGACTTGCGCCCCGCTCGCGTTGAGAGCCTCATGAAAGCCTGCGCCGAGTTCATGGGACGCAAAGGTGGTGTCGAACTCAGTGATCAAGAATTGTTTGGCCATATGGCACTGCCTGCCGTGGAAATGGTGTGTGAGGCGTGGAGCCGTGAGCTTGATCCCTTCTGGGAAAAAGCGAAACACGAAGTGCGTGACAGCTTCGCCTATGAGGGTCTTCCCAAGGGGTACATCGCGCTTCAGGTTATCCTGGAAAAGCTCGAAAGCGATCATCAGGCGTCCGCAGAGATCCATGAGAAGATGGTCCGGGTCATCGAAGAAGCTGAACATATTTCACGCGACCACGAACCCGCAATTGGACAGCGCATTTCAGTGGTGTTCTTTTCGGATGGAGCAGGCGAGCACTAGGCGGCCTCAGACAGCAGCGAAGCCAGGTCACTTAGTTTTACTAAGTGCCCTCGCGTCGTCTTACCTTCAATTTGCGCACCATGGGTCTCAATCCCTTTGCTCTCAAAATCAGACAGGAGCTTTCGGGACGTTGTTCCTCTTGACCTAGCCAGTGTCGCTACGGGCATGTACTCGCTCTGAAAGATCACAAGCTGCTGCGGTTTGACCAAGAAAGACTCGCTTGTGCCATGCGGAACGGTGCGAGATCCGAGTAGGCCCAGCTTGCACCAGTGAGTTACAGCCTGGGCCTTCCAGCCCGTTAACTTCGCGACATCATTTGCAGTCCAGTCCAACGAGTGCCGTCCTGATCTGAGAAGTTCTTCAACAGCAGATTTCTGGAACCTGAAATCACCAAGTTTGACATCCTGATCGTCCAATGCACCGGTAACAGAACCATCACAGATAAGATGAATGAGCTTCTTGAGCGCCGCCCTGTCAGTTGTACGTTTAAGCGTAAGCTCTTTGAACAAAACTGCCTCTCCCGTCATGTCGGTGGCCGATGCCCTAATCTTAAGGACAAGATCCTCCACGGAACTCGAGTGGAACCGGCCATCCACGAGCGGCGGCCGATCTGAAACTGGGACTTCGCCGACCACACCAAGTTCTTTGAGAAATTGGAATTGTGTACGTCCAACTCCCAAATAGTCACATGTTTCTGCGGCGCTCCAGAAGCGCCGACGATCTGCTGCAATGTTGAGAACTTCGAACTTGGGAATGACTGTTTGATTATGTCCAAATCCGCGTTGACTGATCTTACCAGCGATCTCTTTTTTCTGGACTGCCGCAACGAGACGCTGTGCAGAAATTCCGAGTTGTCGCGCCGCTTCCGTTGCGGGCAACCACTCTCTCGATGAAGTAGACGCCAAATGACCCGGATGGAAGCCGCTGAATTCTCGCTCTATCACACGAGCCACTGCATCTTTAAACACATCGTATTCGGGTTCCCGAAACCGCATTAGGCGCTGATACCAGTTGCCAAGCCGCTCCGGAGCGGAGGTGGCATCGGGATCACCTTCATGCAGCTTCTTCTTCACATAGTCTTCGAAACCATGCGGCCAATTTGCCAAAAGGTGCTCGACCGGTGCCATTAATCGAACGGCATCTTCAACGGTCTTCGGAATTTTCGTTTTTCCGGACTTTCCAGTACGGCTAGCCTGAAACCCAGAAGCTAGGAAATGAACGAACTTTCCGATGTTGCTCGGGGGGGTGGTTCCGGTTTCGGCATTTGGGACCAATGACGCGGTGCCTGAGATTGCGGATGCAATATCGCATTCGTGTTCTGAAGCTTGGTATTGCGGCAGTTTATCAAGGGCAAACCCACAACTGCACAAACGATAGCCACCTACCTTTGGTGTCAATCTCTCCGAACAGTTTGGACAAACATCAACCAGCCTCAATCGATGTTCATGACACGCAGTTACAAGGGAGTGCCGCCATAGCGCTTGATATGGTTTCTTTTCCGCGAGGCATTGTGGGCAAACTGGGTCAGAGTGAAGACGTTCGTATTGCCAGTCTCTATTAGGCTCTTTCGGTGGCGAGCTAGGTGCGAGACGTTCAAGTGTCCCGGGCGGGACCCTCAACTCCTCTTCAATTGCGGCGATATCATCAACCAACTGACGCCCGTATCGATTGCCAAGTTCTGCCAAGAAATCCGACGTGAAGTAGTGTGCTTTTGCTCGCCCTAAACGCCTAATATAGCCCAACAGGCTTTCTGAATTTTTTGGTCTCAGAAAGTCAGAGCGTCTCGATGTCATGCGGCCTCTAACGCTTCAAGGTCAATGAGTGACTCTGGGGTCACATCCAAGCCAGCGTCCTGCATGACATGGATGTAGGATCGAACAAGGTCGATTTTCTGAGGTGCTTCCTTCCCAAAAAAGTAGCCAGCGTTTAGGCTCTTTTGCGTCAACTGAATTGCGCTGTCCGAGATAATCTTGGATGTCAGCGTCTTCGACTTCATCTTGAGCGCGGCCACTTGGAGGATGCGCACAAGCATTCCAACGCGACCTCCAGTTACGCCGTACAATCTGACCACCAGTTCTTCGAAATCAAAGTCAAACTGGCCACCGGCGGCTTGCATGTTGCATAGAGCTTCAGAGAACGCTGCGGCAAAGCTTGTAGCATCGGCGCCATTCGACCAAGCATACGGAAACAGCTCGATGGTCGACAGCGTTCTATCCCTCAATTGCTCGTTTTCATCAATGAGCACCTGAAACTTAGGCAACCCGGCGAGGATCAACGTGACCCCTGTTTGATCGATTAGCCATTTGAAATGGTCGGTGGCGCCACGTTTTGACAGATGAGCACCTCGTTCGGCGCAGTGGCTACATTCATCCAACGCGATTGTGCGAATACCTTTTTCACGCACTGCGAAACACAAACGGGCCTGTAGATCATGTGCGCTTTGGTTTGGTCCCGCTTTAACGCCGACGGCTTCCAGCATCGCTGTAAGCAGTGTCTTACTATTTGGTTTGGTCGGAATACTTCCGATGACAAAATCACTCGCTCCGCCCAAACCAGAATACTCAAGCAAGTCGCTACTGAGATCTGGTGGTTTGCCGAGTTCAACTTGAACGTCATTCAAGAGTTGCGTCTTTCCGCAACGTGTAGGCCCGGACAAGAAAATTGCGGCGCCGTTTAACTTGCGAGAGATGGAGACGGCTTCAACCAATTGGTCTTTGGCAACCACATAGCTTGGATGTTCAATTGTCCGGTTGAGAACTTCAAACACTCGCTCTGTCATTGCGGGCACCCTCCTTTAGAGACAAAACTTGGCAGTTTGCCGGGCAGATCAAACTCAGGCTTCTCCGCCCTGTACGCGGGCTCTGAGTGCCCGTGCTTATCCATGACTTTCTTGGATTGGGCGAAGATTTCCTGTCTTCGCTCCTCTTTGGCGGCCTTCTCCCGAGACTTTGCGGTCTTTGTCCTTGCCTTTGGTTCTTCTTCGTAAAGGTGCAGAGCCATCGCAGCGATCAGCGCCTTTTCTTGAAGCTCTTCGTCTTCCGGGGTGAAGGTTTGCTTTCGCAGCCTCGCCAACTCATCGAAGGATAGAGCCGGGCACTCTTCATACTTTGCGGGCACGAAGAAATGCTCATTATTCAGGCGATCCAAAACCGCAATTTCTCGAATGTCATTCGGGTCAACGCGGATATCGACCGTCGTGGGTACACCGACCATTTTCAAGTAGTTGGCGAGTTCAGCGCTATGGTATGTCACTCCGCCGTAGGAGATACCGTACCGTTGCACAGTTCTCGTCGCAGCCTGAACCATAAACATCTCTCTCAGTTCGTGGGGATCTGGGGGCATTGGTACAAAACAGTCTTTGGAAGTCCTACGCCAAGATTGCATCGGAGATTCCAGTCTTCGGAGCACGTGTTGTACGCGCCGCCTGGGCATGCGTAAGTACACATCGTAGCGCCATCTTTGCAGCCGCGTTTCAATCTCTTGCAAAGTCAGGCGGGCCTCTTTTTGTGCCTTGTCCGTCCGATCTCTCGGGCCAATCAGGGACGTTTGCGAAGCACCAGGGAATTGAGTGACAAACCGGCTCAGCTCTAAGAAGAAACGTTCGATGAACGGTTTTTTATCCGGTCGACCTGGGATCATCTTGCGCCATTCCAGGCTCGAACAATCGATGATCGTATGGAAGACGTCACCGCTGTTTTCGGTGCCCTGGTCTGTAATCAACAGCTGAGGCGTCCCAAATGTCTGAAAATCGTTCTCGATACCGTGCATCATGAAAAATGCTGGTGTTTTGGGCTCCAAGATTTCCTTTACAGTTCGAGAAACCAATGCAGTGTCGGGACGGCTCCAGCTGAGTTGCATCCCAAGAATAACACCGGTTGCGCAGTCGATTGCTACGCAAATGTGGGGGCGACCAATTGGGGTTCCGTCATCATCGACGCACCAAACATCGAGCGTGGTGCAATCCAGTTCTACTCTTTCGAGCGGGGTTGATACTCTTTGGTACTCCAGCGCCATAAGATAGCGCCTGTTTGCCTCTTCGTCCCCCAGTCGCCGTTTTAGAAGCCCGGCATGTGGCAGGCTGTAAACAATTGCTTCAACGCACTTTCTTCCGCAGGGGCCGGGCACCTTGCCCTCGGATTTGCATTGCCTTAGGTACAGCCGCTTGGCTTGCCGGGCAATCCAAGTGATAGTTTTTAGGTCGTTGTTAAGAAAATGTTCTTCCAAAAGATCCAAAACGACCTCCCGGAACTCCGCGTTATACCTCGGAGTACGATTGCCGGAATTACTTGTCTTGGATCGTAGACCTGCTTTTCCTGAAAGTAGGTACTGCGTGCGCCAATTCTGAATGGTCCTTACAGTCGGAAAAGGTTTCTTCCGATTTAAGTGAAGCGGATGCGCACCGAACTCACCTGCCAATTTGTTTCTAATCTTAACCCACGAGTATCCTTGCCTTTGTAGTTCAGTTACTCTGACAAGGATCAGTTCTCGAAAATACGTTTCGTTGTTCTCCTCTGGTGTACCCAGTCTTTTGGAAGTCGTACTTCGAACATGCGGGCTGTTTACCACACCGAGAGAATAGAGCGTCCTGAACTCTTCGTTGGTAATCTCTTTGTATGTCCCCTCTTCATCCTGAAGCAAAACGTGGTCTCGGTAATGATCAACCTCCTTGACCACGAAAGCCTCTGTTCCGATGAGAACATTCCATCCGACATAGTTGGGGCCTCGCTGCGTCATAGTGGAAAGATCTCGAGATGAGACTTTTCGCCATGGGCTAGCCGTCCGACAGATTTGGGTCGGAGCATGCCTGCTCTAAGATCAACTGAGATGTGGCCCAATACGATTGAGCTTAGTACGTCGATCTGGCTACAGCCCAGTTCTTTCAGAAGAAATTCCAGCCGGAATGTTTCGGGTTCAAGTGAAGACAGGTTGCGAAGGAACTCGTCAGTCGGAGACCTCTGAATGTAGGGATGTAGAGATCGGATATTGTGCACCAAATCTCTGGCAAGAAATTGATCGGTGACGATCAAAAGCTCTAAACCGAGGCTTCTAAAGATATTTGGCAGTAGCAATGTGCTCTCATTGTGCTTCAACAATCTAGAGTGCCGCACTTCCACGAAGAGCCTCCGACCATCAAAACAAATGACTTCAAAATCAGGAGTGTAGGGTTTTGGCTTGTATCCCGTTCCCTTGAACTTGGTGATGAGCTCCGCTTTTGTTCGATAAACACGACCTGATTTCAGATCGAATGTGCAGGGTTGCGGCCGGATGGCCTTAACCTTCGGATGCAGGTCACAGCCAAAGGCAAAACTTGCCTCCAACCCACTTTCAGTCTGGATCACGCCTTTTGCTTTTCTTGTGGACAAGAAATGCGACTTCTTTTTTTGCCCCCTTCGCCAAGCTTGGCGCGCAGGGATTTCTGCTCTACTGTCGATTTTCATAGGGTATTCCCTACAATATCAGCGTCGTCTTTTGCAAATAATTGTTGACGTTGTACAATAATGGTGAACTAACCGATGCGAAAAAGCAACGGCCTCGAAGACGTGGCAAAAAAAGATAATTGGATAGATTTTGGTGAGGCCCTAGCAGAAGCGGTCGAAAACCCAATAAAATATGACCTTCGCACATCTTCGGAAGTTCTGAATATGGTGGCGGAATTAAGAGGGAAGCGTGCTCATACCCTGAGAAACCCGCTCGAAGCATACAAGTGGTTAAAAAAGAGATTTCCTGACGTAGAAAAAGATAGACCAGCTTGGTTGGGTATGACCCTAGTCATGTTTTTGATGAAAATAGAAGAACTGGATCCGACCACTGCTGAAAGACTAGCGCCCCAGGTCTTCGGCGGACAAATGAGACAAGTCGAGCTAAAGGCCGAGTTCGACCGACTCCGACAGGAGCGAGCAGAAAAGCACTCGGATACAAATCTTTCAAAACTATCCTCTCCTCAACGCGCGCAAATTTTTGATCAAACTGTTTTCTCTTTCCTCAGGCAATACGGACCCAAGATGTTCGGGTCCGACAATGCCGAGCTAAAAGACGGAAGAAGCCTGGGTTCATTGTATCCTGACTACGTCATCGAAGTTGACGGGAAACCCAAAGTAGCGGTCGAAATAAACGCGCACAGGACAAGAGTAGAAAGGCAGTTCGCAATAAACACGCTTGGCTACCTGTGGCTCCTTAGGAGGCTTGTACCCGAGGCTCTGTTGGTCGTTCCTCAAGACTCCGGCTACGACCTGAAGCAGCTGGCAAAACTAAGAGATGAAATTGGTCTTGATGGAATTCGTTTTGCGACATTACCGGAAGCTGGAGCCAAGCGTTTTGAAGACTTGGTGGTTCAGGATTAAGCAAAAGCACCAAAGTATAGTTTTGTTAGCTTTGTAGTCTCTGAGCTGCTTTTCTAGCAAACATATATCTACCAGTTGCAAAGTCATAAGCCTCCGGACTTGGCCCATCTGTTCTCAACCGAACAAGTCTTTCCTTTCCTTCTGTCAGGCTCGGAATATGGCCAGCCTGGATCGGCCAGATGACGTAGCTAGGGTCGTCAACATGTTCAAACCACTCCGCCCGTCGATCAAGAAATTGACCGTGGACGGTCATATGAACAAAATGCTTCAAGTCTTCAAAGCTCTGCCAAGTCGATAGTGTCGCCAGTGCGACGTGTGGCCGACCAAACAATGCACCCGTGTCGTTCTCCGGGAGATCGTAGCCCACTCCTTGAAGGCGCCAGATAAAACCTTTGGATCGATCTGCGACAGCGTTCAGACGATCCGAGTTGTCCTCGAACCCTGCAACACGGGGATCTCCCAGAGGGTGCAGCAAGTACCCCATGTTCATTTGTGCAATATGTTCCACAGAATATCTCCACCGCTGAACGTGGATCCTACAGTCACCAGCAGCTCTGACTCTGTCCAGCGAATTTAGATCTGTGGCCTACAAACCGGCGCGCAGGGTCAACGCCGATGTTGATCGCTAAATACATCCTCTGCGGTTCTTTCGTTTGTCGAGTAGCGGGCCGAAGCGGTCATTGCCGATCCGCAGGTCAGGCGGGAACCGGACTTTCGCTGCAGGATAAACTTAAGGAGGATAAGCCGGCGGTCCGCCCCCCCGCCAGCGTGATCAGTTGCCGTTTATAGGCTGCCTGATCTTGGAGCTTGTGTGTGTGCCGCATAGCCTGAAAGGCGGGCAATTTAGTTTAGGCGAAGCTCTGCCATCAGTATACTTCTCGTGTGCGTTTCTTGTCCAGCGCGATAGACAAGTCAAAACCCTTCCAGTCCGTGAACCAAAATGGCGAAGCTGATTTGATGGCGCGGAAGTCCGTGACTGAATGCCCATAAACCCGTGCAAGTCGATATTTGGTTCGAGCCGAAACGAATGGACAGCACGCAATATCAAGATACGCCATCAAGGGTTCCGCCTCGTTGTGAACATAGGCCGCCCGGCTCTTGACTCTGGCTACAAGCGCCTCTTCTAAGGCTTGACGAAATCTCGAATACCTCCGTTTTCCGGTCGCGTAGCTCAAACCAACAGTCACCGCGAAGTAGTCAATCTCAGAACTCGCCTTGTAACTTTTGCCTTGACCGCTGTCGTCCATTCCAAAGTATTCAGCCAGCGCTTCTTCAGACACGAGATACTCCCTCCCGAGTTTTCTCAAAGCTAAAATTAAGTACATCACCTCTATGTTGGGCTGCCCTGTCGTTGAAGTTCGCCGTAGCTGCCGCGCAACATTGTCAAAGATGTACTTGAACACCTGGTGTTTACTATCTCGTCCAATACCAGCTTCGTGCATTTGATCGACCACTATGGAGATCAATCGAGCGAGGCGGATCGAAATGTTTGCTCTTGGATCGGCAGCGTAAACAAAGAACGAAAACTCCAATATTCCAATGAGGGCTTGAGTCAGTTTTCGCTCGTCCCTCAGAGGTTTCTGTGTGTGTTCGTTTCTAAGGAAGATTTTTGAAGTGTTTCTCTCAAGTGCTGCAAAGGAGTAGTTTAGGATATCCTTGTACTCGACGCCGGTCTCCTGAAGGATACTCTTGAAGCCAACGATCAGGTTATTGGAACGAACTCTTGGGGTGAATTTCTTCACCTTCGCTCCAGACCCGCTTGGGTCATCTACCTCCTTTTCATAGATTTCGATACACTCTCCAAGCACTGAACGAACACGGTTCTTTGCAATCGTGAGCTTCGTGATAATCGGTTTTTGTATGACCGTAGATTTCGACGCGTTGACGCCAAGCTTCAACTCTTTCAGTGCGATCCCGAGCTGCCTTTCGACGTGACTCAAGTCCACTTGAGATGTGCAGAAAATGAAGTAGTCGTCCACATACCTGAAAGCTTGATAATGGTCTCGATGACGGTAACCATGCACTTCGAACATTGACCGCTGAAAGTTCCTGTCAGCGTACTGCAAAATAATCTCAGCAAATATTCTGGAGAACTCAGGGCCAATAACTATACCGTTGGTCTCGCCTTGGTTCATTTCCTGCATAAGTCGATCAAATCTACCGCCAAAGGTGTTTCTCGATTTATCCAGAAAGTCTTTAGCCGCTGCGGTTCCCAAAGTGCTCCAAGGTAATGAATGTGTGTAGATGCTATCGAAGCATTTTGAGACGTCTAGCCGAAGCAGGAGGTCGAACTTCTTTTCCGCGTTATGATACTTATAGTGCTCGAAGAACTTAAAAATGTTGCTGTAGCTTCTGTAGGAGAAGAACGAGCCAAGATTTTCGTATTCTTTTGAATTTTGTTCAACTGAGTCGGCGATTCTTGATCGACGCTCATAAAACAAACGATCAGAAAACTTCACTGTCTTTGCCACCGACGCTGGATGCCTAATCGAAAACTCACTTAGGCCAGCATGGTAGACTATGTTGGCACTGTTCCGATTATAGAAATGAGCGACAGCCAGTTGATTTCTCGGGTGAATTACAGACAGCCTGCGGAACTCGCGCTCTTTGTGTGCAATATCAAAACCATAGGGTTTTGTTCGCATAGCATACTCCGAAAGCTTCCATTCTCTTTTGGATATCGTTTTGCCGTCTCGGAGAAGATTGCTTTGCGTAGGGTTCTCAATAGTTTTTCGGTCTTTTTTCGGTGGTGGTGAAGTCAGCGGGTGCTTTCGGCAGGTTCCGAACAATAATTGAATGACCTCATCCAATCCAGCATCCGGACACTCCCAAACAACATAGGTATCTCGACCTCTTTGCTCGAGTCTCACATCGTGCTTGGTAACAAAGTCAAAGAAACCTCCGTTGCTGAAAGTCGGCGGGACTTCGAAGGGATGAACGTCAGAGAGTATCGGTCTGTGGTAGCTAAAGTTTGCCGGGATCGAGCGTTTACTGACCATACTTCCAAGCCTTTGTTATCTCTTCAAATTCACGCAACCGGTGGAACCGACGGAATGTTCTTTCAGAATATCCAGTTTGAAATGAGTACGCCTGAAGCTTGGTCCTTAGACTTGCGCTGTGTGCTAGCTTGCCAATGTGCGTAGCCAGTGCATCGTCTAGTCTTTGAAGCTGAGACAAATCGGTCAGGTGTGGATTGCTAAAGTAGATACCCACAAACGCGTTTTGCTTGCTGTGCGTTAGCTGCGTGTTTCCAGTGAGGTACTGCACACGTTTGACGAGCAACCTGTATGCTTTCTTAGACTTCTTCGCCCGTTGTCGATTGTATCTCGTGAAACACGCGTCGAGCCTTTTCTTGTATTTCTGAAACTTTGCGTCGCTCATCAGAACCGTACACGAAGTACTCCGCACGCAACGGAACTTGTAGCCTAGGTACGTCAGCTCAGTAGCCGGAGGAGCTTCTGTAGACTTGCTCGCATTAACGAGGAGCCTCTTGCGCCTAAGTTCTTCGACAACTTTCTTTCGGTAGTCGTTGGTAGTGGAACCTTTCGTAGGGGCAAAAAGCACGATGATGTCATCAACGTAACGAGCAAAAAAAGCGACGTCCTCAAGCGACGATATCCGATCATCGAAATCTCGCATGTACAGCTCTGACAAGATTGCACTAAGACCTACGCCGCGCGGCAAACCCCGTGCTGCGGTTCCTGCAGCCGAAGCATAGTCCCATAGAAGGCGTTCGATCAGACGCATTGTCGTCGCGCTTAAGAGTTGATCAGATCTCAGCTTGGAAAGCAAAATAGAGTGGTCGACCGACTCGTAGAACTCTTGCACATCCAATTTGACCACGTGATACGGAAATCCGTCACTCAGGCAGTCGCTCAGTTGCGTTACAATTTGATTTCTATTCGCTTGCCTTACTTTGTAGATTCTGGAGATGTTATTGGCGATTTGTTTGATCGCGTAGTAGCTCTGCGCATAGGAGTCCACGGGTGTTTCAGGAACAACATAGACAGGCTTTCCATTGGGGCCTCCCACCCTGCGTATGCTTATCCTAAAGCTCTTCTTTGATATTTCATCCGAGATGTTCGCCAAACAGGAAAGCAACTCTTGATCCCTTGCTTTCCTAGCATTTTCACGATCTTCCTTGAGTGCGTCAAAAATCGCTTGGTCGGCTGCCGAATACTTGTGTTTGTGAGTGGCTCGGAAGTGTTTGGTCGCCCTTATGCAATCTTTTAGCTCTTCGGTGGCAACCAGAACAGAAGGAAAGAATTCGAGACTCTTGTTCGAACCTCGCCGGTTTTCGATTTCTGTAATTCTACTTAGGTTCTTAGGTGAAAACGATTGATCAAACACTTAGTCTGCGGCCCCAATGAATGGCGAATTATGGCAAACACACTTCAAAAGTGTACAAGTTGCAACCACGTATCGCGTCAGTTGGCCAAGAAGTTCGGACTTCAAGATAAAGGCTGAGCCGGAACACTGTTGAAAATTGACAGCGGTCATTCGATCCACCGAAGTTGAACGGCCGGTTTGGGCCGTCCGTCCGACTTTGCAAAGTCTGCTTTCTGCGCATCACAGACCTTCGCGAGAATCCAACCAAATAGGCTGCATAGATCCCAAGGTTTCTTTGGGAGACCCTTTGCGAGATTGAGCAACGCCAAGGGCCATAACCGCGACGACTACGCTAAGAACTGATTGAATTCATCGCTAAGGCAGACAATCGCGCTGCGCAAAACTATGGGCAAACTACGCAAACTTATGGGGTGCGCGAAGTGTTTTGCGCAAACCTACAGTGCCTCAGAAATCGAGGTTCTCAACGCTCAGTGCATTTTGCTGAATGAACTCGCGGCGCGGTTCGACCACATCTCCCATCAACTTGGTAAACAGATCGTCTGCCTCAACCATATCGTCTACCCGCACCTGCAACAAAGTTCGGGCGTCCGGGTCCAGTGTGGTTTCCCACAGCTGATCTGGGTTCATCTCGCCCAAACCTTTGTAGCGCTGCAGAGACAGGCCCTTTTCACCCTCTTCCAGAATGGCGCGCAACAGATCCAGCGGGCCGTGAATCATCTGTGAACGGTCACGGCGGATCAGGGTGGCTGGCGTACTGTAGACCTCTTGCAGGCTTTGCGTGAAGCTGCCGGTCTTGCGGGCCTCACCAGAACGCAGCATGGGGCCATCCAGCGTGCGGACCTCTTCGACACCGCGCAAGATACGGGCCAAACGGATACCGTGATCCTGCGTGATCCGACCCTGCCATCCGCGTTCATATTCCAGCGCGATCAGGTCGAGACGGGCCGCCACCTTGTCGGCCACGCCTTGCAGGTCGGCGTCGACCGCCCCTGGCACAAAGGCCCCTGCCACGGCAGCTTGTTCCAGAATGTGGCGCGGATAGTGGGTTGGGAAGGCATCCAATACGCGTTTCAACTGACGGGCTTCGTCGACCACGCGCGTCAGATCCTGACCTATGATCTCCTCGCCTGAGCCGAGTTTCAGCACCGCCCCTTCGACGCCCTGATTGATCAGGTAATCGTCCAGCGCGGCCTGATCTTTCAGGTAAACCTCTGATTTACCCCGAGAAACCTTGTATAGCGGCGGTTGCGCGATGTAGAGATACCCGCCCTCGATCAACTCTGGCATTTGCCGGTAGAAGAAGGTCAGCAGCAGCGTTCGGATATGCGCGCCGTCCACGTCGGCATCGGTCATGATGACGATCTTGTGGTAACGCAGTTTTTCGATGTTGAACTCATCGCGGCCAATGCCAGTGCCCAGCGCCATCACGAGGTTGCCGATTTCCTGAGACGACAACATCCGATCAAACCGCGCGCGTTCCACGTTCAGGATTTTCCCGCGTAGCGGCAGAACGGCTTGCGTCAGCCGGTCCCGGCCCGTTTGCGCCGAACCACCAGCCGAGTCACCCTCGACCAGGAAGACTTCGGTCTTGGATGGATCTTTCTCGGAGCAATCCTTCAGCTTACCCGCCAGATAGTTCACATCCATCGCCGTCTTGCGGCGGGTCAGTTCACGGGCCTTGCGCGCTGCCTCACGGGCCAGAGCCGCCTCGATGATCTTACCGACAATCCCCTTGGCCTCGTTCGGGTTTTCCTCGAACCACTCGGCCAGTTTTTCGTTCATCAGACCTTCGACCGCCGGGCGCACCTCGGACGAAACTAGTTTGTCTTTGGTCTGCGACGAGAATTTCGGATCAGGCACTTTCACAGACAACACGCAGGTCAAACCTTCGCGCGCATCGTCACCGGTGAAGCTGACCTTTTCCTTTTTCGCAATGCCGCTGGACTGTGCATAGTTGTTGATCGTTCGGGTCAGCGCGCCCCGGAATCCAGCCACATGAGTGCCGCCATCGCGCTGCGGGATGTTGTTGGTGAAGGGCAGCACCGTCTCGTGGTAGCTGTCATTCCACCACATGGCGATTTCGACGCCGATATCGTCGCGCTCACCCTTGATATAGATCGGCTCCGACATGGCCGGGGTCTTGGAGCGGTCGAGGTACTTTACGAATTCCTTGACGCCGCCTTCATAGAACAACTCTGTTTCCAGCCGTTCCGCCGGGCGTTCGTCGATCAAGATGATCCGCACACCCGAATTCAGGAAGGCCAACTCGCGCAGACGCTTTTCTAGCGTCTCAAACGAGTATTCAAGGTTCGAGAACGTGTTAGTCGATGCCAGAAACCGCACTTCGGTTCCCGTGCGGTCGCCGCACTCTTCCACGACTTTCAAATGTTCCGCTGTCTCACCACCCTCAAAGCGTGCGACATGCTCTTTTCCGGCACGCCAGATGCGCAGTTCCAGCCAATCGGACAGAGCGTTTACCACCGAAACGCCCACACCATGCAGGCCACCCGACACCTTGTAGGAATTGCTGTCGAACTTACCGCCAGCATGCAATTGGGTCATGATGACCTCAGCTGCCGACACACCCTCCTCCGGGTGAATATCCACCGGAATCCCGCGCCCGTTATCGCTGACTGAAACGCTGGAATCGGCGTGAATTTTGACGGTTACATGGTCGGCGTGACCTGCAAGAGCTTCGTCAATTCCGTTGTCGACAACCTCATACACCATGTGGTGCAGACCCGAACCATCATCCGTGTCGCCGATATACATGCCCGGGCGCTTGCGAACAGCCTCTAAGCCTTTGAGAACTTTAATGGAATCTGCGCCGTATTCCTGGGGTGCCTGTGCGTCTTCGGACATGCCGTTAGTACCTATATTATTTTGGTATGTTATACGTTTTCTGGTGGGGAATGTCACGCCATCCCCCAACATTTTGTGCCGCCGGGCGCTGTTTTTAGCTGATCACAGTCGATCCAGATCCGACGCGATATCGTCAGCGATTTCCGTTGCATTCACATCGCTGCGCTCTGCCGATAAACGCAGGCCCAGAATGTCGGATTGATAACGCGCGGCAAGACGGTCGGGGTCGTGCTCAGCACCGATTTCCCCCGCTGCCTGCGCTCTTCGAAAAAGGGTGGCGAAGCAGTCTTTCATCTCGGTCATATGGTAACTGGCCTTGTCCGCCAGCTCATGCCCCTTGGCCTGCAGTTCCGCATAGGTCTTCGCCAACATACAGGCCCGAGAAGGCATCTCACTTTCGTCAACCACCACATGCGGCTGTGCTTTCAACGCGCCTAGCGGCCCCATCTCTTCCGCCATCGCCATCAAACGTGCCACGCCATCTTGCGCATAACGCTCCAGCGTCAATGCGTACAGCGCATCCTTGGAGCCAAAAGCAGCATAGAAACTGCCCGGCTTCAGGTTCAACTCGCGCTCCAGATCCTTCAGTGATGTTCCGGCCCAGCCCTGGCGCCAGAACAAATCTCTGGCCTGCGCAATCAGCGCATCGCGGTCATACGAAGGTTTGCGGGGCATTGTCGTCACCAATTCTTGAACGTTCGCTCAAATATATACTTGAGTGATCACTCAATAAAGCCTAAATGTGAGTCGTCTCGCCAGAAACAGGAGTTTTGACATGGCAAACTTCCCTTCCCACGACCTTGAATCCGCCCCTGAAGCCTCCAAACCGCTGCTGGAGAAGTCTCAGGCCGCCTTCGGGCGTCTGCCCGGTCTGCATAAGGTGATGGCGGGAAGCCCCCAGCATCTTGAGGGCTATCAGGTTCTGCACGGTCTGTTCCTGCAAACCGATTTCGATAATGACGAGAAAACCGTTGTCTGGCAGACCATCAACGTGGAAAACGAATGCCACTACTGCGTGCCCGCCCATACTGGCATCGCCAAGATGATGAAGGTCTCGGACGAGATCACCGAAGCGCTGCGCAACGAAACGCCGCTGCCATCGGCCAAGCTTGAAGCGCTACGCACTTTCACCCTGCAAGTGATGGAGACCCGCGGCAACCCGACCGAGGAACAGCTGCAGGCGTTCTTCGACGCTGGTTACTCACATCGTGCAGTTCTGGACGTAGTTCTGGGTCTGGCGCAGAAAACCATGTCGAACTACGTCAACCACATGGCCAAAACTCCGGTCGATCAGGTCATGCGCGGCTTCCTGTGGGAACGCAAAGTCAGCGAGTCCGCCTAAGAGCCCACGACCGAGCCCTCATCGCCTTCGGTAACGACCAGCGTTTGGGCCCGATCCCCCAGTTCCGCAAATAGCTCAGGCCCGGTGCCCGTCATCCAGGCCTGAGCGCCCAGCGCGCAGATCTCATCATAGAGCGCCGCCCGCCGTCCCGCATCCAGATGTGCAGCCACCTCGTCCAGCAAAACGATCGGAGGTGCACCCACCATCCCGGCCAACGCCCGTGCGTTCGATAAGATCAATGACACCAGCAGCGCCTTTTGCTCGCCGGTAGAACAATCCTTGGCAGGTACGCCTTTAGCAGCGAACACCCCATACAGGTCTGATCGATGCGGGCCTACCAATGTCCGGCCAGCAGCTAAATCGCGGAACCGGCTTTCGTTCAGCGCCTCGCGCAAGTCTGCCGCCGTCTCAGGCATCGCCCCTTCGGTTTGCACCAGCTCCAGATCGGCAGAAGGAAAGGCCGTTTCCGCCTGATCTTGTGCCTCGCGCAAATGCTCCAACGCCGTCAACCGCGTGGCGTGAATCCGATGCCCCGTCTCGGCCATCTGACTTTCCAAAGCCGTGTACCAATGGGCATCGCGCACCTGTTCTTTCAACAGCCGGTTTCGCTCGCGCATCGCCTTTTCATAGGTCAGGGACGCTTCGGCGTGTGAGGGATCGAAACTCAGCGCAATCCTGTCCAGAAACCGGCGGCGCCCTTCAGCCCCCTCGATCCACAGCCGGTCCATCGAAGGGATCAGCCAGACTACTCGCGCCAGCTTGCCCAGATCAATCTGGCTGGCGGCCTTGCCATCAATTCGAACCTGCCGCGCTGCGCCGCCTTCGGACCAGGTCTCGATCTCGTATTGCTGTCCTTGCGCCCGCAATAACCCGGATAGCTTCCATCCCAGCGCCTCGGGCCGCCGCGTCATCTCAGCCGCACTCGCCCGCCGCATCCCGCGCCCGGGTGAAAACAGCGACACCGCTTCCAGAATATTGGTCTTCCCGGCCCCATTCGGACCATGGATCGCCACCGGCCGTCCATCCAGAGACAACCGCGCCAGCTTGTGCGACCGAAAATGCGAGACCGTAAGCTCGGTCAGGGCCAATCCCATGACCCCTCCCTATCGCTCGAGATCACCCGGATGAGGCAATCAGACACGCATCGGCATGACAACGTAAACCGCGCTTTGGTCATTGCCCTCACGCATCAGGGTCGGATCGCCGGCCGAGTTGAACATGAACACCGCATTTTCACGATCCACCTGAGATGCGATCTCCAGCAGGTACTTGGCGTTGAACCCGATCTCCAATCGCTCATCGCCATAGGCCACGGCCAGTTCTTCCTCAGCCGCGCCGCTGTCCGGTGCGTTCACCGACAGGACCAGCTTGTCACCGTCCAATTGCAGTTTTACCGCGCGCGAGCGTTCCGAGGAAACCGTCGCCACCCGATCCACGGCCTGCGCAAATTCAGCTGCGTCCACTTCCAGCTTACGGGTGTTGCCCTGCGGGATAACGCGAGTGTAGTCGGGGAAAGTGCCGTCGATCACTTTCGAGGTCAGGGTGATATCCGGCGTCGCAAACCGTACCTTGGTTTCGCTGACCGAGACGGCGATGTCCATCTCGTCATCTTCCAGCAACTTGCGAAGCTCACCAACTGTTTTGCGCGGCACGATCACGCCGGGCATATCCGCCGCGCCATCCGGTAAATCCGCGTCGATCCGCGCCAGACGGTGGCCATCGGTGGCCACACAGCGCAACACCTTGCCACCCTCGGAACCATCGGCGACATGCATATAGACGCCATTCAGATAGTAACGCGTCTCTTCCGTCGAGATGGCGAATTTCGACTTGTCGAACAACCGCCGAAGCAGCGCCGCCGAAGCGGTAAAGTTCGACGCATATTCCGAGGATGCCATGACCGGAAAATCTTCTTTCGGCAGGGTCGCCAGAGAGAAATTCGACCGGCCAGCCTCAACCGTCAGGCGCCCTGCCGCGCTGTCGGCGGTCAGGGTGACCAACGCGCCATCAGGCAGCTTGCGGACAATTTCGTGCAGCGTTGTCGCGGCCACGGTCGTCGCGCCCGCTTTCTCGACCTGCGCCGGGGCCTTGTCGACCACTTCGATATCCAGATCAGTAGCGCGGAACTGCACCTGATCGCCTTCCGCTTCGATCAGCACATTGGCCAGGATCGGGATCGTATTGCGACGTTCCACCACGGATTGGGCCTGTGAAACGGCCTTGAGAAGGGTGCCGCGTTCGATGCTGATCTTCATACCCTCAGTTCCTCTGACTTGCGTGCCACCATGGGCGGGACTGGCACGTTAGCGTCTCAGCCCTGAGGCACAAGGATTTTTTATGGATTTCTGGGTCGGAATGCCCAAAGCGTCAAGGGGCGCGTGCCCGCAAGGCGTCAGTTCAGGGCCAACCGTGGATTATGGCGCACAAGAAAACGCCCCGGGCGCGAGGATCCGGGGCGTTTTATTGATCAATGGGCGGGCTTAAGCCTCAAGCGCCCGGCGCAGCATTTCGACATCTTCGGCAATCTGCCCATCGGTTGTCTTAAGCTCTTCGATGCGCTTGACACCATGCATGACCGTGGTGTGGTCACGCCCGCCAAAACGGCGGCCAATCTCAGGCAATGAACGGCTGGTCAGCTGCTTGCACAGATACATCGCGACTTGACGCGGGCGGGCGTAGGACCGTAGGCGCTTGGGGCCGATGATATCGCTGAGGCGGATGTTGTAGTATTCCGAAACCTTACGCTGGATCTCTTCAACCGTAATCTTACGCTCGGAGGCACGCAGCACATCGGCCAGACAGTCCTGCGTCAGCTCCATATCGATCTCACGCCCGACCAGCGAAGCAAAGGCAAACAGGCGGGTAAGAGCACCTTCCAGCACGCGAACATTGGTCGAGATACGATGGGCAAGGAATTCCAGCACGCCATCGGCAATCGTCAGATCAGGATAGGTGCTGCTATATTGCTGAACCTTGTTCTGCAGGATGCCTAAGCGCAGTTCGTAATCGGTGGGATGCAGATCGACGACCAGACCACATTGCAGGCGCGATTTCACGCGCTCCTCAAGGTCCTTGATCTCACCCGGCGCGCGATCCGCCGAGATAATGATCTGTTTGTTCTGATCCACTAGCGCGTTGAACGTGTGAAAGAACTCTTCCTGGGTGGAGTCCTTGCCCGCGATGAACTGCACGTCATCGACCATCAGAACATCGACCGAGCGGAAAAGGTGTTTGAAATCCATCATCCGACGTTCGCGCAAGGCCTGCACAAAACGGTACATGAACTGTTCCGCCGACAGGTACAGCACGTTCAGTTCGGGATGTTTGGTCTTCAGCTCCCACGCAATCGCATGCATCAGGTGTGTCTTACCCAGACCGACACCACCATAGAGCACCAGCGGATTGAAGGTGACCGGACCGCCTTCGGACACGCGGCGTGCGGCGGCATGGGCCAGTTCGTTGGGCTTGCCCACTACGAAGCTGTCAAAAGTGAAACGCGCATCCAGCGGGGCCGCCTGCAGCGCTTCCAGCGCATCGTTGGTCGTATCAACCATCACCGGTTGTGGTGCGCTCACGGGTTGAGCGGTCTCGGTCTGAGCCGGGCGCGCCGCAGAATTTGCGGCCGTGCGAAAGGCCAAACGCTGCACGGTCTCGCCTGCGGTGTTCAGTTCGTACAAAATGAGGTCGGCGAAATTCTGGCTGACATAGTTACCCATGAAATTGGTCGGTGCCGAAAAAACCGCCACACCGTCCTGCAGCTCTTCAAATTTCAGAGGTTCGATCCAGGTGGTGAAGTTGTTCTTACCAACAGCCTTCATCAACTTGTTTCGCAGTTGTCCCCATTTCTCTTGTGTCATTCGGCGCCTCACGCATCCCATATTTATTGACCTTCCGGCCTTATTAATGTGTCCCGCTTCCCGGGCCTTATCGCGCTCACACACAAGGATACCTGCACCAAACCGGATGGTTTGGCGGGTAAAGTCGAATATCAGCACACCCCAATGCGAACTGCCCCAGAAATGGGGGCACACCCGGTACCCGGGATGCGCATGACATTCCAATTTTCGACAGGGCTAGGATAATCGGAAACCCGACACCCAGAGCAGATCGTCCACCCGGCCGAAGCCGGTTTTCGAACATTCGTTCCGAAATCCTTCCGATGCCCGTCGGTCAGATCATTGGAACAGCCTGTCCCCCCAAGCGAGTGAATCGCTGATACAGTGGTAGCAAGAGGCCAAGGGCGCGAGCAATGAAACTCTGATATTGACTCGTGTCTGAGACAGAAAGAATCTCTCGGTTTCGTGAAGGCGCGGCTTTCCGGCAACAATGAAAAAGGCGCCGCGATATGCGGCGCCTTTTTTACAGATCAACGCTTGACGCGTTTTCTCAAAGAATCAGCCCAGCGCTTTGACGCGCGCCGACAGGCGCGACATTTTGCGGGACGCGGTGTTCTTGTGGAAGACGCCTTTGGTGACGCCACGCATCAGCTCGGGCTGAGCGGCACGCAGGGCTGCGGTGGCCGCGTCTTTGTCGCCCGATGCGATGGCTTCTTCAACTTTGCGCAGATAGGTGCGGATGCGCGAACGACGTGCTTTGTTAACAGCGAAACGCTTTTCGTTCTGACGTGCGCGCTTCTTAGCCTGGGGCGAGTTTGCCATGTGTCTCTGACCTTTTGTTCGGTACGGTTATCAAGGGTTGCGCGCCACGGAATTATCCGCACCGGATCAGAAATCACGAGTGTGAGTCGGGCCAAGCGGGCCGCACGCGCATGTATGACGGCGGTCTCTATCCAAGTTTGCAGGGTTTGCCAAGCCAATTCTCGCGCCGAGCACATCGGGTATGAAAAAAGGCGGGCCATGCCCGCCTGTCTCGTCGTGTCTTGCTGTTTGCTATTTGTCGCGGAACTGCGCCGCGCGTTTTTCCAGAAATGCAGCCATGCCCTCTTTCTGATCTTCCGTCGCAAACATCGAGTGAAACACCCGGCGCTCGAACAACAGCCCTTCGCTGAGCGGTAGTTCATAACTGCGGTTCACAGCCTCTTTGGCTGCCGCTGCCGTCAGCAAGGATTTCTCGGCAATCTTCTGCGCGGCACCCATAGCCTCTTCAATAAGCTTCTTCGCGGGGACGACGCGGCTGACAAGACCTGCGCGTTCTGCCTCTTCGGCGTCCATGAAGCGGCCGGTCAGGTTCATGTCCATCGCTTTCGATTTGCCAACAAAGCGCGTCAGTCGCTGCGTGCCACCAATACCGGCGATCACACCCAGATTGATCTCTGGCTGGCCGAACTTGGCCGTATCCGCTGCGATGATGAAATCGCACATCATGGCCACTTCACAGCCACCGCCCAGCGCATATCCCGCCACAGCCGCAATGATCGGCTTACGGATTGCCGAGATACGGTCATTGGCAGATGCAAAGAGATCTGCGTTGAACACGTCGACAAAGCTCATCTCGGACATTTCCTTGATGTCCGCGCCTGCGGCAAAGGCCTTTTCCGATCCAGTGAGTACGATGCACCGCACCTTGTCATTGCGATCGGCATCTTCAAGAGCCTCGCAAAGTTCACCCACCAGCTGGGTGTTCAACGCATTCATCGCGTCGGGTCGGTCGAGTTTGATAAGGGCGACGTGGTCTTCGATTTCGACGATGATCGTCTCAAAAGCCATGAGGTTAAAGCTTCCGGTTGTTCCGTTCAGGTACGATTCCTTACCACGCGATTTCGCTGGATCAAGTTATCTTTGGCATTGCGCACAATAGAAGGATGAGCGACCGGACTGAGTGATTCTCTTGATCGACGCGCCACATCCTTCGGTGCGGCAGGGCTCACCTTCGCGACCGTAGACGTCAAAGCTGTGCTGAAAATATCCAAGCTCTCCATCGGCTTGCCGGAAATCGCGCAAGGACGAGCCGCCCGCTTCGATGGCCTCCTGCAGCACCTGCCGAATGATCGGAACCAGCGCGGCAACGCGCGGCACAGAAATCTGACCTGCTTTGCGACGTGGCGACACACCGCCGCGATAAAGCGCCTCGCAGACGTAGATATTGCCCAGTCCGGCAACGATTCCCTGATCCAGAAGCGCCGATTTGGTCGGCGTGTTCTTGCCTCGAAAGGCGTCGATCAGGTGTTGTTCGTGAAAATCATTGCCCAAAGGTTCGGGCCCCAGAACCGACAGCAGCTTGTGCTGTTCTGCCGTTGCCGTAGGCAGCAGATCCATCGCCCCGAACCGGCGCGGATCGTTGAAGGTTATGCGCGCACCATTGGCCATGTGAATCACCACATGATCATGTTTCTGCGTCATCGGATGTTCATGTGCATACTGTCCCAGCGGGTCACCCGACACCGTCACCCGCCCAGACATGCCCAGATGGATCAGCAACGTCTCACCGCTGCTGAGATCGGCAAGAATGTATTTCGACCGCCGCCACAGCCGCTCCACCCGCTGGCCCGTCAGACGCTCGGCCATCCGATCCGGGAAGGGCCAGCGCAGATCGGGGCGATTCACATCCGCCCTATCGATCACCACGCCCTCCATCGCGGGGCTCAGGCCGCGTCTTACTGTCTCGACCTCGGGCAATTCGGGCATTTGGTGCTCCTAAATCAAAGGGCCGCATTGTGCCCCGGTTCCAGAGCCCTATAACAGAGGCGAAATTCGACAAACGGCAAGGCAAATGTCCGACAACAGCGACAAGACCACTCATTTCGGGTTTGAAACCGTCCGCGAGGCTGAAAAGGCCGGGCGTGTGCAGGGCGTGTTCAACTCGGTCGCCTCGAAATACGACGTGATGAACGATGTCATGTCGATGGGCATCCACCGGGTTTGGAAAGACGCGATGATGGACTGGCTAGCCCCCCGCCCCGGACAGCGCCTGCTGGACGTCGCGGGCGGCACCGGCGACATATCCTTCCGCTTCCTCAAACGCGCGGGTCACGGCCACGCCACCGTTCTGGATCTGACTGAGCCGATGCTGGTCGAAGGCCGTCAGCGCGCCGAAGCCGATCAGATGGCCGACAGCCTGAACTGGGTGGTGGGCGACGCGATGGCGCTGCCCTTCGAGGATAACACATTCGACGTCTACACAATCTCCTTCGGCATCCGGAACGTTACCCGCCCGCAAGAGGCGCTGAACGAAGCCTATCGCGTGTTGAAACCCGGTGGTCGCCTGATGGTGCTGGAATTCAGTCAGTTGCCCAATGACGGGCTGCAAAAGCTCTATGACCTCTACAGCTTCAACGTCATCCCACGTATGGGCAAGCTGATCGCCAATGACTACGACAGCTATCAGTACCTTGTGGAATCAATCCGCAAGTTCCCCGATCAGGAGACATTTCTGAACATGGTCCGCACTGCCGGGTTCGAAAACGCCAAGTACCGCAACCTGAGCATGGGCATTGCCGCTTTGCATTCCGGCTGGAAAATCTAGATGCGCGGCCCTCACAACATCATCCGCCTGATCCGCACAGGCGCCACTTTGGAGCGCACAGGCGCCATGAACGTGGTGCTCGACGCGTTCGAGGCCCCGCGTGCGCTGCGGATCGTCGCACACACATTGGGCAAACCCTTCCAATGGCTGGGCTACAAGGGTGACCCCGAGATGCCGCCTGCCACCCGCGCCCTCACGGCCTTGGGCCCGGCCTATATCAAATTCGGCCAGGTGCTTTCGACCCGCCCCGACGTGGTTGGCGACGAGTTGGCAGAACAGTTGCGTGTGCTGCAGGACAAGCTCCCGCCCTTCTCCAAATCCGAAGCGATGGCCGAGGTGGAAAAGGAATTGGGCCAGCCCGTCGCCGAGGTTTTCAGCGAATTCAGCGAACCCATCGCCGCGGCGTCAATCGCACAGGTTCACAAAGCCAAGCTGGTCAGCACCGGCGAGTATGTCGCCGTCAAAGTCCTGCGCCCCGGTATCGAACGCGCCTTCCGCAAGGATGTCGACGCCTTCTATTTCGCTGCCCGCATCGTGCAACTCTTCGCCCCCGGCGCGCGCCGCCTGCGCCCGATGGAAGTGATCGAACATTTCGACGGCGTCGTGCGCGGAGAACTGGACCTGCGTCTCGAAAGCGCTGCGGCCTCGGAGTACGCCGCCAATACCAAGGATGATGCAGGGTTCTGGCTTCCCCCCGTGGTCTGGTCCCTGTCAGCCCGCCGGGTGATGACGCTCAGCTGGGCCGATGGCGTTCCACTGGGCGAAAACACAGCCCTGGATGCCGCTGGTCACAATCGCCCCGACCTCGCCGAACGTGTCCTGCGCATGTTCCTTCTTCACGCCCTGCGTGACGGCTTTTTCCACGCCGACATGCATCAGGGCAACCTGAAGGTCGCCGCAAACGGAGACATCATCGCTTATGATTACGGCATCATGGGCCATATCGACGAATACACCCGCCGGGTCTATGCCGAAATCCTCTTCGGTTTCATCCGCCGCGACTACAAACGCGTGGCTGAAGTGCATTTTGAGGCCGGTTACGTCCCCGCCAACCAGGATGTCGATGAATTCGCCCGCGCCCTTCGTGCCGTCGGAGAACCCATTTTCGGCATGGACGCCACCCATATCTCGATGGGTCGCCTGTTGAACTACCTGTTCGAGGTTACCGAGCGTTTTGGCATGGAAACCCGAACCGAGCTCATCCTGTTGCAACGTACGATGGTGGTGGTGGAAGGCGTCGCGCGTTCTCTGGACCCGCATATCAATATCTGGGAAGTCGCCCGCCCCGTGGTCGAGGACTATATCAAGAAGTCCATCGGCCCCCGCGCCGCCATTCGGGATTTCGGTAAAACAGCCCTGGTACTGGCCCGGTTCGGCCCCCGACTTCCGGCATTGGTCGAAAATGCCCTGATCGCCCAAACGCAGAAAGACGACCCGAAGGGCGACGGCTTCACCGCAAGCCTCTTACCCGCAGCCATCGGCGCAGCTGCCGGGATCGTAGTCACACTGCTGATCAGAGCGCTCGGCTGACACCGACCCGCCTGCTTCATCTGGCCAAAAATATCTTCGGGGGGAATCGCGCCCAAGCGCGATGGGGGGCAGACAGCCCCCCTGCCCGGCCCAACGTCAGAGCCGCTCTATGGCAATAGCAATCCCCTGACCGCCACCGATACACATGGTGATCAGGCCTTTTGAACCGCCCGTACGCTCCAGCTCATACAGAGCTTTCAGCGTAATGATCGCACCGGTTGCGCCCACCGGATGGCCCAGTGCAATCGCACCACCATTCGGATTGACCTTCGCGGCATCCAGCCCCAGCTCTTTGTTCACCGCCAGCGCTTGGGCTGCAAAGGCCTCGTTGCTTTCGATCACGTCAAAGTCGCTCACCGACAAACCGGTTTTGGCCATCAGGTTCTGCACCGCCGGGACCGGACCGATCCCCATAACCTCGGGCCGAACACCCGCATGGGCATAACCCAAAATCCGCGCCTTCGGTTTCAGACCGGCTTTCTCAGCCGCATCCGCTGTGGCCAGAACCATCGCCGCTGCACCGTCATTGATGCCCGAGGCGTTCCCCGCCGTCACGCGGCCCTCTTTCTTAAAGACCGGGCGCAGGCCAGCCAGTACTTCGGCCGTGGTTGCCTTGGGGTGCTCGTCCACCTTGAAGTCGACCATGTCGCGCCTGACCTTGACCTGAACCGGGGCGATTTGGGTTTCGAAATACCCGGCCTCTATCGCCGCCGCAGCGCGACTCTGGCTGACAACCGCAAACTCATCCATCTGTTCGCGCGTGATCTGATGTTCATCCGCGACGTTTTCCGCCGTCACGCCCATATGCCCGGTGCCGAAAGGACAGTTCAGCGCGCCCAGCATCATGTCCAGCGAGGTGATGTCGCCCA
Organism: Ruegeria sp. CF4; assembly: GCF_056537345.1. Classification (NCBI taxonomy): domain Bacteria; kingdom Pseudomonadati; phylum Pseudomonadota; class Alphaproteobacteria; order Rhodobacterales; family Roseobacteraceae; genus Ruegeria; species Ruegeria sp. CF4. Next base: position 83,228 of record NZ_JBQFRJ010000002.1, on the reverse strand, counting down.
TCTTCGCACCCCAACGCGCTTGGGGTACGATATAAGGGCTCCGCGACATGCTCTCGGCCCCGCCTGCTACAGCGAAATCTGCATCACCCAGCATCAGCGATTGCACAGCCGAGACTATCGCCTGTGCTCCGGAACCACACAGACGGTTCACATTCATCGCTGGCGTGCCATTTGGAATTCCGGCCTGCATGGCAGCAACCCGAGACAGATACATGTCACGCGGTTCGGTATTGATCACGTGACCAAAAACAACATGACCAACCTGCGCGCCTTCGACACCCGAACGCTCCAGTGCCGCTTCTGTTGCGACAGTTGCCAGATCGATCGGCGCTGTTGATGCCAAAGCGCCACCAAATGTGCCTATGGCCGTACGCGCACCATCCAGAATCACTACGTCAGTCATGTTCTCTCCTCCAAAACCCTGCGCATTATGCACTTGCAGCATGATCTTCATATTAGACTCTCTGTCACGCCCGGAATTGACATTACGTTGCGCAACACGCATGGATTCCGTCATGACGGAAAATACAGACGATATCCTGAACCGCCTGCCCGCCCGCCTGAAAGAGGCGCGCCGAGCCAAGGGTTTGTCTTTGGAGGCTGTTGCCAATCTAAGCGGCGTCTCCCGCTCCATGGTCAGCCAGATCGAGCGTGGCGAAAGCAGCCCAACCATCTCGACCCTTTGGAATCTGACCCGCGCACTGCAGGTTGATTTCGCGGGATTGCTTGAAGAAACCAAGACAACCGATCAGATCGAGACCCTCAGGAAATCGGAAGTGCCCAGCATCGACAACATGGGCGAGAAATGCCGGATTCGCATCCTCTCTCCGCCGGAAGAGGCAGGCGGGCACGAGGTCTACGATATACAACTTCAGGCGGGTGGAAGCCTGAACAGCCAACCCCATGCACGGGGCGCGCGCGAACAGCTTACCGTGTTGGAAGGCGCGGTCCGCGTCACCTCGGGCACCGCTGTCAGCGATCTGCAACAAGGGGACACCGCTCGGTATGCTGCCGATATCGCGCATTCCATCGCCGCCGATGGTCCGGCCCGGGTTTTCCTGATTGTAAAGAACGCCTGATTTGGCGCAATTCCGCCTTCACGGAAATTTTTCCTTGATACTGTAATTCCCCTATTTGGGAAATTCGTCCGCTATGTTAGACGTGCGACTCAGTTAAACGGAGGTCGCCATGGCTGATGCATTCCTGTCCCATATCTCGGATACACTCGCACAGATTGAGGCTGAGGGTCTCTACAAGCGCGAACGAATGATCACCTCGCCTCAGGGCGGTGAGATTACGGTGGGCGACAAACGGGTCATCAACCTGTGCGCCAACAACTATCTGGGTCTCGCCGATCATCCCGCGCTGATCGACGCCGCCAAAGCGACGATGGAGCCGAAAGGGTTCGGCATGGCCTCGGTCCGGTTCATCTGCGGCACACAGGATATTCACCGTGAGTTGGAACAGAAGCTGGCCAGGTTCCTGAACAAGGACGACGCGATCCTGTTCGCCGCCTGTTTCGATGCCAACGGAGGATTGTTTGAGCCCTTGTTAGGGCCTGAAGACGCCATCATCTCGGACAGCCTGAACCATGCCTCGATCATTGACGGGGTGCGTCTGTGCAAGGCGAAACGCTATCGCTACCTGAACAACGACATGAACGACCTCGAAGCCTGGCTGAAACAGGCGCGCGAAGACGGGGCGCGGCACATCATGATCGCCACTGACGGTGTGTTTTCAATGGACGGTTATCTGGCCAACCTGCCGAAAATCCGCGAACTGGCCGACAAATATGATGCAATCGTCATGGTCGATGACTGCCACGCGACGGGCTTCATGGGGCCAAACGGTGCGGGTACACCAGACCATTTCGGCGTCGATGTGGACATTCTGACAGGAACTTTGGGCAAGGCACTTGGGGGGGCAATCGGCGGTTATATCGCCGGGCCGCAGCCAGTGATCGACCTGCTGCGGCAGCGGGCGCGGCCCTATCTGTTCTCAAACTCGCTGCCGCCATCCATCGTTGCTGCCGGGCTCGAAGCGATCCGTCTGGTTGAAGAGGGAGACATGCTGCGCGCCCAGCTGTTCGGCAACGCCAGATACTGGCGCGCTGGTTTGGAGAAACTGGGCTTCGACCTGTTGCCCGGTGAGCATCCGATCATCCCGGTGATGCTGGGCGAAGCAACTCTGGCGCAAGAAATGGCGTCGCGGTTGTTTGATGAAAGGGTCTATGTCTCAGGCTTCTTCTTCCCGGTCGTTCCGCGCGGTCAGGCCCGGATAAGAACGCAGATGAACGCCGCCCTGACCCGGGATGAGTTGGATCGCGCGCTTGCCGCCTTTGGAAAAGTTGGCAAAGAGTTAGGAGTGATTTCGTGATCCTGCCTTCTGTCATTGACGCAATCGGGAACACGCCTCTGGTCGACCTGAAACGCGTATGCAAGAAACTGGATCTGGACGGGCGCATTCTGGCCAAGCTGGACTATCTGCTGCCCGGATTCTCCAAGAAGGATCGCGCCGCAAAGTCGATTATTGAGTTGGCCCGCGCAGACGGAACTCTGACACCTGGGCAAACGGTTGTCGAGCTGACTTCGGGCAATATGGGCACCGGTCTGGCCATTGTCTGCGGCATTCTTGGTCATCCGTTCATCGCTGTGATGAGTGCTGGAAACTCGGTCGAACGCGCCCGCATGATGCGGGCACTGGGGGCCGAAGTTGTTATCGTTCCGCAAGCCGAAGGCAGTAGGCCCGGCGAAGTCTCGGGTGCCGATCTGGCACTGGTGGACGAGGCGGCGCAGCGTATCACGATCGAACGCCGCGCCTTTCGAGCCGATCAATTCGGTCATTCCGGCAACCCCACGGCCCATGCCACCGGAACCGGACCCGAAATATGGGTACAGTCAGACGGGGCTGTAACAGCATTCTGTGACTTCGCAGGGTCCGGCGGAACTTTGGCCGGAGCCGCGGAGTACCTTACGCCTCGCGGTGTCCGATGCTATGTAGTCGAACCTGCCGGAGCGCGCGCGTTGGCGGGGGCAACGGTAGACATTCCAGATCACCCCATCCAGGGCGGAGGCTACGCGATGGCCGATCTGACTCATTTACGTGCAACAACGCTTGCTGGTCACCTGTCGGTTTCCGGGGACGCCGCGCGGGACTGCGCCCGACTTCTGGCCCGGACCGAGGGCATTTTTGCGGGCTACTCAGCTGGTGCAAACCTTGCTGCGGCCGTCGAACTGCTACGCGGACCGGAAAAGGGCGGCTGCGTCGCCATCGTCATGTGTGACAGCGGCCTGAAATACCTGTCCACCGATTTGTGGGAGTGAGCCTATGAGATCCAACACTATGAAAGCGCTGGAGAAATCCAAGCCAGAGGAAGGTTTGTGGATGGTGCAGGCTCCGGTCCCGGAAATCGGCCCGGACGAGGTTCTGATCCGCATCAATAAAACCGGCATCTGCGGCACCGACATACATATCTGGAACTGGGATGAATGGGCCTCGCACACGGTGCCCGTCCCGATGATCACCGGTCACGAATTCGCCGGAGAGATTGTCGAGATCGGGCGCAATGTGACTGGTCTGGAAATCGGTCAGCGCTGCTCGGGCGAGGGGCATCTGATCACCACCGACAGCCGTCAGAGCCGCGCGGGCAAGTTTCATCTCGACCCTGGTACGCGGGGGATTGGGGTCAATGAACAGGGTGCCTTCGCGCAATACCTGAAACTGCCTGCCTTCAATGTCGTCCCCCTGCCCGACGATGTGCCCGATGAAATTGGGGCGATCCTCGATCCGCTGGGCAATGCCGTGCACACCGCGCTCAGCTTCGATCTTCTGGGCGAAGACGTGCTGATAACGGGTGCAGGTCCTATCGGCATCATGGCCGCTGCAGTCGTGCGGCATGCGGGGGCACGGCATGTCGTGATTACCGATATCAACCCCGATCGCCTGACATTGGCCCAGCATGTTGTGCCAACCCTGCGCACCGTCAATGTCTCGAAAGAGGATTTGCAGGACGTGATTGCCGAACTGGGCATGTCACAAGGCTTTGACGTGGGGCTGGAGATGTCCGGCTCGCAAGCGGCGTTGGACCAGATGGTCGAGGCTTTGGTGATGGGCGGCAAGATCGCATTGCTGGGGATTCCCCCCGGGAAATCTCCGGTCGATTGGTCGCGGATCGTGTTCAAGGCCATAACGATCAAGGGTGTCTATGGCCGCGAGATGTTCGAGACCTGGTACAAGATGATCGCCATGCTGCAAAACGGGCTGGACGTGAGCCGGGTGATCACTCACCGGTTCTCGGTCGATGATTTTGCCCAGGGTTTTGCGGCGATGAAGTCCGGTCAGTCGGGCAAGGTGGTTCTCGACTGGATCTAACGCTCTGGAACCGCGCGGGTTTTGTCCCTAAACAAGGGTGAACCCGCGCGTTTGGAGGAGCACATGGGCGATAAGGACAGGTATCTGGAACGAGGGATCGAAGAGTCTTTGGTCACCGACTTCACAGAAACTCACCGCAAAAGCTACGGCGATTTTCTGCAGCTCAAGACACTGCTGAATCTGCAAAAAACCTTTCAGGACCCCGCCCAACCCGACGAGATGCTGTTTATCATCATCCATCAGGTCAGCGAGCTGTGGCTGAAACTGATGCACCACCAACTCGTCGAAGTACGCCGGTTCCTGCAGCAGGATGCGTTTGGTCCGGCGATGAAGAACCTCGACCGGGTGAAAGCGATCCAGCGGCAATTGATCGCGTCGTGGGAAACACTACTGACCATGACGCCCGCCGATTACATGACGTTTCGGCAGGCTTTGGGCAGTTCTTCGGGTTTCCAAAGCTATGGGTATCGCCAGATTGAGTTCATTCTGGGCAACAAGGATGCCTCGACCCTGAAAGTGCACGCACATGACCCCGAAGTCATGGAGATGCTGAACGCGGCCCTTACCAAGCCGTCGCTCTATGACGAAGTATTGCACATGCTGGCCCGACAGGGATTTGACGTGCCCCAGAACCTGATCGAGCGGGATTATGGTCAGCCTTATTCCGGCGATCCACGCGTCGTGAAAATCTGGGTCGAGGTGTTCCGCAACACCGACAAATACTGGGATCTCTACGCTCTGGCCGAAAAGCTGATGGATGTGGAATCCCTGTTCCAGCGTTGGCGGTTCGACCACGCAACAGCGGTCGAGCGTGTGATCGGCATGCAGCCCGGAACGGGTGGCTCCAGCGGCGTCGCCTTTCTGCGCAAGGCGCTGGAACTACGGTTCTTCCATGATCTCTACGATGTACGGACCGAACTGATGTATGCGAGGGATTAAGCCATGCTGTATCGCGGTTTCACCCAGGCCGAGCTTGAGCAAGAATACTCCCCCAGCTCTATGGTCGGCGGCGATCTGACGCCGTACCTGACCAGCTATTCGGTACTCAGCGCGCAGGCGCGGGCCGAGATGACGGTTCGGGAAAACATCTCCTATAGTGATGGCCCAGAGCAGGTTCTGGATTTCTTCCCGGCCCCCGGCGCAGATGCGCCTTTGCATGTCTTCATCCATGGTGGCTACTGGCAAGCGCTCAGCCAACGCGAGTCGGCTCTGATGGCTCCAGTATTGCATGAGAACGGGCAAGCATTCGCCACTTTGAACTACACGCTCGCTCCTGAAGCCCGTTTGGGGCAGATGGTCAACGAATGCCGTGATGCATTGCTATGGCTTGGATCGCAGGCTGAATCGCTGGGCTTTGATCCATCAAACATCATTCTATCGGGCCACAGTGCTGGCGCCCATCTGGCGGCAATGGTTATGGCGACCTCTTCCAGCGCGTTTGCCCAAGCGGGTCTGCGGGTGCGCAATGTCATTCTGATCAGCGGAGTATACGACCTCGAACCGATCAGTCTGACTTCGGTGAATGATCCCCTGCAACTGACCAAGGTCGAGATCCACGATCTCTCCCCTTGCCTGAACCTGCCCGCACCGGGGCCGCGCTACAGAGTGACGGTTGCAGAACGGGACACGCCCGAATTCATCCGCCAAAGCCGAGAATACGCAGAGCTACTGCGCAAGGCAGGGCATTCGATCAGTTTCGATCTGCAGCGGGGCAAGCATCATTTCGACATCATCATGCCCTCGGGCACGTTTCTGTCGTCGCGCAACGAATGACACTCAAACGAAAACAGCGGCCCGAATGGGCCGCTGCTTCGTGTTTCAATACTGAACCGGATCAATCCAGCGTGCGAGTAACCTCTTCGCGCTCGAAAATCTCGATCACGTCGCCCTGACGGATATCGTCGTAGTTCTCGAATGCCATACCGCATTCCTGACCCGACTGAACTTCGGCCACTTCGTCCTTGAAGCGCTTCAGCGTCTTCAGTGTGCCTTCGTGGATCACCACGTTGTCGCGCAGCAGACGGACGCCTGCGGAACGGCGCGCCACGCCTTCGGTGACCAGACAGCCAGCAACCTTGCCAACACCGGTGACCTTGAAGACTTCACGGATCTCGGCATAACCGATGAACTTCTCGCGGATTTCGGCGCTCAGCAGGCCAGATGCGGCCGCTTTCACGTCATCCACGAGGTCATAGATCACCGAATAATAGCGGATCTCGACGCCCTTCTGGTTCGCGGTGTTTCGCGCTGACGCGTTGGCACGGACGTTAAAGCCCATGACCGGTGCGCCCGAGGCTTCGGCCAGACCGACATCTGTCTCGGTGATCGCACCCACGCCCGAGTGCAGAACGCGCACGCGCACTTCGTCGTTGCCGATTTTCTCCATCGCCTGAACGATGGCCTCGGCAGAGCCCTGCACGTCGGCTTTGACGAGGATCGGCAGCTCGGCCACGTTCTCGTCTTCCTTGGCCTTCTGCATCAGCTGCTCAAGGGTGGTCGCGGCACCAGCGGCGGCGCGTTTGTCCTTGGCGGCCTGTTCACGATAGGCGGCGATTTCACGGGCCTGTGCTTCGGTCTCGGTCACGTTCAGAACGTCGCCCGCTTCGGGCGTACCATTCAGACCCAGAACCTCGACCGGAACCGACGGACCGGCTTCCTTCACACGGTCGCCCTTGTCGTTGATCAGCGCACGGACCTTACCGTATTGCTCACCCACAACGAAGATATCGCCCTGACGCAGCGTACCGTTCTGAACCAGAACAGTGGCGACGGGACCACGGCCCACATCCAGCTGCGCCTCGATCACGGCACCTTGGGCGGCGCGGTCGGGGTTGGCTTTCAGTTCCAGAATCTCGGCCTGCAGCGCGATGGCTTCCAGCAGTTCATCAAGGCCCTGACCGGTCATGGCCGAAACCTCGACGTCCTGAACCTCACCCGACATCTTCTCGACGATGACTTCGTGCTGCAGCAGATCGGTGCGCACTTTGTCCGGGTTGGCTTCGGGCTTGTCGATCTTGTTGATCGCCACGATCATCGGCACTTCGGCCGCTTTGGCGTGGTTGATCGCCTCGATCGTCTGCGGCATCACGGCGTCGTCAGCTGCAACAACCAGAACCACGATATCCGTGACCTGAGCACCGCGCGAACGCATCGAGGTAAAGGCTGCGTGACCCGGCGTATCCAGGAAGGTCAGCGTGGTGCCGCCATCGGTTTTCACCTGATAGGCGCCGATATGCTGGGTGATGCCACCGGCCTCACCGGCCACAACGCGCGCGTCGCGGATTGCATCCAGCAGCGACGTTTTACCGTGGTCAACGTGACCCATGATGGTGATGACCGGCGGACGTGGCTTGAGATCTTCGTCGCTGTCTTCGACCTCTTTGATGACGTCTTCAACATCCGAATCGGAAACACGCGTGACCTTGTGGCCAAATTCTTCGATGATCAGTTCCGCAGTGTCAGCATCGATGGTCTGGTTCTGCGTGACCATCATACCCATCTGCATCAGCGATTTGACAACGTCAGCCACACGCTCGGCCATACGGTTGGCCAATTCCGAGACCATGATCGCCTCGGGCAGCTGCACATCGCGAATTACCTTTTCCCGCTCGACCGGGCCGCCCATGGCTTTCTGACGCGCACGTTCCTGCTTACGCTTCATCGCCGCCATCGAGCGTTGGCGGTTGCCTTCGCCGCCTGTGGCCTGACCCAGTGTCAGCTTGCCCGAGCGACGGTTGTCATCACGACCCTTGCCACGACCACGCTGTTCGCGTTCGCGATCCTGCTTACGCGGCGCGGCAGAAGGCGTAGGCTTGTTCGCTGGACCACGGGCCGGTTTTGCCTCTTCCGGCGGCGGCGCTGCGGCGGCGCGCTTAGCGGCTTCTTCCGCCTCTTTGCGCTTGCGCTCTTCCTCTTCGGCCTTGGCACGGGCTTTTTCTTCAGCCTCGCGCTGCTCGCGCTCTTTGGCTTCCTGTTCAGCCCGGCGGCGTGCGCGTTCTTCTTCGCGTGCCTTTTCCTCGGCCTCCCGGGCTGCGGCCTCTTCGGCCTCACGCGCCTTGGCGGCTTGCAACGCCTTCATACGGCGCGCCATTTCCGCATCGGAAATACCCGCCGGACGACGCGAAGGATCACCCGAGGGTGCCGCACCACCACTTGGTTTGGTCGCGCCCGGCTTGGGAACGACCACGCGTTTGCGTTTGGTCTCCACCACGACATTCTTGGTGCGTCCGTGGCTGAAACTCTGTTTCACATTTCCGGGGCGCGCCCCGCCACGAAGACCCAATGTCTTTTTGCCGTCACTATCGCTCATAAAGCTTCTTACCCTTCCGAGCGGCCCTTGCCGCCGTCATCCTTTTCGCGCAAGCCACGCAGGCGCTGCGCTTCCTCTACAACACGTTTGGCGAGTCCGCCAGAGGCCAAGGCCGCATGAATCACGGTTTGGCGCCCAAATGCCGCCCCAAGCTCATCCGCAGTCAGCCAGCCGATGTATTTCCCGAAATGCGGCGTACTGAGTTTCGACTTGCCGCGTCCCGATCCATCAGACGCCTGAATCAGCACCTGGGCCTCTTCCCGGTCCAGCCAAGACTTGACCTTTTCATACCCGGCGACCGCATCTCCGGATTTGCGCGCCAGACTGATCAGTTCGATCACACGACGCGCCACCTGTTTCTCGACCTCATCGGTCAGGTCCTTGGCGGCACTCACCTGCGCCTTAAACCCGCGCGAGAACAGTTTCTTGTTCACCGCCTTGTCCAGCGCCGCGCGATCCGCCGCCACGTAAACCCCACGCCCCGGCAATTTCGCCGCGACATCGGGAAAGACCTGACCATCCGGCCCCGTCACAAAGCGGATCAAGCCATATTTGGGCTGAACCTCGCCCGTGGCGATGCACTTGCGTTCAGGGCCTTCCGACCGATCCTTATGGACGCCACCGCGACCCATGTCAGCCACCCGAGGCCTGAGATCAGGCCTCGACCTCCTCATCTGTTGCTTCACCGTCTTCTTCGGCCTGCTCCAGCTCGGCCGGATCGACCCAACCCAGCATGATGCGCGCGGTCATGACCAGATCCTGCGCCTCTTCCAGCGTCACGCCGAAGGGCTCCAGTACACCATCATCCTTGATGCGTTCGCCATCGACCGTAGTCCAGCCACCGGCCAGTTCCCAGTCGGCGCAGGTTGCGAAGTCTTCCAGAGTCTTCACATCATCCTTGGCCAGCGCCTCTACCATCTGGGGTGTCAGGCCCTCGAATTCAATAAGACTGTCCTCGGCACCCAGCGCACGGGCTGCATCCAGCGCCGCCTTGGCCTGAGCTTCCAGGAATTCGCGCGCACGGGTCTGCAGTTCCTGCGCGGTGCCTTCGTCCACACCGTCGATCACCAGCAGTTCGTCGATTTCAACGTATGCCACTTCTTCGAGGTTGGAGAAGCCTTCGGAAACCAGCAGCTGAGCAAAGAATTCGTCCAGATCGAGCGTTTCCATGAACAGCTGAGTACGGGCCTCGAATTCCTTCTGACGGCGCGCCGATTCTTCGGCTTCGGTCATGATGTCGATATCCAGACCGGTCAGCTGGCTCGCCAGACGCACGTTCTGACCGCGACGACCGATAGCCAGCGACAGCTGTTCCTCGGGAACCACAACTTCGATCTTGCCGGCTTCTTCGTCCAGAACCACTTTGGAAACTTCTGCAGGCTGCAGCGCGTTTACCAGGAAAGTCGGTTGATCTTCGTTCCACGGGATGATGTCAATCTTTTCACCCTGCAGCTCGTTGACAACGGCCTGCACACGGCTGCCGCGCATACCAACGCAAGCGCCGACGGGATCAATCGAACCGTCATAAGAGATCACGGCAATCTTGGCGCGCGAACCGGGGTCACGGGCCACGGCCTTGACCTCGATGATGCCGTCATAGATTTCTGGCACTTCCATCTTGAACAGCTCAGCCATGAATTCCGGCGCGGTGCGCGACAGGAAGATCTGGTGGCCACGCACTTCGCGGCGCACTTCCTTGATATAGGCACGCACACGGTCATTCGGGCGATAGCTTTCGCGGCCGATCTTGTCGTTGCGGCGCAGAACGGCTTCGGCACCGCCCAGATCGACGATGACGTTGCCAAACTCTTCACGCTTGACCGCACCGTTGATGATGGTGCCCGCGCGATCCTTGAATTCTTCGTACTGACGGTCGCGTTCCGCTTCACGCACCTTCTGCAGGATCACCTGCTTGGCGGATTGCGCCGCGATACGACCCATTTCAACCGGCGGAACTTCTTCCACGAAGACGTCACCAACCTCGGGCGCTTCCATGTACTGCTTCGCCTGCTCGACGGTCATCTCGGCCTGATAATTCTCAAGCTCTTCATCCTCGACCACGGTGCGGACGCGGGTGAAGGTCGCCTTGCCAGTCTTGCGGTCGATCGACACGCGAATGTCCATCTCGGCGCCGTAACGGCTCTTGGCGGCACGGGCGAGCGATTCCTCCATCGCTTCGACAACCAGACCGGGGTCGATCATCTTTTCGCGGGCCACGGCCTCGGCGGTCTGCAGCAGCTCCAGCTGGTTGGCTGAGGTGATTGCCATCAGTTCGTCTCCTCTTCGGACCCTTCGGTCTCAATCTCGTCGAAAGCGTTTTCGTTCAGGGCACCGGCGTCTTTGCGCTGGCGCAGCATTTCCTTGATCAGATCATCGGTCAGGACCAGCTTGGCGTCGCTCAGCCAATCAAACTGCAGACCGATGGTGATCGTCTCATCCCCCTCGGGGATGTTGATCAGAACCTCATCCCCTTCGATCCCGGCCAACTCACCCTTAAAGCGGCGGCGACCATCGATCAGCTCGGCGGTCTCGATCTTGGCCTCATACCCTTCGAACGTCTCAAAATCCTTGAGACGGGTCAGCGGGCGGTCGATGCCGGGGCTGGACACTTCCAGCGTATAGGCGTCCAAAATGGGATCCTCGACGTCCAGCGTGGCGCTGATCGCGTTGGAAATCTCGGCGCAGTCATCCACTTCGATGCCGCCATCGGGCTTGTCGGCCATGATCTGCATCGTGGTGGTCTTGCCACTCATCAACCGAATGCGGACAAGCTCATACCCCAGATCCTCAATCACAGGGGTGATGATCTCGGCCAGTCGCCGGTCAATCGCTGCTTTGGCTATCAGGTCGTTTGTCATTCAGGTTCTCTACCCTGTCATCGGGCACAAAAAAACGGGCGCGCGGCCCGTCGAATTTTCCGGTGGAGCCCCGGACCAGAAGTCCAACGCGCCGCTGTTGCAACTGCATATACGCAGGAGTTTCCGAGTCTGCAACCCCCGGCGCAAATCGTGATCGGATTTACGCCAACCACCACCTTTCAGCGATGCGCCCATCGTCCAGAGTCGCCGGGCCGATCTGGCGCGGCATACCGACATGAGAGGCCACGGCCAGCGCCACATCGACCTCAGATGGATGAAACCGCAATCCGCGCTGCGCGATCAGATCCTCACCGGCAGGGAGCGCGGCAATGTCTACATATCCATCGCGTAACGCTTCGGCCCGCACCTTGGCGTCCGGGATCACAATGATCTCGATGGTATCGGCCCAGCCCGCCGATCCGGCCTTATAGTGATCTGTCACCCTACGTGCCAGAAAGTGGCGCCCATCCTCGGCGCGCTCAACCCGGTAGCATCCAGTACCGTTGGCCTGAGCCAATGGCGTCACACCACCTCGCGCAATGACAAACCGCGACTCGGCCAGCCAGAATGGCAGGCCCGGGTTGCCCTCGGCCAATTGCAGCTGCACACGATTAGGCGCGATGGCTTCGGTCTGCCCAATGTCATCCAGAACAGCTAGAACGTCGTTCACGTCCAGCTTGGTGCCATCGTGGAACACGGCATCGTCGCGCAGATCAAAGCTCCAGACCCGCGCATCAGCATCGGTCTGCCAGCCGGTCGCCAGCTCTCCACGCAGGGTACCATCGGGCGCGATCTCGGTCAGGCTGTCAAAGACAGCGCCCCGCGCCACCTGTTCCAGACTGTTGTCGCGCGGCACCGCCAGCCGCAACGTACCGCCCTGCTTCGGCGTATCGGCCAAAGATGCCCCCGTCGCCGCCAGCAAAGCGGCGGCGGCGCCGGAGGCGAATAATGCGCGACGGTCGATGCGAGTCATACCGTCCCCTCCGCCACGCCATCCATGATCCGAACCAGTTCGGCGCTGATCCCGGGTTCCGACAAAGCGTGACCGGCCTGCCGCACCATCTTCAGTTCGACATTGGGCCAGCGCTCGGAAAGGTTCCATGCAGCCTGCGGTGGGCAGATCATGTCATAACGTCCCTGAACGATGTGACCGGGAATATGGGCGATCCGATCCATCTGATCCAGAATTTGCCCGTCGTATTCAAGAAACGCTTTGTTGGTGAAATAGTGGTTCTCAAGCCGAGCAAAGGTCCGCGCATATTCGCCGGGGCTTTCCCCAACCGACCCATTGGTGTGGATCGATGCCAAAGCGTTTTCCCAATGCGACCAGGCGCGGGCATACAGGATCTCGGTCGCGCGATCGCCTGAAAACAAGCGCTTGTTGTAGGCCGCGATAGCGTCATCCACCTCTTGTTCAGGCAAGAGAGAGGTGAACTTGGCCCATTGTTCGGGCCAGAACTTGCCCGCGCCGCCGCCATAAAACCAATCCAGTTCGGCCTGCGTGGCCAGAAACACCCCGCGCAATACCAGCCGATTGACCCGATCCGGATGTGTTTGGGCATAGATCAGCGCCAGGGTCGCGCCCCAACTACCGCCAAATACGATCCAGCCTTCGATGTCGAACAATTTGCGCAGACGCTCGATATCCGCCACCAGATGCCAGGTCGTGTTGTTTTCGACTGACGCGGTGGGCCGCGACCGGCCACACCCGCGCTGATCAAAGAGAATCACCCGATACACATCCGGGTTGAAATAACGCCGCATCGCGGGGCTGCAGCCACCGCCCGGCCCGCCATGCAGGATCACCACGGGTATCCCATTGGGATTACCGCATTGTTCCACATAAATACGGTGCCCATCGCCCATATCGACCACGCGCTGATCGAAGGGATCGATCGGCGGGTAAAGATATTGAACTGCGCGCTTTTGGTCCGGGTACTTATCCATTACGGCCCTATATAGTGCTTAAGCGTAAAAGAGCACACGGAGACAGGAATGCAAGCGCATCCGAACACGGTGGACCCGTCCGAGATCGCAAAATTCGAGGCGATGGCCGCAGAATGGTGGGACCCGCATGGGAAATTCAAACCTCTGCACATGCTGAATCCGTGTCGTCTGGATTATATCACACAGCAGATCGCAGGTGAGTTTGACCGTGATCTTAAAGTCGCGAAGCCATTCGAGGGCCTACGCCTTCTGGATATCGGCTGCGGCGGAGGGTTGCTGAGCGAGCCCATGGCGCGCCTTGGGGCCGAGGTCGTCGGCGCGGACGCCGCCGAGGGCAACCTGCCCGTCGCCCGCATCCACGCCGAGCAATCGGGTTTGCAGATCGACTACCGCCACACGACCGCCGAGGACATGGCCGCCGCGGGCGAGCAATTCGATGTGGTGCTGAACATGGAGGTAGTCGAACACGTCGCCGATCCGTTGGGTTTTCTGACCGCATCGCAGCACTTGCTGAGGCCGGGCGGGTTGCTGATCTGCTCAACCATCAACCGCAACCCGAAATCCTACGCGATGGCCATCTTCGGGGCCGAGGTCGTCATGCGCTGGCTGCCGCGCGGCACGCATGAGTGGAACAAGTTTATTACCCCCGACGAGCTGTTCGACCTGCTGCGCCAAGCCGGGCTGGAGCCGGTGGACCGCAAGGGATTCGTCTTCAACCCGATCCTGTGGAGCTGGTCGATCTCGGACCGGGATTTGAGCGTGAATTATGTGACGGCGAGTGTGAAACCGCGGTCGTAGATTGGGTGTTCGCACCTGTCATGCAAGCATCAATGAACGGGAGTGATGGGTGCAAGCACCCATCCTGCAATCGCTGGTCCATGCGCCACTAAGACAGATACCGGACGAAGGATTCGATTTTCTTAAAACCCTTGAAACCTCTATTCTCAGCAGCTTCTAAAAACGCGTCGGAAACAAAAAAGCGGTCTCGCAAATAACAGTCGGCAAATACGTGGCGGTTCTTGATTTTGTCGTTGCACCAAACCAGCTTGGGCCAAGCCGAACTGCTGTAGAATCTAATCCTTCCTTTACGCGCGACTGGCTGGACATCAGACTCGTCGACGATGACTCCGTCGTCGATGAAGTCCGAGAACTTATGAAGAAAATACTCGTCCTTGATAACGCGCCCATCATCGCATTGCAGGACGACTGGGAAGTAAAGGCTGTGCCCCGGGTCCATTTCTTCGATCAAGTCGCGGAACGCTTGGCTGACAAGCACAACGCCCAAACTTCCGCCTCTCATAAAGTCCGTTAACTCTGTGTGCGATGAGGTTTGCTGAAAATCCAAAGGGTATTGATCTTCAGAAATTTCAAATGCCGGCATGTGAATTTTAGGAATCGATCTGTCAGCGCCGTTCGTTAGATCCCGCAACGCCCATGTCACATCTTCTTGGTCTGAAATACTCTCATGCAAAATCCATGGCATTCTTGCTCATCCCTAAACTCTCACCAGGCAGAATAATTTATCCCGTTCTTTGGACGAACATTGTCAATTGGTTGAATTCAATTGTCTGGCGCGGGGCTGCTTCCAAGCCTTACTCCCCCTCCAACTGCAACCGCAAATCCCGCAGCACGGGCAATGTACTACGCACCCGCTCCAGCCCAAGCTCTCCGACCACGCGGTTGATTAGCGGGGCAATCGAGGAAATCGCCTGATCCCGAGCCCTCCGACCGGCGGGGCTGATTGCCACCATCTTGCGGCGGGCGTCGTCCCAATCGGGGCGGATGTGGATGTATCCGGCCCATTCCAGCTTGGCCAAGGTGTTGGTCATCGCTCCGCGTGTGACGTGGAACGTGCTGGCCAGTTGGGCAGGCGTGCGCTCGTCTCCGACAAAGACCAGATGGTTCAGCACCGAAAAATGCGAGATTTCCATACCCTTGGGCAGCACCCGGCTCAGCCGGTTGCGCAACAGTTGGTCTGCAGTCAGAATCTCGCTGAACAGCGTGACCGCAAGGGCATTGTGTTCGTCAGTCATAGTCCGGTTCTGGATCAGGGCCCATCGAAGGGCCGCACGTGAGTCAATGAGGGCACGCGAC
This sequence comes from Ruegeria sp. CF4, assembly GCF_056537345.1. Lineage (NCBI taxonomy): Bacteria > Pseudomonadati > Pseudomonadota > Alphaproteobacteria > Rhodobacterales > Roseobacteraceae > Ruegeria > Ruegeria sp. CF4. The sequence goes on along the minus strand of NZ_JBQFRJ010000002.1, from coordinate 67,649 downwards.
GGCGCGCCTCCGTCACAGAACTATCATCCAAATCGAAAATGTGAATGCCCGGATCGGTACCTGCGTCGATCAGCACCTCCCCCCATGGGGCGACAACCATGCTGTGACCGTGGGTATAGCGCGTCTTGCCGCGCGTTTTCGGATGCTCTCCGGTCTGAGCCGGGGCGAGCACCCAACACCCGGTCTCAATCGCGCGCGCGCGCAGCAATGGTTCCCAATGCGCTGCACCGGTCACCGGAGAGAACGCAGCCGGGACGGTGAGAATTCGCGCGCCTTCCTGCGCAAGAGCAGCATGCAGATAGGGAAAGCGGATGTCGTAGCAGATCGTCAGGCCGACCTTGCCGAAATCGGTGTCAGCAATCACCGCTTTCTGGCCGGGGCGGTAGTTTTTCGATTCGCGGAAGGTCTCGGATTCGGTGACCTGCACGTCGAACATGTGAATCTTGTCATAACGCGCTACGATCTGCCCCTGCGGGTCAATCATAAAGGAGCGGTTCGCAAAGCGTTCATCAGCATCGTGAGTCTTAATGCCCAACGAACCGATCAGAAGCCAGACACCTAATTCAGCAGCCTGCGCACGCAGACCCGCCAGGGTAATGTCTTCTTCTTCATGCTGCAGAACCTCGCGCTGCCGCGTGGTGCTGGTGGACACGCAATTCGTCACCTCTGGCGTCAGAATGAAACGCGCGCCCTGATTGACCGCCTCGGCCATCATGACGCGCACCATATCCAGATTTCCGGCCGGGTCGTCCGACGAAGTGATCTGCAGCAGAGCGGTTTTCATCAGGCCGCGAGCAGACGGTCCAGCTTGCCCTGACGCTCCAGCTCATAGAGGTCATCGCAACCGCCTACATGGGTCGTACCGATGAAGATCTGCGGCACAGTGCGTTTTCCACCCGCACGTTTGATCATCTCGGGCTTGCGTTTGGGGTGCATCAAGACATCGACCTCCTTGAACTCGACACCCTTCTGTTTCAGCAGACGCTTGGCCGCGTGGCAAAAGCCGCATAGCGGCGAGGTATAGATTTCTACCGGTTTCATATTCCGTCCCTTCGGGTTTCGCGCAATCTTGGGCGAATTAGGCATCCTTGGCAACGCGCGCCAGAGCCAACACGAAAATATGATTTGCCCCTGCGACCTGACACACACGGGTGCAGGCCGCCAGCGTCGCGCCAGAGGTCATGACATCATCAACCAGCAGGACGTCTCGCCTCTGCATATGCTGCAAACGCCGAGGATGGACTGAAATCGCGTCCTGCAGGATCTCTGCCCGCTCGTGCGCCGTTTTACCATCCAGTACCGGGGTGCGCCTGGTACGCCTAAGCAGGTCAGGCACGCAGTCCAGACCGACCTCACGCGCCAAATGCCGCGCCAACAGGGCAGATTGGTTGTAGCGTCGCTTCAGCAAGCGCGACCAATGCAGCGGCACGGGTGCGATCAGCATGTCAGACCGCAACAGCTCACGCCCCGCCTGAGCCATCCAGCGCGCCGCAGGGCGCGCCAGTTCCGGTCGATCGCCGTGTTTCAGCGCCAAAATTAGTGATCGCGCTTTTCCCTGATAGAGTAGCGCCGCTCGCCCGGCTTGCCACGGCGGAGGCCGTTTCAGGCAATCGTCACATTCGATCCGGAACCCGTCACGATCGCCGACGACCGGTACGCCGCAGCTCTCGCAGACCGTGCCTCCGATGAAGGGCGTGTCCCGCCAGCAGGGGCCGCACAGGCCGAAATCGGTGTTCGTCAATGCGCCGCAGCCCATACAACGCGGTGGATAGATAAGTTGGATAGCGGTTTGAATCCGCTGCGCTATGCGATACTTGCGAGCTATGAAACTGCCCGAGTCCACTGCACCCTCTTTGTTTGACCGCGCCGCCATCCTGCAGCACCGCGCGCGCGCGCAGGATAACGCGCTGTTCCTGCACCGCGCTGCTGTTGATGAAGTGCAGGATCGGCTCTCCATGGTTAACAAAGCCTTTACGGCGCCCGCTATCGTGAGCCCATTTCCGCATCTCTGGTCTGATATTCTGCCTAGCGCGGTGGTTGTGGCAGATGAAGACACCCTGCCGCTGCAACCCGGCGCACATGATCTGGTGATCCACGCGATGGCGCTGCATTGCGCCAATGATCCGGTTGGGCAATTGATCCAATGCCATCGTGCGCTGAAGCCCGATGGACTGCTGCTGGTCGTATGTCTGGGTGGAGAAACCCTGCATCAATTGCGCGCAGCCCTTGGGCAAGCCGAGATTGAGATAACCGGCGGCCTCAGCCCGCGAATCGCGCCCATGGGCGAGCTACGCGATCTGGGAGGGCTGCTGCAGCGAGCCGGGCTGGCCTTACCCGTGGCGGATGCCGTCCCGCTGACGGCCGAATACCGGGATATCTGGCACCTGATGCGCGATCTCAGGGATATGGGTGAAACCAATGCGCTCAGCGGGCGGTTGAAACGCCCGACATCAAGTGCGGTGTTCGAGGCTGCGCAACGTATCTATGCGGATCACTTCGCCACCGCTTCGGGGCGGCTGGCCGCTACGTTTGAACTGGTGTGCCTGACCGGATGGTCGCCGGACGAAAGTCAGCCCAAACCCCTGCGCCCGGGATCGGCGCAAATGCGTCTGGCAGATGCGTTGAAGACGGAAGAGGGCAAACTGCCCGATTGACGGCTGGGCATTTCCCTTTATCTCAGGCCAGAACACGAAAACTCAGGAAGCTTCATATGTTTGACGCCACTCGCCCAACGCATGCACCGACCGATCATCCCAAGGTCAAAATGGGGCGTGTCGGCATTCTGCTGGCCAATCTGGGCACGCCAGACGATTACAGCTATTGGCCCATGCGTCGCTATCTGAACGAGTTTCTGTCGGACAAGCGGGTGATCGACTACCCAGCATGGAAATGGCAGCCGATCTTGCAGGGGATCATCCTGACCAAACGACCTTTCAGCTCGGGCGAAGCCTACAAGTCGATCTGGAACCACGACAAGGGCGAGAGCCCGTTGATGACGATCACCAAGGATCAAACCGCCAAGCTGCGCGCCGCGCTGCAAGAACGCTACGGCGATCAGGTGATGGTCGATTTTTGCATGCGTTACGGCAACCCTTCAACCCCCTCGAAGGTGCGCGAGATGGTGGCAGAGGGCTGCGACCGCATCCTCTTCTTTCCACTCTACCCTCAATATGCGGGCGCCACGACGGCGACCGCGAATGACCAGTTCTTCCGCGCTCTGATGGCCGAGGCCTGGCAACCGGCCAGCCGCACGGTGCCCGCATATTTCGACCAACCGGCCTATATCGACGCGCTGGCAGGCTCGGTCGAGCGCGCATATGCCGCCATGGAGACCAAGCCGGATATCCTTGTATGTTCCTACCACGGGATGCCGGAACGCTATCTGCAGCAGGGCGATCCCTATCACTGCCAATGCGTCAAAACTTCAAGACTGCTGAAAGAACGGCTCGGTTGGTCGGATGATCAGCTGGTCTCGACCTTCCAGTCGCGTTTTGGACCCGAGGAATGGCTGAAACCTTATACCGTAGATCACGTGGCTGATCTGGCGCGTCAGGGGAAGAAGAACATCGCTGTCATCGCACCCGCCTTCTCGGCCGATTGCATCGAGACGCTGGAAGAGATCAATGAAGAGATCAAGGAAAGCTTTGAGGAAGCCGGAGGCCAATCGTTCACCTATATCCCCTGCCTTAACGACGAGGATGCGCATATCGCGGCACTGGGCAAAGTGATCGAAGACAATCTGCGCGGCTGGCTGGACTAACCGGCACTAAGCCGCGTCTTGCAGGCATGAAAAAAGGCGGAGGGACAACCCACCGCCTTTTCCCTGAGTTAATGCTCGTCGATTAGCCTGCGGCAACAGCTGCAGCAACAACAACCAGCAGGATCAGCGGCAGGATGATGCCCTGCGACGAACCCTGAGTTTCTTCGACAACAACAGGTGCTTCAACAACCGGCTCTTCCAGGTTGCCAGCATAAGCGGTCGAAGCAGCAGCAGTCAGAGCAGCGGCGAGAACGAGTTTCTTCATATTAACCTCCAGAATTTGCGCGATTCCCAATAGCGAAACCGCACATCTAAGACTTACCTCGTGAGTTTTTCTAATCAGCAATACCGCCGGATTGCAATTGCAACTTGCGCCACAAGCGGGTTCGTGCGCGAAAATGTCGTCAAATTAGCAACACTTGCGTGCCAACATTGGCCATTGCAAACAGCTCAGCGATGTCTTCGTTGAACAGTCCGATGCAGCCATTTGACGACCGGCGCCCGATTTTGCGCGTATCGTGGGTGCCGTGGATGCGGTAATATTTCCAACTCAGATACAAAGCGTGTGTTCCCAATGGGTTATCCGGACCCGGCGGAATATAATCCGGCCATTCCGGATTACGCTTTTTCATCGACGGCGTTGGTGACCAGCTTGGACCTTCGACTTTGCGGATAACGCTGGTGCGTCCGCGGCGGGTCAACTCTTCGGTCAATGGCACCGAAGATGGGTAAAGTTTGTACACGGATTGATCTTCTGACCAATAATGCAGCGCCCGCGAGACGGTATCGACCAGAATGGCCCCGTTATTGGTGTTTGAGAAGTACGGCTGCCAATCGAGTGCACGGAACCCGGACACATTGCGGCGCACAGGTGCTTCGGGTTCCGGGGCAGGGCGCAGCGGATCACCTGGGATGTACTGAGCCAGCGCCGGTGACGCGAGGCTAGCCGAGGCAGCTGCCAGAAATGCGCGGCGCGTTTGGGTAACAATCGGTTTCTTGACCATGACGAGCGGTCCTTTGCTAAGGTCGAATGCAAATTCTGGAACATTTTATGGCCAGAATGCTTCAGTCGCAAATCAAACCGGCAGAATCATGCAAGCTTGGGCCATTGTGCATTTGCCCCGAGCCTTCAAGCGAGCTATTTCCCTTGAAACACAGAATTCAGGCCAATCATGACACGTATTCTTTCTCTTCTGACGATTTGTACCCTCGCTCTGGCGGCATGCACCGATTCGGGCACCACGACGATTGGGGCTGACGGCAGACCTCTGCCTTCGGTCTACAAGATTCGCGGCAATCCAGAAAAACTGCAGTTCCGCATGCTGGATTCAGTGAATGCCCTGCGGCAGGCATCCGGCCTGCAACAGGTCCAATTGAACTCACAACTGAACGCGGCTGCCGCCACTCATGCGAAAGACATGGCCCGGCAGAACCGTCCCTGGCACTTCGGCTCAGACGGTTCGTCACCGCTCGATCGAGCGGCGCGGGTCGGATATTTCGGTACGTTTCTGGGCGAGGCGATCTCGGAAACCTATGAAACCGAAACCGAAACGCTGGCGGCCTGGATGCAGGAGCCCGGGCCGCGCTCGGTCATCATGGATCCGAAAGCAACCCAAATGGGATTTGCCTGGCACCAGGAAGGTGGCGGCAAGATCTGGTGGACGCTGGAAATGGGAACCGGCGGCTGAGCACCCATCGCTTGAAACAAGAAAGCCCCCGAATTTCGGGGGCTTTCTTGTTTGTGTTGCGCCCAATTAGGCAGCCTGTACCGATTGGGCCTCAGTTAAAATCGCATACAACTTAACTGGATCGGGGTTGGCCCGCAGCTTGGCGCAAACGGTCTGTTCGCGCAGTGTGCGAGAAACCAAGGCCAGTGCTTTCAGGTGTTCGACGCCTGCCTCTTCCGGCGCAAAAAGCGAAAAGGCCAGATCAACGGGCTGACGGTCGACCGAGCCGAAATCGATGGGCTTTTCCAACATCACGAAAACCCCCGAAACCTCCTCCAGCTCGGGCAATCGCGCGTGCGGCAAGGCAACACCATGGCCCACGCCCGTCGGCCCCAGGCTCTCGCGCTCAAGCAGGCTGTCAACGACGGCCTGTGCTTCCAGACCCAGCGTAGCGGCGGCGACATCGCCGATTTCCTGAAACAGACGCTTCTTGCTGGACGCGGCTGACAGCACACGCACCGCCTCGGGCTTCAGAATGCTCGAAAGCTCCATGATCTTGCTCCTCGACCATGCCCCCAGCTTTTGGGGGCAGGCCAGTTATCCTTGCCTGTTACGGATCGATCCATCCGATATTGCCGTCATCACGACGATAAACGACATTCAATCCGTCCTTGTTCTCATTCCGGAACACCAGCACCGGGGCACCGGCGAGTTCCATCTGCATAACGGCTTCACCAACACTCAGCGATGGGATCTTGGTTTCCATCTCAGCCACAATCATCGGCTGCAACGATTCGGGCTCATCTGCCGTCTCCGATTCGTCAGAAGCGAGGATATAAGAGGACGCGCCGAAGAGTTCAACTGGCTCGGACCGATCCTTGTGGTGGTCTTTCAGGCGGCGCTTATAGCGACGCAGTTGTGTCTCCATCTTGTCACAGCAGCCCTCAAATGCTGCATAGATCTCGGTCGCGTGCGCCTTTGCCTGAGCGGTCAGACCGGTCGACAGATGCACGGTGGTCTCGCATACATATTCATGCGCCGAACGGGAAAAGACGACGTTGGCGTCCGTTGGTCGCTGGGCATATTTGCCGACGACCTCGCCCAGTTCGGTCTGCACATGAGTTTGCAGGGCCGCACCGATGTCGATCTGTTTTCCGCTGATTTGGTAACGCATGTGATCTCCTTCACAATTCACACCCATTCTGACGCCACATAGCGTGGCGGACTTGTTTTTATCGGGTGGGGGGTCGCAGCAGAGTCTGCGGTTGCCGTTGATCCAGCCCTTCAAAGAAGGGGCATCGCGATCCAGTCTGGAACCGAAGACTTGCCATACCCCAATTGAGCCAAGAGGCGGGGGAAGAGTCAATCAAAACAGGTGTGTATATACCAAATTTCCGCCATGCGCCCGGCGCAATCCCGCGCAAGCTCATGAAATACGGAAGTTTTCGCCCAAATAAACCCGACGCACATTTTCGTTTTCCACCACCTCGTCAGGGGTGCCGGACATCAGAACCTGACCATCGTGCAGAATATAGGCGCGGTCCACAATTTCGAGTGTTTCACGCACGTTATGGTCGGTGATCAGAACACCGATACCGCGTTTCTTCAGATCGGCCACCAAAAGGCGGATATCCCCGACACTGATCGGGTCGACCCCAGCAAAGGGTTCATCCAGCAGCAGATATTTCGGATCCGCAGCCAGACAACGCGCAATCTCAACCCGGCGACGTTCACCCCCTGAAAGCGCGAGCGCGGGTGCGCGGCGCAAATGTTCAATCGAGAAGTCCGACAGCAGCTCTTCCAGCCGCTCTTTGCGGCGATGAGCATGTTTGACGGTGATGTCCAGCACGGCAGCGATGTTGTCTTCAACGCTCATGCCGCGGAAAATCGACATCTCTTGTGGCAGATAGCCGATCCCCAGACGCGCGCGGCGGTACATCGGCAGGGTCGTGACGTTCTGGCCGTCAATCGTCACGCTGCCCGCTTCGGGGAAGACAAGCCCGGCAACCGAATAGAATGTCGTGGTCTTACCCGAACCGTTTGGTCCGAGCAGCGCAACCACCTCGGACCGGCCCAGTGTCATCGAGACATCCCGGATTACGGTCTTTTTGCGGTAGGATTTCCGCAACTTCTCGATCTTTAGACCGGAAGTGCCCTCAGCGACAGACAGGTTCGGGCGGTTCATCAATTCTGGCCCTGCTGCAATATGGTCTTCACCCGCCCTGACATCGTTGCCGTGCCCGAGGTCAGGTTCGCGATCATCTGATCTCCGCTGATCACGCTGGGCCCCTGCGTCAGCAGCACATTCCCTTTCATCTCGATCACACCAGTATCGATGGTGTATTCGGCCCAATCGCCCTCAGCCGCGTCCGGTGGGCTGACCAGAACCACATTTTCGGTGGCCTCCATCCGTTCAATGGCCGAACGTTCTTCATTATAGATCACCAGCACCCGCTCAGCGGTCAGGCGCATTTCACCCTGGATGACGATCACATTGCCCAGAAACTCGGCCGAGCCGTCTTCCTGGTTCACATTCAAAGTCTCGGACGTCACCTCGACGGGCAAGGTCGGGTCGGCTTTGACCGCCCCAAAGGCAACTTGTGCTTCTTGCGCTGACAGGGGCGCTGCTCCGGCGATCAGAGCGAAACAAACAGAGGCAACACGAAAATCAAACACGGGTTATCTTTCAGCTTTTTGCGGCTCGTATATCAGCTTCACGCCATCTGTAAAAAGAATATGGACCGGGCCGTCCGTTTTTTCCGTTCCAAATGTCATCCGCCCAGCGGTAAAGTCACCGATCGGGCCGGTGCCGTCAATCTTGCCCGGACTATCACCACGTATTTCTTCCAGAGATGTGTTCAAGAGCTCAGTGGTAACCTGAATGCCATCAGCGGTGGTGATGACCACATTGCCTGAGAAGGTGGCGGTGCCCTTATCGGGCCGGATCATGCCGGTGTTGGATTCCAGCGTGATCTCACCCCCATTGCTCAGACCGAACCTGCCCTGCACTTCAGCTGCGGTAGGGTTGTCGCCTGTACTACCCTGGCTGGCACGGCGCGCTTCGACGCGAATTTCTTCGCCCTTGCGGGTTACCCCCTTGTAGTCGGGTCTGGTTATGACCTGATCGGTCAACCGTTCGTCAATCTCCTGTCCGCTGAACGGGACCGAAACATTGGTGTCGATGCTGCGCGACAAAAGGAACACGGTGGACAGCAGCAAAATGGCGGCCAGAGGCAGCACCACTTTCAGAAACTGTACCCAACGGGAATGACGGTCCACCGCAGACCCTCCCTCAGCCCAGACCAACGCGCAGGCAATCGTGGATGTGCAGAATACCTTCAGCACGACCATCCGCGGCCGGGTCGACCACAAAGAGGCAGGTAATTTTTGGGGTTTCCATGGTCATCAACGCAACAGCGCCTTCAGCCAGCTCATCTGGTCCAATCGTGCGCGGGTCAGCCGTCATGACCTGATCAACCGTCAGATCAAGTAGACCTTCCATGTGCCGCCGCAAGTCACCATCAGTGACAATCCCCAACAGACGACCACGTTCATCTGTCACACCAACGACTCCGAACCCCTTCTGGCTCATAATCAGAAGCGCTTCGCTCATCGCGGTACCAGTGGGTACAATCGGTGTATCTGTATGCATCAAATCACGCACCTTGCTCAACTGTGCGCCCAGTTTGCCACCTGGATGGAAGTCGCGGAAGTTTTCGGGCTTGAAGTCCCGATACTTCATCAACGCAATCGCCAGCGCATCCCCCATCGCCAGCGTCAGCGTGGTCGAGATCGAAGGCACCATGCCAAAACCGCAGGCCTCTCCCAGTGACGGAATCAGCAGATGCACGTCGGCCTGTTTCATCAGCGTGCTTTCGGGTTTGCTGGACAGGCCAATCAGAGGGATGCCAAAGCGGCGGGTAAAAGCCAGCAGGTTGGCCAGTTCCGGCGCTTCGCCGGAGTTCGAGATCGCCAGAACCACGTCGCCTTTGGACACCATGCCCAGATCGCCATGACTCGCCTCGGCAGGATGGACGAAATAGGCAGGTGTACCGGTGCTGGCCAGAGTTGCCGCTATCTTGTGGCCGATATGACCCGACTTGCCAATGCCGCTGATGATGATGCGGCCAGTCGCCTGCAGGATCAGTTGCACAGCCTCGGCAAAATGCTCATCCAGCCCCTCGGCCAGAACATCCAGCGCGCGGGCTTCGTCGGTGACAACCTGTCGGGCGGTTTTCAGGAAAGCTTCGGTATCAGTCATGAGTGCGCAAAGATATCCGTTTCGGGCCAACCAGCGAGATCGAGTTTCGCACGCATCGGCAGGAAGTCAAAACAGGCCTGTGCCATCTCGGTCCGGCCTTCACGCGCCAGTCGCCCGTCCAGCGCCTCGCGCAGGCGATGCAGATACAGCACATCCGAGGCCGCATAATCCAGCTGGGCGTCAGTCAGGGTTTCCGCACCCCAGTCGCTCATCTGCTGTTGCTTCGAGATATCGACGCCGATCAGCTCCTGGCACAGGTTCTTGAGCCCGTGCCGGTCGGTATAGGTGCGCACCAGGCGACTGGCGATCTTGGTGCAATAGACCGGTGCAGCCAGCGCGCCGAATGCATGATACATCGCAGCAATATCGAAGCGGCCAAAGTGGAACAGCTTCAAAACATCGGGGTTTTCCAGCATCGCACACAGGTTCGGAGCACGCGTCTGCCCTTTCTCGACCTGCACGATATGGCTGTTGCCATCCCCGCCGGACATCTGGATCACACAGAGGCGGTCCCGATGCGGGTTCAGCCCCATGGTTTCACAGTCGATGGCCACTACAGGGCCCAGATCCAACCCGTCCGGCAGGTCATTCTTATAAAGGTGGTTCGCCACGGAATTGTCCTTTGTGCGCTTTCGTCCCCGAAATAGGAGGTTTCACGAACAAACTCAACGTCATCAGCTCAAAGGTTGTTTCCGGAGTTTCCCAGCATTGACATATCCCCTAGGGGAGGATAGGGATGCGCCATGACGACTCATACCCACCCTTCGCATCCTCAGATCACTGCGCGGCTGAAGCGCGCGCATGGCCATCTGGCCAAGGTTATCACAATGCTGGAAAGCCAGGCCCCTTGTGGTGACATCGCCCAACAGCTCTTTGCGGTTGAAAAAGCGATCACCAACGCCAAACGCGCCCTGATCCATGACCATGTCGACCACTGCCTGTCCGCCGGGGCAGACGGTCAGAGTGTCGAAGACTTCAAAACCATCACGAAATACCTTTGAGCCATGCTTAGCGTCCTGAAGAACCGCACCTATCGTCATCTGCTGGCCGCACAGGTCGTTGCATTGTCTGGAACCGGGCTGGCCACCGTTGCCTTGGGTCTTCTGGCCTTCGATCTGGCCGGAGAGGCCGCCGGGATGGTGCTGGGCACCGCGCTTACCATCAAGATGGTGGCCTACGTTACAATCGCGCCGCTGGCGGCCGCCTTTGCTGAGCGGCTGGATCGTCGCCGCATGCTTGTGGCGCTGGATCTGGTGCGCGCTCTGGTGGCGCTCTGCCTGCCTTTTGTGACCGAAATCTGGCAGGTTTACGTGCTGATCTTCCTGCTGCAATCCGCCTCTGCCGGATTTACCCCGACTTTTCAGGCCACCATTCCCGACGTACTGACCGACGAACAGGACTATACCAAGGCCCTGTCACTGTCGCGTTTGGCCTATGATCTTGAAAGCCTGCTGAGTCCGATGCTGGCTGCCGCGCTGCTGCTTCTGGTCAGTTTCGACAGTCTGTTCTTGGGCACGGGTGTTGGGTTTGTCGCCTCAGCGCTGTTGGTGGTATCCGTTGCTCTTCCCTCGCCCAAGCCATCGGCACAGCGCGGCATCTATGACAGAACCACGCGCGGCATCCGCATTTATCTGAAAACGCCACGTTTGCACGGGTTGCTGGCGCTCAGCTGGAGCGCAGCAGCACTGAGCGCGATGGTGATCGTCAACACCGTGGTGATCGTACGCGCTGATCTGGGCCTTTCGGAAAGCGCTGTCGCGATTGCCCTGGCTGGCTTCGGCGGCGGATCAATGCTGGCGGCGTTCACCCTGCCCCGACTGCTGGAGCGCATTTCAGACCGTCAGGTGATGCTGAGCGGTGCCGCTCTGGCGACCGGCGCCATGGCTGTCGCTGCGGTGCTGTCCACAGCCCTACCGATGACGCTGGGGCTGTTGACGCTGATCTGGGCTGCCGTGGGCTTTGGCTATTCCGCCACACTCACACCATCCGGTCGCCTGTTGACCCGTTCTGCCCATCCCGAAGATCGTCCGGCACTGTTCGCGGCGCAATTTACCCTGTCTCATGCGTGTTGGCTGTTTCTCTACCCGCTGGCCGGGTGGTTGATGACTCAATTCGGCGCAACAGTGGTCATGGCTGTAATGGCAACTGCCGCAGTCCTTGGTCTGTCGCTGGCCGTGCGGCTATGGCCGCGCAACAGCCGTGCTGCAGTGGCGCACAATCACCCGGATTTACCGCCGGATCACCCGCACCTCACAGGTTCAGGACCGCACGTGCACCCTGTGGTGATCGACGAGTTGCATCCGCAGATCCCGCGCTAGGCTTGAGCCCGCCCCGCAAACTGCCGTAAACCGAGACATGCCCCTGAAATGTCCGGAGCCTGCATGGACCAGCTTGACCGTCGCATCATCGCCGCCCTGCAACATAATGCGCGCGATTCAACGACCCGCATCGCGGCAACGCTGGGTGTGGCCCGGACCACCGTGCACGAACGCATCAATCGCATGGAAGAGCGCGGGATCATCGCAGGCTATTCGGTCGTTCTGCGCGAAACCGAGGACACACCCCGGGTTCAGGTCGTTGTCCTGCTGGAAGTGCAGCAAAAGGAAACCACACGGATCATCAAGCGGCTTGAGGCCTACCCAGAGGTCAAGCTTTGCCTGTCGATCAATGGCGAGTTTGACCTGCTGCTGTCTGCCGAGGCCCCCCGGATCGAAGACCTCGATATCCTCGTCGACGAGCTGGCCCGCATCCCCGGTGTGCTGCGTACCAACACCAGCGTTGTTTTTGGCCGCAGAATCGATCGGAGCTGAGGTGCGCTAACCCTCTGTAAACCGAAGACGGACTAGCTTGGCCGGGATTGATCAGAATCTCGGACCGGCAGAATGCCCCATCGTGAAACCCTGTTTGCGCTAAGTCTGGCGCTTATTGCACTGGCAAAGCCCGGCCATTCTGCGCCGGGTGTTGAGACGGCAGCTTTGTGCGATCAGGCCGCGCAGCGGGCCGCACGGGCGGAGGGTGTGCCGCTGAAGGTGCTTAGGGCCATTGCGCGGGTTGAAACGGGCCGCACGGTCGACGGTGCATTGCACCCCTGGCCCTGGACCGTCAATCGTGAAGGGCAGGGATATTGGTTCGCCTCCGCAACCGAAGCGAAATCCTATGTCTTCAACATCTTCAAATCCGGCGCCCGCAGCTTTGACGTCGGCTGTTTCCAGATCAACTATCGCTGGCATGGCAGCGCCTTCCGCTCGATCGAGGCGATGTTCGACCCGGACGAGAACGCCACCTATGCCGCACGCTTCCTGAACGAGCTATATGCTGAGCTCGGCTCATGGCCCGCTGCTGCCGGGGCCTATCATTCGCGCACTGAACATCTCGCTGCATCCTATTCCAACCGCTTTCAGACGATTCTCGCACAGCTGGAAGGTGCCCGCGTGGACGGCGACCCGTTCACCGCATCGGCATCCCCGTTGATCTCACGCCCATCCTCACCTGTCGCACGCACTACATTGGGGTCCCTCGTGCCTCAATCCACCGGCGCGACGGCGTTCATCCCTTTCAACTAAGAGGTCCCTGTGCCCCGGATCGATATCCGCACCCTGTTCTCTCCGACCGTCCTGCTGGCGCTGGCGCTGATGACCGTCATTGTGATGATGATCCTGCCGATGCCCGCTTGGGTGCTGGACGTTGGCCTTGCAGCTTCATTCGCGCTGGCGATCCTGATCTTTACCCTGACCCTGTTCATTGAACGGCCATTGGATTTCTCTTCCTTCCCGACCATCCTACTGGCCTCGCTGATGCTGCGGCTGTCGCTGAACGTGTCATCGACCAAACTGATCATTGGACAGGGGCATACCGGTACAAACGCCGCTGGCGATGTGATCGAGGGGTTCGCGCAATTCGTCATGAGCGGCAGCATCTTTCTGGGCCTCGTTGTGTTCGGTGTCCTGCTGATCGTGAACTTCATGGTCATCACCAAAGGCGCTGCCCGCATGGCCGAGGTCGGGGCGCGCTTTGCATTAGACGGCATGCCCGGCAAGCAGCTGGCCATCGACAGCGATATGTCCGCCGGTGCCATTGACCACCAACAGGCTAAAGAACGGCGTGAACGCGAGCAACAGGAGACCACTTTTTTCGGCTCGCTCGACGGTGCATCGAAGTTCGTCAAAGGTGATGCCATCGCTGGGCTGCTGATCACTTTGCTGAACCTCGTGATGGGTCTGGTCATGGGCGTGATCGTACATGGGATGCCAGTTTCCTCGGCGTTTGAGACATACGCGATCCTGACTGTTGGCGATGGACTGGTGTCGCAGATTCCAGCGGTGATCATCTCGATTGCTTCGGCCTTGCTGCTGGCACGCGGCGGTACGCAGGGCGCCACTGACAGCGCGATTTTCTCGCAACTCGGGCGACACCCCGCAGCCCTGGCAACCGTTGCGGTTCTGATGGTTCTTTTTGCGCTGGTGCCCGGTCTGCCGTTCCTTCCCTTCATTCTTGGCGCGGCGGCGCTGGGTTATGCCGCCTATTCCGGCCTGAAGAAACGAAAAGCTGAAGAGACCCGAGCCGAGGTTGCAACAACCGAGACCGACACCCCTGTCTCACAAGCCATCGGCGATGTGCTGGACCTGGATGACGTACATCTGGAATTCGCCCCCGATCTGGTCAGCATGGTGCTGAATCCCGGTACCGGGCTGGATGCGAGGATTGCCAATATGCGCACGTATGTGGCGTCAAGCTTCGGCCTGATCTTGCCCGAAATTCGCCTGACCGACCGCGCCGACCTACCCACCGGAACTTATGTCATCAAGGTACAAGGCGTCGAACAGGCGCGCGGTGTCCTGAACTCGGAACTGGTGTTGGCGCTGGTGCAGGAAGGCCAGGATCTGCTGCCCGACGGCACCGATGTGACTGAACCGGTTTATGGAGCACCTGCACGCTGGATCCTGCCCAAAGATCAAGAAGCCGCAGCCATGAACGGGGCCACCATCGTGACCCCGCCCGAGATTTTGGCCACCCACCTGCTTGAGATCATCAAACAGAATTTCTCGCGCCTGCTGACGCTGAAATCCCTGCGCCGCCTGCTGTCCGAGATGACCCGCCTCAGCGATCCCACGCGCGCCGAAGCCAATCGCAAGCTTCTAGACGAATTAATCCCCGACAAGGTGCCGATCGATATCCTGCACGCCGTGTTGCGTCTATTGCTCGACGAGAGGGTCTCGATCCGCAACATGGCGCTTATTCTGGAAAGCGTGGCCGAGGCGCGGATGACCACAACTCAGCCCGAGGGGATTTGCGAACTGGTTCGCCAGCGGCTGGGCTTTCAATTGGTGGCCGACATGAAACGCGAAGATGGCTCAATCCCGCTGATCCAACTGGCACCGGAATGGGAAGACACTTTCGCCAGCTATCAGATCGACGCCCCAAATACCGGCCTGGATGTCGCACTGCCGCCAAACCTGTTCAACAAGCTCGCTGATGGGGTGCATGACAGTGTTGCCAAATCCGCCGATCACGGGCTGTTTCCGGCCGTCGTCACCTCGACCCGGCGTCGGCGATTGCTGCGTACGATCATGCATGCCCGCGGCATTGCCAACCCGGTTCTGTCCTTCGAGGAAATCGGACTGGAAGCGCGCCCAGCGCTGGTTGGAACGGTGCCTGCGTGATCGCTCTGCCACCCGAGCTTTTGCCGTATCTCGGGCAGACTCTTTGGCACCTCTTTGCCATCTTGCTGCGCATCTCGACCATGGTGTCCCTGCTGCCCGCTTTTGGTGAACGCAGTATTCCCGTGCGCGTCAAGCTGGGACTCTCCGTCGCGTTTTCCCTGATTGTGGCACCTGCGGTACCAAGCGCTGACACACCGCCCGGCTTCGGTAACATGATCGGCCTGATCGGGACAGAAATCGCGACTGGTCTGGCACTTGGAATTGGCCTTCGCCTGTTTGTGTTGGCATTGCAAACAGCCGGATCCATCGCAGCACAAGCCACATCGCTGTCACAGCTTCTGGGCGGAGCGGCAGCCGAACCCGTGCCCGCGATGGGATATTTGCTGACGCTGGCGGGACTGACGCTGGCGGCCTTGCTGGGTCTTCATATCCGGGCCGCGCAATTCATGATCCACAGCTATATGCTGTTCCCCATGGGCACCCTGCCACTTGCCCCAGATCTGGCGCAATGGGGCGTAACGCAGATATCACGCAGTTTCAGATTGGCTTTTGCGCTGGCGATGCCCTTCGTCATCGCCTCGCTGATCTACAACCTGGCCCTCGGTGTCATCAATCGCGCCATGCCGCAGCTGATGGTTGCTTTCGTCGGTGCCCCCGCGATCACGTTTGCAGGTCTCTTTCTGCTGTTTGCCGGTACACCGTTGATCCTGTCTGTCTGGTCAGACGCTCTGTTCGCCTTCCTCGAAAACCCGCTCGGAGGGCCAAGATGAGCGCACAGGACGATGACAGCGACAAATCATTTGAGGCGACCCCTCAAAAGCTGGAAAAGGCGCGCAAGAAGGGTGAGGTCGCCAAATCCAATGATCTGTCGGCTGTGGCTGCGTATGCCGGACTACTCATCGCGGTTGTGTTGGCGGGGCAATACACGGCGCAACACCTCGGAACCCTGTTTATGGTTCTGATAGATCAATCTGAACGCTTGGGCGAATTGCTGACAACCGGTCCCGCCACCGCGCCGGTAACTGGGATCCTGCAATCCGCACTCGTGCCGGTGGCAGCCTTGTTCACCGTGCCCGCTGCCGCGGTGATCCTTGGCCTGATTGCACAGCGTGGTTTGGTCTTTGCACCTGAGAAACTGAAACCCAAGCCCTCGCGCGTCTCGCTTGTCTCCAATGCGAAAAACAAATTTGGACGCGGCGGTTTGTTTGAGTTTGCAAAGAGCTTTGTGAAGCTACTGATCTATGGCACTTGTTTGACCCTATTTCTGCACGCAAACCTGCCAGAAATCCTGTCATCCAGCGCGGCACCCGCACGATCTTCCGTGGTGTTGATGATGAACCTGCTATTCCGCTTTATGTTCATCGTTTTCACCATTGCTCTGGCAATCGGCATTATCGACTACCTCTGGCAGCACGCCGAGCATCTGCGCAAGAACCGGATGTCGCGCAAGGAAATCCAGGATGAGACAAAGGACGCTGAAGGAGACCCGCATGTCAAACAACAGCGCCGCCAGCGCGCGCAAGACATCGCCACCAATCAGATGATGGCGGACGTGCCCAAGGCCGATGTGGTGATCGTCAACCCGACGCATTACGCCGTCGCCCTTAAATGGTCGCGCGCCAGCGGAACCGCCCCGGTCTGCATTGCCAAAGGGGTAGACGAAATCGCCGCCACGATCCGGGCCACGGCAAATCAGGCCAGAGTACCCATCCACTCAGATCCGCCCACCGCGCGCGCACTGCACGCCACGGTCGAAATCGGCCATGAGATCAGCGAAGACTATTACCGTCCGGTCGCGGCCGCCATTCGCTTTGCCGAAACCATGCGCAAACGCGCAAAAGAGCAAGTGACGTGATGCGTAGACGGATGACGGACCTGCTGACAGTCACCGAAGCTGGCTACCAGCGCGAACACCAAAAGCTGCATCCATTGTTGCAGCAGGAGGCTAGAATTCTCGGTCGGCTGTCGCAGCTGGATAAACAGTTGGCAGAGGTGAATATGCAGTGCACGCAAACCGAAGGATACCGTGTCACGGGCACCGATCTACTGTGGCACAGCTGGGAATCTGCCGCACGGCGGGAGCTGAACACAGAGCTAGCACGCCTTAGGTCGCAGAAGCTTTCGGCCATGGATGATCTGCGCCAGGCATTCGGCCGCAAACAGGCCGTGACAGAACTGGCGCAACGCCTGCAACAGGGCAAGCGCCGCGCATAAGAACATTAAAACCAGCTCAGGTATCCTGCCGGCTGACGCTCATGATCAAAACCTGAGACACGTCCTGCCCCAAATCCTTCTGCGCGACCTCAAGCAGTGCTTTCCGCAGGGCAGCCAGGTTATCCGACCGCGTGAACGTCCCATTAAATCCACCGCTATTGGCGTGATCAAATAGCACCTGCAAGAATCTGTCTCTGAGCTTGGGTTCGATCTCGTAAAAGACATCCTCGATACCCGGACTTACCTCAAGGCTGAGCGACATTGTGACCAGCGCAGAAATTTCATCCTCTGCAACAACCGGAACCACAAATTGCTTGGTAAGCTTCAGGTATTCCTGTGTCTTCTCGTTATCTTCCTTACTAGACTTGGAGTTCTTCTGTTTCCCTTGGTCAGCTTTGACTGGTTTGGCATCGGTCTTATCCTCGGCTTTTTCCACCTTTCCAGCGGGAGCCAGAATAACGCCAACCCCGACACCCGCTGCGAGGCCCGCCATCAGGCAGATGATTGGCAACAGTTTTCCCATCACATCACCACCTCAGAACGGCAAAACCGTATCAAGAACCTGTTGCCCATATCGCGGCTGTTGTACATCCGTGATCTGGCCGCGGCCTCCATAGGACACGCGCGCCGAGGCAATCTTGTCGTAGGTGATCTCGTTCTGGCGTGAGATGTCTTCGGGGCGAACATATCCCGCAACCAGTAACTCACGCAGTTCGAAATTCACGCGCAACTCCTGCGAACCAGTGATCGACAACACACCATTGGGCAGCACGTCGACAACCGTTGCGGCCACACGTAGTGTCAGTTTCTCTTTGCGCTTGACCGATCCTTTGCCCTTGCTGACAGAGGCCGAGTCGATCGATACAGCCTCATCCAGAGAGGCTCCTTCAGGTAAACGTTCCGCCGCGCGTTGCGGCAACCCGAAGAGGCCGGGTACAGACAGACTTTCCGAACCCGCGCGTGAGCGGTTTGTGTCGTTCGAAATTTCAGCTTTTTCATCCAGCTCAATCACGACTGTCAGAATATCACCCTTCTTCATCGCCCGTTGATCCCCGAGCAACGAATGCTGACCACCGCTCCATAGCGAGGCGCGATCGACTGTGCGCTGCGGCTGACTGTGCAATGGCAAACCAGGCCACAGCATTGCGACATGTTCGGGCGATTCAGTATTGGGTGTCAGGCTTGGAGGTTTACCCAGATGATCCAGCCGTCCACAGGCCGTAATGCCCATCAATGTGCAGAGCATGAGTTTCGATAGATTTGACATCACTTGACCTCGATTTGACCATCGGCGCGGATCACGCCCGTTACCGTTGTGCGCGATGATAAGTTCATCACCCGGATACGCTCACCCACTGCGCCACGCCCCAAGGCACGACCCTCGGCGGTAATCGAAAGCGCGACACGATCGAACACCAACGTCACCAGATCGTTCCGATCCACGATCGCGGGCGGGCCGATATCCGACAAACTGATCGGCCTGCCGGGGTAGAGCGCCACGCGCGCCTCCTGCCCGACAAGGCTGGAAATCTGTTGGGCCGCACCGGCGATCTCGATGGTTTTGATCTCCAGATCCGAGGCGACGATAATCTCTTTCGCGCGGATCGTTCGTGTCGGCACGACAATTTCTGCGAAAACCGCGAAAGGGCACAGCGCTAGGATACAAACCAGAATTCGCATCAGCGGACCTGCGTTGTGGCACCCATCATCTGGTCCACTGCCGAGATGACCTTGGCATTCATCTCATACCCGCGCTGTGCCTCGATCAGCTCGGTCACCTCGCGCACCGCGTCGACCGAGCTGTCCTCAAGATACCCCTGCCGCAACGTGCCCAGACCATCCTCGCCCGGAGTACCGACGACAGGTGCACCCGAGGCTTCAGTCTCTTTGAACAGGTTGCTGCCCACAGCCTCAAGCCCTTTGGCATTGGAGAAACTGGCCAGCGTGAACTCCCCTAATAATTGCCCTTCGGCGGTATCGTCAAAATAGGCATAAACTTCGCCCGCGGCGTTGATCGAGATGGATCTGGCGTCGTCCGGGATGGTGATTTCCGGTGCGACGGCAAAGCCGTCCGAAGTGACGATAAGACCTTCTGCGGACCGCTTCAGGCTGCCGTCTCGCGTGAAGGCAGATTGTCCGTTAGGCAGGGTCACCTCAAGATAACCGTGGCCTTCAATCGCGACGTCCAGGTCACTTCCGGTTGCCGACAATCCGCCCTGTTCCAACTGCACAGTCACGGCGGCCGGACGCACACCCAGACCCAATTGGATACCCGTTGGCAGCACCGTTCCGTCCGAGGCATTCACCGCCCCTGCCCGCGCCATTTGCTGATAGTGAAGATCGGCAAACTCAGCCCGGCGTGCGTTATAGCCTGTGGTATTCATATTCGCGAGGTTGTTCGAGATGGTCTCGACCCGCATCTGCTGCGCGGTCATACCGGTCGCGGCGATTTTCAAAGCCCGCATGTAAGTATCTCCTCTCTCAGATCAGCGCATCAGCGCCTTGAGGGCGCCGCGCACCCGTTCATCCTCGGCATCCATAAAACTCTGGCCCAACTCATAAGCACGCTGGATCTCGATCATCCGCGTGACCTGTCCAATGGCATTCACGTTCGAACTTTCGAGGAACCTGTGCAGCACAACCGGTTCGTCCACCGGATTGATCTGCCCACCGGGACGGAAATAGGTGCTGCCTTCGCGCACAAGGTTTTCCGGCTCAGCGACGGAATAGACACCAATCTGCCCCAGAAGCTGGCCATTGACACTCAACGTACCATCGCTGCCAACATCAATCGTTGCAGCATCAGGTGGGATAAAAACCGGCGCGCCATTGCCGTCCAGAACGCGATGACCTTCCATGGTGACCAGATCGCCCTCGGCACTGGGTGAGAAGCTGCCCGCGCGAGTCAGACGATTGCCTGCCGACGTTTCGATCAGGAAAAAACCGTCGCCTTCAATGGCAAAATCAAACGTCCCACCGGTTTCGGTCAACACGCCTTGCTGTAACGAGGTATTACGCACCTGTGCCCGACTGAGCGACAACGACGGATCGCCTGGCATGTCCCGAACGAACTCTGAAAACACCAATCCCTGCTGGCGGTATCCGGTGGTGTTGGCGTTGGCGATGTTATTGGCGACCAGCCGCATTTCGTTCATAAGACCCGACTGACGAGACAGGGTGACATAAGCAGTGTCCATCAGCGACCTCCTGCGATAAGCGGGATCAGCGTCCCGGTGAAAAAAGTGACGAGGGTCTGGGTCATGAAACCCATCGAGATCCAGAACACGATGACGATGGCGATCAGCTTGGGAACGAAGGTCAGCGTCATCTCTTGTACCGAGGTCAGCGCCTGGAACAGACCGACGGCAAGCCCCGAGACGAGCGCCACCGCCAGGATCGGGACCGAGGTGATGACCGCAACCCACAAAGCCTGACGTACGATGTCATAGAAGAGGCCCTCGCTGAGCATCGCGTCAGACCGGCATCCGCAGGATTTCCTGATAGGCTTCAACCACCTTATTGCGAACGATCACGGCTGTTTCCACCGCCAATTCGGTCTGCGCCAGCGCCTGAACCAACGCATGCGGGTCGGCCTGACCGATCATTGAAGACTGCGCTACCTGCTCGCTGTTCTTCAGTGTTGCCGCAAAATCCCGGAACGTGGATTGCAGCCCCTGGCCAATGCCCTGGTGATCGGGATCAGCCTGTGTAGCCGGGCGCGCGCCTGCATAGTTCTGCGCGGCGGTAAGAGATCGGATATCCATTCTGGCTTTCCTTTATTTTCGAAGTAAATCCATCAGACTCGATGACATCTGCCGAGTCTGATCGAACATTTTGAGATTGGCCTCGTAACTGCGCTGTGCCTCGCGGGCGTCCGCAATCTCGATCATCAGATCGACATTCGAGCCCTGATAATGCCCCGAGTCATCCGCCATCGGATGACCCGGATCATAGATGCGGGTCAGATCACGGCGGTCGAGTTTGACGCGCCCAGCCTGCACCGTCTGCTGACTACCCTTTTCGACGGTTTCAAACGGCACAGTCTTACGCCGATAACCCGGCGTATCCGCGTTCGAAATATTCTCGGACACATGACGTAGCCGCGCTGCCTGCGCACGCAGGGCGCTGGCCGAGGCTGTCAGAGAATGGGAAAAATCGCTCATGCTGCTTCTCCCTTACGATCGGCCAAGAGAGGTACGCAGAATGCCGATCGACGAACGATAAATCGCCAACGCCCGGTCATGCTGCCGTTTGACGTCGACCGCTTTCAACATCTCTTCTTCCAGCGAGACACCGTTGCCGTTGGGGTCACCTGACGGATCGGCCACATATTCCGCCCAGTTCCAAGCACCCGAATCGCCATTCTGATGACCGGCGCGGGTGGTGGTCATCGCAACCTCGCCTCCGGTCTTATCAAACGCTGTCCCGAAGGCCTCGATATCGCGGGGCTGATAGCCGGGCGTATCCGCATTTGCCATATTGCGTGAGATGACAGTCTGCCGTTGCCCGGCATGGGTTGCCATTGCGTACGCTGTTTTAAAGACGTTCAGGTCATAGAACATCGGGGCTTCTCCCTCGATCAATTTCAATCAAGGCTTAACCCCGATTCCTTTAGAAACCGTTTTCGAGAAAGCAATTTGGAGGGCCTGCGATGGCTGATCTCGATCCGGCACGTCTGAAAGCTGTCTTCGACAGAATGTCAGCGACTCGACATATGGGTCGCGTCACCAGCGTTGCGCGCGGAGTAATCGAAATTGACGGTTTGGCCAGACATGCCCGAATCGGAGATCATCTGACGCTGCGCCGTCGCAGCGGACCGAACCTGCGCGGAGAAGTCCTGCATGTGGAATCTGATTTGATCCACATGCTGCCCGGCGCTGCCTCTGATGGTGTTTGCCTGGGGGATCCGGTGGTTCTGGAGAAAACGCCAATTTTTGCACCAGGGCGGCATTGGCTGGGCCGGGTCGTCGATCCGTTTGGAGTGCCTTTAGACGGCAAACCGCTATTGCCCGGCGTGCAGGGGCGGGATCTGATGCACGCCCCGCCAGCCGCCGTTGCCCGTAAGCCGCTGGGAGAACGGATGGAGACGGGGATGGCCATGCTCAACACCCTTCTGCCATTCGTGCAAGGCCAGCGCGTTGGGCTCTTTGCAGGCTCTGGCGTCGGCAAATCGACGCTGCTGGCCACGCTCGCCCGCTCAATGCAGGCTGATGCGGTGGTGGTCGCACTGATCGGTGAACGCGGGCGCGAAGTGAATGAATTTGTCGAAACCGCGCTGGGCGTGGAAGGAATGAAACGATCGGTCGTGGTGACAGCAACTTCGGACCAGTCCGCGGTGGCCCGCAGACGCTGCGCCTGGTCGGCAATGGCGGTGGCCGAATCTATACGCGACGAGGGGCTGAATGTCCTGTTCCTAGCCGATTCGGTTACACGTTTCGCCGAAGCCCACCGCGAGATTGCCGTCGCCATGGGCGAAGCAGCATCACTGCGAGGGTTCCCGCCTTCGGTTACTCCGATGATCGCCAATCTATGTGAACGCGCTGGCCCTGGCACCGCCGACCAAGGCGACATCACCGCCGTGTTCAGCGTGTTGGTCGCAGGTTCTGACATGGATGAGCCGGTTGCAGATAT
Organism: Ruegeria sp. CF4; assembly: GCF_056537345.1. Taxonomy (NCBI): domain Bacteria; kingdom Pseudomonadati; phylum Pseudomonadota; class Alphaproteobacteria; order Rhodobacterales; family Roseobacteraceae; genus Ruegeria; species Ruegeria sp. CF4. Next base: position 44,456 of record NZ_JBQFRJ010000002.1, on the reverse strand, counting down.
CCTGCGCGGCGTGCTTGACGGCCATATCGTGCTGAGCCGCGAAATCGCCGAGCGCGGGCGCTTTCCCGCCATTGATCTTAGCCGCTCAGTTTCACGCAGCCTGCCCCGCGCGGCAAGCGAAAGGGAAAATCAGTTGATCGCCGAAACCCGCAAACTCGTCGGCAGCTATGAACAATCCGAAGTCATGATCAAAGCAGGGCTCTATGCCGAAGGCTCTGATCCGTTGCTGGATCAGGCCGTTCGCGTGCATGAAGAGCTTGATGCGTTTTTCGGCAAATCTGAGGCTGACAGCATTTCCAACAGCTTCGACCGCCTGCAGTTAATCCTGCGTCGCGCTGGGACCAACCTGCCGCGCTAGGGATTTCGAGACAGTTTTAAGTGTTAAGCCCGCCTTAAGACCTGCCCTGCTACGCCGATAGACGGGTGATACAAAGGTGGTGGAGATGGGTGCGCAAACCAATGCGGCGCCAATCATCATCAAGAAGAAACGTGTGTCGGGTGGCGATGGCCACCACGGCGGCGCGTGGAAGGTCGCGTATGCGGACTTCGTGACGGCCATGATGGCCTTCTTCATGTTGATGTGGCTGCTGAACGCAACGACCGAGAAACAACGCAAGGGTCTGGCGGATTACTTTTCGCCGACGATCCCCGTCAATCCAGTCTCTGGCGGCGGCGACGGAGCCTTTGGCGGCGATAACATGTTCTCGGAAAAAACACTGGTCATGGACGGTTCGGGTGCCAGCAATCGCAACCCGACCCAGTCGAAACAGGCGCGCGGATCGACCGGGGTTGATGCGAAGGGTGGCGGTAAGGGTGCGTTCGACGATTTCTCGTCACTCGAAGCGCAGCTTCTGGGTCGGAGCGGAGAAAGCCTGATTTCGGACGAGATACTCAAACACATTGTGACCCGCGTCACGGATGAAGGGCTGGTGGTGGAATTGTTCGCGACTGATGAACAGCCTCTGTTCGAATCAGGCACGGACAAGCCGACACAAATGATGCGGGCTCTGGCGCTGTTGGTGGCACGCTCATCGGATCTGGTCACGAACCCCATCGCCGTCGAGGGGCATGTCCGATCCTCACCCATCGTTCTGGCCGAGAACCCTGTCTGGGATCTCTCGACTGCAAGGGCGCAGATCACCCGCCAGTTACTGCAGGACAAGGGTGTCAGGCCATTGCGCCTGGATCGGGTGACAGGTCATGCAGATCGGCATCTGGCGGCCGAAAACCCGATGTCGGTGCGCAACAATAGGATCGAGATCATCTTTCTGCGCTCTCCCCGATCTTGAAAGGAAAGTACGCATTTTAGCTGTTAGCGCGCTGTTAAGGGCCGGTACGGTACGTGTTGCATTACGGACCGATGCAACAAAAGGGCGTGCCGATGACCATTTCCTCTTCGCTGAATGCCGGTGTGGCGGCGTTAAAGGCCAACGCCAACAGGCTGGCCACCATCTCGGACAACATCGCCAACTCCTCGACATTTGGTTACAAGCGGGTCGAGACCGATTTTCATTCCATGGTCACATCGGGTCAGGGCGGCAGCTATTCGGCGGGTGGCGTCCGGACCACCAGCCAGCGGATGATCGATCAGCGTGGTTCGCTGGTGACAACCAACAACTCGACCGATCTGGCCGTGCGTGGGCGTGGCATGTTGCCGGTGCGACCCAGCTCTCAGATCGCGTCGGGTTCGAACGAGATGTTGTTAACCACGACCGGTTCATTCCGCACCAATGACGAAGGATATCTGGTCACCGAATCCGGCCTTGTGATGCTGGGCTGGCGTGCCGCGGCGGATGGTTCGATTCCCAGCGTTCCACGGGACACACCCGCCGCATTGGAACCCATCCAATTGAGCGTCAATCAGCTGTCAGGTGCGCCGACCACATCGATGAATCTGCGCATGAATTTGCCTGCTACCGCGACCGATGCTGGCGCTCCGGCTGATACGCAACCCCTTTCGGTCGAGTATTTCGATAATCTGGGCAAATCCGAAAGCGTCGATATCGAACTGATACCCACCGTCCCAGCAACAGGGTCCAGCAATGAATGGACTCTAACGCTGCGTGATTCAGCATCTGGCGGCGCTGTGATCGGGGAATACACACTGACTTTCACCGACAGCCGCACAGCCGGAGGAACCCTGGCCAGTGTCACAGCAGTGTCTGGCGGGGCTTATGACCCGGCAACCGGCAGCTTCGTTGTCAACGTGGCAGGCGGCCCGATGGAGATCAATATCGGCGAGATCGGTGATGCAGACGGGATTACCCAGTTGTCGGATACGTTTGCCCCGGTGTCCATCACACGCGATGGTTCGGCCGTAGGTACAATGACCAGTGTTCAGGTCGATGAGAACGGATATGTCTACGCGTTCTACGACACCGGCGTCAGCCGCCGCATGTTCCAGATCCCACTGGCTGATGTGCCAAATCCGAATGGTCTTACAGCGTTGGATAGCCAAACCTACGCGCTTTCGCGCGACAGTGGAACGTTCTTCTTGTGGAACGCCGGAGAAGGCCCAACTGGCGATCTTGTGTCTTTCGCGCGCGAGGAATCGACCACCGACGTCGCAACCGAGCTGACCTCGATGATCCAGACCCAACGGGCCTATTCCTCAAGCGCGAAGGTCATTCAGACCGTGGATGAGATGCTGCAGGAAACCACCAACATCAAACGCTGAACCAACATCTAGCCGACCAAAGGGAGTCGTCCGATGAACATGTCGACAGCACTGAACAACGCCCTTGGTGGGCTGAGCGCGGCGAGCCGCGGAGCGGCGGTAATCTCGGGAAACATCGCAAATGCGCTGACACCGGGCTATTCCCGAAGGTCGCTGGAACTGACAACCAGCGCAATCTCAGGCAACGGTGTACGCGTTGCGGGGATTACACGGCATCAGGATCCGGTTCTGCTGGCCAACCGCCGCACGACCGATGCGGAACTTGCCTCTACCAGACCGCTGTCGGCGTTCCATTCAGGCTTCGAAAATCTGGTAGGCACTGCCGACGATGCCATATCGATCGCGGCCAGATTGACGGATTTCGAAAACAGCTTGACCACGGCTGCCAGCCTCCCCGGTTCGACCCAGCGCCTGGATCAGGTGGCCCGCGCCGGGCGCGCGTTGAGCACCGCGCTCAATCAGGCATCTGAAGGGGTTCGGAAGATGCGATCCGATGCAGATCGGACAATTGGCGAACAGGTCGGCACTCTCAACCAGACATTGCAGGACATCGAACAACTGAACGCGCGCATACCCGCCATCCGGAATTCTGGCGGAGATATTGGCGCGCTGTTGGATCAACGTCAGGTGCTGGTTGACCAGATCAATGAACTGGTGCCCGTGCATGTGGTCGCCCGCGACAACGAACAGGTCTCTCTCTATGCCGACGGTGGTTTGATTCTGTTGGAAGGGACCGCCGCCACATTCTCGTTTTCGACAACTGGCGATACCATGCCTCATATGACAGTCGGCAACGGGTTGTTGTCTGGGCTTGAAGTCAACGGTCAGCCCGTTCGCATCACCGGAGATTTCGCGCAGATAAGGGGCGGGGCGCTGATGGCGCAGTTCGAGATCCGCGATAGCCTGGCAATCGAGGCGCAGACCGACCTGGATACTGTTGCCCGAGATCTGATCGAACGGTTCGAGACTGCGGGCCTTGATCCAACCACGACGGCGACCGATCCCGGCCTTTTTACCGATGCAGGCAACCGGTTTGATCCTGCCACGCAGACAGGTCTTGCCTCGCGTATTGCGCTGAACACGATCGTTGATCCCGACTCGGGAGGCGACAGCTGGAGGCTGCGCGCTGGTCTGGGTGCCGTTACACCGGGCGCACCGGGTGAAGCCCGTCAGCTGCAAGCGTTCAGTACAATTCTGACCGAAGCGCGACCAATAGCGACAGGTCTTGGCACAGGCAACATGCGCGCCACCGATTTAGCTGCAGCCCTCATTTCGCAGGCCGGGGCCAGCGCACATGCTGCTGATACACGCAACACCTTTGCCACAAACGCTCAGCAAAGAATGGAGCAACTAGTAGCCGAACAAGGCGTCGACAGCGACACCGAGTTACAAAACCTGATGCAGATCGAACAGGCCTACGCCGCGAATGCCCGCATCGTGTCGGTGGTCGATGAACTGATGGACATCTTGCTGAGGCTCTGAACATGACATTGAATTCTATTGGCGATCTGGCACGCGGCCTGACCCTGCGAACCCGCAGCACTGAGATCAAATCGCAGATCGAAACCCTTTCTTATGAAATGTCATCGGGCAAAGTGCAGGATATCTCGGGCCGACTGGCGGGCGACTATTCGCATCTGCTGGCTCTGGAACGCAACCTCGAACGGTTGCAGGCCTTTTCGGTCGCCACTGCCGAAGCTGGATTGTTCACCGATGCGATGCAACTGAGCCTGAAAACCTTCGGTGAGTCCATGTCTGAAGTCTCTGCGTCGCTGCTGTCGTTCGGGACCGCCAATCAGACGGTGACTCATGAACAGGCCTCCGTTCAGGCACGAAACGAGTTGGACACGATGATGTCGGCCCTAAACAGCCGTGCAGGAGGGCGAAGCCTGTTTTCCGGTACCTCAACCGATGTTTCGCCCCTGCCATCAGCCGATGTGCTGTTGAACGCGTTGCAGACAGAGCTGAGCGGGCTGACCACGGCAAGCGATATCCGACAAGCTGCCGAGGATTGGTTCAATGACCCCGCCGGGTTTGATGCGGTGATCTACCGGGGCAGCGCGACACCGCTTTCGTCAATGCAAATCTCCGAAAACGAACGGATTGATCTGCCGATCACGGCAACTGATCCCGCTTTGAAGGCCGCAGTTCGCGATGTCGCAGTCGCCGCGCTCGCGTCCGAGGATGCATTGAACTGGTCCCCCACGCTGCGTACAGCATTGTTTACCCAAATGGGCGTTGATCTTGCCAACGCACAAGACGCCACGATCAAGATACGCGCCGAAGTTGGTGCGGCCGAGGCGCGCATAGAGCAGGCCGCGATTCGCAACGCTGCGGCAACAACCAGCGCCGAAGGTGCAAGAAACAACCTGATTTCTGCTGACCCCTACGAGACTGCAGCCCGGCTGCAAACCGTACAGTTTCAGCTGGAAAGCCTCTATTCCGTCACCGTCCGCAACGCAAACCTGTCGCTGGTGAATTTCCTGAGATGAAGGTTCTTGCCCTGATACTATGTTTGCTGCCCGGCATCGTCACCGCCGGGGCGATCCGCCTCAAGGACCTGGTGGATTTTGACGGCGTGCGTGGCAACGATCTGGTGGGTTACGGCCTGGTTGTCGGATTGAACGGAACAGGCGATGGGTTGCGCAATTCGCCCTTCACTGAAGAAATCATGTCCAACATCCTCGAACGGCTGGGCGTCAACGTGAATGGTGAGGATTTTCGCCCAAAAAACGTGGCCGCCGTACTGGTTACCGCCAGCCTGCCTCCTTTCGCGCGCGTCGGAGGGCAGATTGATATCACGGTCTCCGCCATCGGAGATTCCAAGAGCTTGTTGGGCGGAACGCTGGTGATGACGCCCCTCAACGCAGCGGATGGTCAGATTTACGCAGTAGCACAGGGCACTGTGCTGGCGGGCGGCGCGGTTGCCGAAGGTGAAGCGGCCACCGTTACGCGCGGCGTGCCGACCTCGGGAGTCATTCCCTCTGGCGCTCGGGTTGAGCGCGAGATTGATTTTGAGCTGTCCGAATTAACGCAGCTCAGACTGGCCTTGCGGGAACCGGATTTCACAACAGCGGGTCGCATCGAAGCCGCCATCAATGCTGAATTCAATCGCGCAGTGGCGCTGATGCGGGATTCCGGAACGGTCGAGTTGAGCATCACCGCGACACAGGCGGTCTCAACGGCACACGCGATTGGCCGGATCGAAAACATCCTTGTCGAACCCGAGAGCAAAGCGCGTGTGGTCGTGGATCAGAGGTCAGGGACTATTGTAATGGGTCAGGACGTCAGGATTTCGCGTGTTGCTGTGTCGCAAGGGAACCTGACGCTGACAGTCGAAGAAGCCCCCATTGCAGTGCAACCCAACCCGTTTGCCCGAGGTGAAACGGTTGTCGTCCCCCGTACTTTCGCCGGAATCGAAGAAGAAGAAGGCACCGGCCTGGCCGAAATCCCCGAGGCAACCACACTCTCCGAGGTGGTTGCAGGCCTGAACGCATTGGGGGTTTCGCCACGTGACATGATCGACGTCCTGAAAACGATCAAAGCCGCAGGTGCCCTGCACGCCGAGTTCATCGTCAGATGAGCGGGCGGCCTCGGGCCGCGTCACACACGCGCTACTTTGATTTCCAACTGTCAATCCAGCGACGGAAACCTCTGCGCTTTTCGCCGATCGCATCGCCTGCGGCATAGATACCGTCTTCCATGTTCTCCAATACAGGATCAATCCGTTTCTGCCGAAACCGGCGCCACCGGACCCAGATCGCCCAGAGAACGGCTGCGAGCACGGTCAGGAAGATAATGTTGAACCAAGGGATGATCCGCACATCCGGCCCATCAACATGCCGGATGAATACAGCGTTGGGAAAGATCGACATGAATTCATTGCGCCAGCCATAGTGGGTTACAACCACCCAATCCGGATTGTCTTTGGTGGATTTGGCATCGTTCGCCTCAGTATACAGGTTCGCGGTATCGAACTTGAAGTAGGGCGGCCAACCCCAGCCGGTATCCTCGTTGCGATAGACGATTGGTTTGCCATTGGCGCGGACGGCCTGAATGAACTGCACGTCGCGATTGGACAGACTGGTCGATTGATCCTCGGGCTCGGACCAGAAAATCCGGGTCCAATCATTCAGATCCTGTCGTTCTTCATAGGTATTCACGATCCGCACGATGTCATGCTGCGGCAGCGAGTATTGCAGGATCGCGCCAACGGTGACCCAAAAGATGATAATGAATGCCCATTTCACATAGGCCATGCCGTACCTCTCACATGTAATTCACTATATAGATCAGCGCGCCGATCGCCACCCAAGGCACGATATAGATGCCCAGGATCAGCTTGCGCCGGAACGAGTTATCATAGACATGCAGCCCCCGCGCGACAAAGGCATCCTTGTCGCCGGTCTTACCCTTTGCATCCCACCAGTCCTCAAGCTTGCGGCGACGCACACCGCGCGAATACAAGGACAAAGCGACATAAGCTATCGTCTGGAGGATCAGCAGGATCACTATCAGGCGCATCGCTCCGAACATCTCAACCCTTCCTTATCGCGCCCCAAGGACCAACCCGAGCAATGACTGCATCACTGGCACGATCATTGCCGCTCATGTCCGGCTCATGCCCGAACAGTGCGGCGCGGGCGCCTGATTTGTCCACCTGATACTCGCGCGCGAGGAAGTCGGCAACATAGGCTTTCTTGCTCTCGGGCCAGGATTTGTAGGTGTTGTAGAACAGCTCTTTGTGGCAAATGAACAGCTGCCGAGGATCCAGCGGGGCCAGTTCGGAAAGGAGCATGTTGACCAGATCGCGATGCGGTGTATCGGTTGCGCGCAGCGTGTAGAAATAGGCTGGATGATCCGAGGCGATGCGCGGCCATGGCCCCCCATCGGTTGCCCAGCGCAGAAGTTGAGCAAGCCCGTGATACGCCTCGGGCAGGCGATCCGCGTGGTTTCGCGCCAGACGGCGCATATCGCTGCGATCCAACCCGGTCAAATCGACATCCGCATCCGCAGCGGCGGAAATGGTCAGAAAATCCATCTTTTGCCGAAGGATCGCTGCCGAGTTTACGCCCCGCGCCTCGATGATCGTTTCCACCAGTTTATTCAATCCAAGGAACTTGGCGATCTGATTGTGCTGCGTCTTTTGAAACACATGCTTCAAAGGCAGATCGTCCGGCGTTTCGCCCATGCAAATCGCCGCCGGGTGATCGAGATCAGGAAACAGATAGAGCCCGCCGAAATGCGCAGTCCAGAAATTCCGCTGCTCGAACACGATGTGGCGCAGGCGGACGGGGTTGCGAGTGACATCGCCGGTTTCCTTGGCCGTTTCGATCATCTTGGCGATCAGCACATCATCGAACCAGGCGTCCTCTTCGGTTTTAAACTGTTCGACCATGCCCGCCAGTTGCTCAGCCTTGCGCAGGGTGCCGCCTGCAGTGTCGGCCTCAATCTCGATCTTTTTGATATTGAGCAAATCGCCCGGCGTGGTGAGTTCGATGACCGAGTTCACCAGTTCTCCGGCCACCGCATCGGTCGCGGTCAGAGCAAACAGCTGCGCCTCGTTCATTTCTATGAATTCGCGCAGGATATCGCGCGAGGTCGAGAATTTGACGTTCAGCAAAGGCGCGCGTTTCTGCTCGGTCGTCAGCAGGATGAACTGCCGGTTGACCCCGTTGGGGTTGAGGTAAAGCTCGTCCTCCAGCTCAATCCCCACCTCCGGCGAGTAGCCCGAGATATCGACATGGAAATCCGTCAGCGCCGTGGTCTTGCCCGCCAGATGCTGCAACGCGCGGTTATACCGCTCGACCAGAGCCGGGCTGGAGATGTGGACGAGGTTGCCGAACAACAGGCCTTTTTCGATGAGGCGGATCATTCCTTTGCGCCCCAATAGTGCTCATATAATATTGAGTTCAGCGCTTCAAATACGTCCTCTACCGACAACGCATCAAACCTGACTTGTTGAGCTTCCGAAAGACGCTCCCTAACATTTAACATCCTACCGAGAATTCGAAGCAGACCAGCAACGTACCCTGTGTGACACGGAAAAACTTCGATTCTCTGCTTGTTATAGTCAGAGATAATGCCTTCCACAGTTTCGATGCAGTGAGCGGTCCATAACTCGAATTTTCTTTCGGGCTTCAATCCTTTGCCGAAGAAAAAATTGAACGACTGCCGACCTGCCGTTCTAGTGCCGTCCTGTCTTTCGCGAAGATACTTCCACTCCGGGCTATCATTTTCCGATAGATACTTACAAATTTCTTTGATCAACTCCTCAAATAGCTCCCTTGCCCGAGTCTCATCTCGCTGTCGAGCTTCATCCTCAAAGATTTTTGCCTGCGCCGACATAGAGCGTGCCATATCTTGCGTTGCTTCGCGTTGCTCTTTCATCTCAAGTCGCGTCAAACGTAACTCTTCGCGCTGCTCAGCTAACTCTTGGCTCTGGAGCCAGACGGTCACGATGATCCAAATAAAAGCAAGAGCACCTGCGAAGCCCGCTAACGTATCTCCAATTTCATTGGGGCTGCCAGTCAGAAAAGCGTCAAACTTCGTTTTACAACCTCCCATAACACCACAGCTTTCAAGAGACCCCACCCAAAGGCCGAAGGAAACGATTCCCAAAGTAGCAACGACACCCCAAGTTACAGGATGAGCTATGCGGTTAGTCATCCGCTCTTACCTCCAGATAACGCCGCTTGGCTTCTTCCATCCTGCCCATCTCACGGACGGCGTTCTCGATGGCGACCTCGTCGCTCTTGTCGGCATAGCGGAATTCGCTGTCGGCGTAGCGGTTGATCTCTTGCATCACCATCTCGACCGTGATCGGCTGGCGCAGGTCCTCGATCATGGCCTTCTTGGTGTCATAGTCGCGGGACAGGAACAGGTCGGGGTTTTCCATCCATTCGTCGGGCAGTTCGAAATCCATCGCGCGAACCTTGACCGCATCGGTGATGTTCTTGATCGCGCGGCCGGTGAAACGTTCATCCGCGGCTTGGATCGCCTTGAGATAGGTGCCCAGCTTGGCGATCGTGTCCAACTGGCCGATCTCGCCGGACACCCGGTCATAGACTTGCAGTAAAGCGTCCTCATGCGGGTGGGAATGGCTTTCGAAACTGGCGGCGACGGCCTTTTTGATTTCCTGCGCGGCATAAGCCTCGTGTTCGCCCAGCGGGATGTCGTGGTTGCGGCCCATCAGCAGGTGCAGGATGTCGATGTAATCCTCGCGCGTCTGCGGGCCGTCCACCAGAAACCGCGCACCCGCCCGTTGGCGCAGGGCGTCATCCACATTCTCGGGGTAGTTCGAGAACATGCCAAAGGTGCAATTGCCGCGCACAACGGTGTTGGCGCCCGCAAAGCTCTCCATCAGTACAGCGGTGATTTCCAGCTGCCCGGCTGACGACTGCCGGTCGCCGCGTTTGCCTGCAAGCTGGTCGATATCGTCGATGGTGCCGAAGCCGATGACCGAGGGGTCGATGATCGTGTTGATAAACGCCTTGGCGTTCTGGCCGGATTTGCCCTGATAGCTGTCGATATTGTCGGTGCTCAGGTTCTGGTAGCGGAACGGGTAGCCCGCGTTCTGGCAATAGTCATTGATCAGCCCGGCCATCATCTGGATCAGCGTGGTCTTGCCGGTGCCCGGTTTGCCATCGCCCATGAAGGTAAAGATGAACCCACCCAGTTCAGCAAACGGGTTCAGTCGGCGGTCGAAGTCATAGGCCATGACCATCTTGGCCAGCTTCATCGCCTGATACTTGGCGATGTGGTTGCCGACCACCTCGTTCGGCTTCTTGAACGTCATGGTCAGAGTGGTGGATTTGGCTTTGGAGGCCGGTTCGAACCCCCGGATCGTCAGATCATCCGCCTCGATATGCCAGGCGGCGTTCTGGAACGGGGCCAGATGGCCTGCGGATTGGGCGCGCAAGGCGGCTTTTTCCATCAGCTGTTCGGCATAAGCGCTGGTGGCAGCGATCAGGTGCGCGTCGTCGGGCGCGTATTTGGCGAGGACTTGGTCCAGCTCCCAAAGCGCGCCGTGCAGGGCGAGTTGGCCGTTGTCAGTCAAGACCTCTTCGATTTCGCCAAGATCAACAGTGGTTTCGCCAAGATGCGAGGATATCAGATAGGCCAATGCGTTGCCGAAGGTGTGTAAAGTGATCAGCGCCTCAGCCGTCAGCAATTCTGAGAACTCTGTCTTTCGGGCGGCTGGCAAATCGCCCGCTAGGTTCGCACGTTTCAGGTCAGCCAGGGGGGTCTGCTCGGCGTACGCCTCGGCTACGGCCAGTGCGATGGCAATAGCACGACGGATGGCCTGTTGCGTGGTCGCCTGCGGCGGAGACACCAGTGTATCGCCATCATCCGAGGCTTCGATCCGTTCGACCAGATGCACTCCGTCCTTCCGCACGGTGCTCCGTGTTACCAGCCCCGGCGTTGTCGACCGAAACCTTCGACCCGTGGTCACGCCCGGAGACCGTTCAACAGCGGTCTCAACTGCCTTTGCAATCCGCGGAGCGTGCTCGAAACCGTTCAGCAAGGCGGTCGCTGCGGGATAATGCTTGCGAATATCGTCTTCGCGCAATTCCATTTGATCTGACGTCAAACTCATTTCAAAATCGCTTTCACTGTCTTCAATATCTCAAGACCTGCCCGGCCTTGCTGACGACGAACTTGCGTACGTCGACAAAACCCGGCGGGTTGCGTTCGGCCAGCACCTGAAACGGTCGCTGGGGCAGGATGATCGAGCGTTGGGTGCGCGTGGCCCCGGTCTCGGCCCCCTGCCCGCCGAACGGGTCCAGCGCAAAGACTTCGCGCTCGACGGTCGAGAACCACCCGGCGCGTTCTTCAATCACCTCTTCGCTTTCCAGTTCTTCAGTGGTCCAGGCCAGTGCCCAGTCCTGACCTTGCGGAGACTGCGCGTCCTCCAGCACTTGCCGCAGAGGGCCGGATTGCTCGGTATAGGCCGAGGAATACATCGGCCCCACATGGATGCGGCGCATGTGTTTGGGGTGCAGGTCGTCGAAATCCTGATCGAACCCTTTGGCTATGGTCACCAGTTTCAACCCGCCCAGAGACTGCGCCATCAGATGCGCCTGCACTTCGGGCCAGCGGCGTTGGTCTTTGGGAAGGGCGGTTTTGCCGCTATCCTCCAGCTGCATCAGATAGATGACCGGCAGGTTGATCTGACTGTCATAGACCGCCCAATGGATCATGAACTTGCGCCGTTCGCCCTCATTCCCGATCCAGTGGCATTCGGGATCGTTGCGGGCCCAGAACAGCTGACCTTTCAGCAATTCCTCGTAATAGAGCCTTTGGGACAGCGCGAATTGCAGTTTGGTCGGGATTTCCTGATCGCCAATGATCGTCCGCACCATGTCGGTTTTCAGGTCGTCTTCCGAGGGCATATTCGCCAGATGCACCTGCGCCTGTTGCGCATCATTGGCCATCGTCAGCAGCTCGGCCGCCACCGGAAACCCGCTGTCGCGCTTGTCCATGGCGAGGCTGCCAAAGAACCGCCCGGTATCGCGCCCGACCAGCAGGTACTTCATGCTGAGCGCTCGGAAGGTGTAGAGCAGCCCTGAGAGGTAGCGCGATACGATTCGCACCTCTTGTTTCGAGATCGCGCCTTCGGCCTCCATCGTCGCGGCCACGCGCAGGAGGTGGACGGTGATCACCTCGAATTTGCGGAAATAGCGGCGCGAGGCAAAGGTGTCGGTCAGACCGACATGGTCTTGGGTGGGGTCAGTCATTATCCACGCGCTCTTTTCTTTGTCGGCGACCGAACAACTTCTCATCAAGCTGTTCAAGCTTGATGAGACCGTTGGCGAACAGAACGCAGAGGCAGAATGTCACCAAAAGAACACCCGCTATCAGCACAAGTTTAGTCACCAAATGGTCTGGCATTAAATTAGCTGTCAGAAGAAGCAAAGTTAGGAACCCGCCAAAGACAACAAAGAGAATCCCTATTCTGAACCTGTCGCGTATACCCTTTGGCTTGCCTTTGGAACGGAACGTCACTGAAGCGCCTCACCCGCCATACAAATTCTTATCATGCTTCTCGACAATCGAGGCGAACCGGCGGGCAAAGCGTTCATCCGCCTTGGCCTTTTTCTCCAGCACGTCGCGGGCAAAGACCATGTGGTCCTCATGCGCCTCGAGCATGTCGGCCATTTTCTGGTTGGTCGCGGTGCCGATAGCGGCCATGGCGGTTTGCGCCTCTTGGTCGGTTTGCACACCGATCTCGTTGATGCGGTGGGCCACGTCCTGCTGCTGTGCAGTTTTCAGCGATTTGGTCAGGGCGTCATACAGCACCACGCGTTGTTGCGTGTCTGTCTGCAGCTTGTTGATCAGCACCATCTGCGTCGCCGCCTGATTTTGGAGTGAATCGACCCAGGTTTTGCCCTTTTCGATATAGCGCTCCAGCGTCTGAGACTTGGCCAGCTTGACCTGCTCTTCCTGAACCTTGGCGTTGTACTGCTTGTTCAACTCGGCCAGTTCAGTTTCCAGCTGGGTCCGCGCAGCGGCGTCCTGTTCGACGCTGATTTTGTTTTCCAGCGTGATGATTGTCGGGTCCATACCCTGAATCTCGGCGCGCAGTGCTTCCAACTCGGCCACCGTCGCCTCACGGTCATCCAGCGTGACAGTTAGGTTGTCTTCGACCTTGACGCGCTGTTCCTCCAGTACCGACAACTGCCCTTCCAGCAACTTTACGATCACATCGGACTTGGCGATCAGGTCCTGCAGCTTGTCATCAATATTGGCGGTGCGCATGCGTTCCTGCCGCATGGACTCGGATTTGGCCTTGGCGAAGATGCCGACGAACGACTCCCACCCGGTTTTCGAACGCATTTCGTCGAAATCCTTGGAAAACGCGTTGGTCACGTCGTCGAGCCCCATGATCAGCTCGGCGATGTTGGCGTTCATCACCTCGGTTTGGGCGTGCACATCTTCCAAAGTGGCATTTTCAATGTCGATATCCGCCTCGGCGGTTCCGATCTTGGCACGAGCTGCTTCGATCCGTGAGGTCAAGCCTTCAATCTGCGATTGGCTTTCGCGGACTTTCTGTTGCGTCTCTTGAATCAATGCTTCGAATTGCTGGTTCGACATCTGCTATCCCTATTCTTCTTATCATCCAATGACATAGAGAATGTTATGGCAATTTACATCCCCTTGGGTCTCCAAATCACCAAGACTGTGACAAACTCGACGCCAAAAAGATAGACGCAGAGACAAGGCCGAGACACATTGCCTGCTGGTTTTCAGAAGGGAAAATAGAAGCGCTTGGTTTTCTTAAGTTGAAGCTGCCGATGGGCAAGCTCAGTAGTTCGAATACCGGAAATTAACCACAGAATCATCTTGAATAGCGCAATGGGCTTTTATGTGGCTCCGCGCATCATTGCTGTCCTTCGAGCGCGCGACCTCCAAATCAATCAGATCGATGCCATCAGAATTCGTCGTATAGGAAAGCGTCCGCTCAAAATCGACGGCATAGTAGCCTTGATTGCTCATGGCGGTGTGGGTCCGATGCATACAAAGCCCGATCGCATTCTCCTCGGGCGAAATATGCGGGTGCTTCTGGTATTTTGATCCGTGCTTGTGATGGTGTTTGGCGATCGACGCTCCCAGCACACCCAACGCGACCCCAGCGATAAGCGCTCCGGTATCGTTGGCACGGGTTGGTGTCGCGGTCAGTGTGGTCGATGCAACAACGGCACAGACTATAGCGGCAAAAACGGATTTCATTCGCATCTATTTCGTCTCCCTCTGAAGGCAGTGAACAAAATTCAGTTCATTGAAGTGTTCCAGAAGAGACTAGCCTGACGACCTAAACTATTGCCAGATCTTAGTGAGAACGTGCTGCCCGCCATGTCCGGGGTCACGTTGGATACAACTTCGCCCCGCGCCTGGAGGAACGCGGGGCGTGTGTTGCGATAATCCAGAGAGGAAGAGATTACCGCAAGGTGATCAAATGCCTCAGTTCACGGCCTTGGCGTCAACTACGTCCTTTTCGATGGCCTTGGCCGAAGAGATCTCAATCTTGCGCGGTTTCAGGGCCTCAGGCACCTCGCGCTTGAGGTCGATGTTCAGCATGCCGTTTTCGTGGCTCGCGCCGGTGACGCGCACGTGGTCGGCCAGAGCGAAACGGCGCTCGAATGCGCGGGTGGCGATGCCACGGTGCAGATAGCTGCGCTCTTTGTCTTCAGCGGCTTTCTTGCCAGAGACGACCAGCGAGTTCTCTTTCACTTCGACCGACAGATCGTTTTCCGAGAAGCCGGCGACAGCAACAGAAATCCGGTAGGTGTCGACGTCGGTTTTCTCGATATTGTACGGTGGATAGCTGGGCTGAGCCACGTCGTTGGTCAAAACCCGGTCCATCATATCTGCAACGCGGTCAAAACCGATGGTTGCGCGGTGCAGCGGTGCAAAATCAAATGTACGCATGTGTCATATCCTCTTCATTGAGCGATTTGCGAATGTGCCCTCCGTTTTGGACGGGCGGTGATTGCACGGGCCCCTGTTCAGGCGACCCGATACAGCTCAGATGGGAAGAGAATTGGCGCGGTTCAAGACCCGCCTGCGCTGATAAACTTGGCGCCAGAACTTGATTTGTCAGTCCCCGGCTGCAGCCTGCGGATTGTCGCAGTCGGACGCGGCGCATCGCGGCGCATCATAGCCTTCAGTTCCGAGACGATGCCTGAAAGCTCCATGCCGTAGCCGATCTTGCGACGGCCGTCAGACGCACCCGCAGATACAACCGAGAGAATCTGCCAGCGTGGCCCGTTCTTGGCCAGGATCGCGGAACCGGACGATCCGAATGTGATGTCGCAATCAAAACTGATCAACCCCTGCCCGCGCTGCAAAATCTGGCACGATCGCTGACGCGTGATCGCCTCGGCCCGACCGCGCCCGTATGAGGCGACGCTGATCTCGCTGTCGGTGACTCTCCCACTGAACAAGGCGAACGGATCGGCGATGGCATAAGGAATGGGTTCTTCCAAGCGCATTAGAGCCACATCAACGCGGATTCTAGGCACGGAAACCGGTGCGTTGGCGATGAAATCTGGATGCGCGGCGATCTGGATAACCTTGCGCTCTGCAAGAGCTTCACCATCACTTAACCCCGCGCGAAAGGTCACCTCTCCGGGGGCATAAGGTTTACCGGTTGCTTTGTTCAATGCGCAATGCGCAGCCGTCAACACCATGTCCTTCGCAATCAGGGTGCCGGTGCAGAAGCCACTGCTGCCGATATCGAGCCGACCGACGGCCTCCCAACCGTACAGGTCATCGCGATCAGTCAGACGTCGCTTGCCACTGTTCTGAGCGTTCGCGGAAGTGAAAAGAACGGAAAAGATCAATGAAAAAATAAGAAAGGATCGGGTCATGGTTTCAGAAATTTCGCTCCTAGATTCTTGGAACCGTTGACCCGTGATGCGTTCAGGCCGCGCCCTTGCGACAACTCGGCTTGCAGCAGCTCAAGCGACTGATCCAATGCTGTGCCCAGCGCCACGCTTTTGCCGTGCATCTCGGCCTTGGCGGCCACGACAGAAACAATGCGCGGACGCTCACCATCGAATGAGAAGATTGGTGCCCCAGAAGACCCAAAATCGACATCGCAGGACATCACCAGAATACCGGCCTGACGCGCCATGACCGAGCAGACCTCTTGCAGTGACGGCGCCTCGGCCCGGTCATGGGCATAAGATACTACACCTACGTCCTCGCCGTTTGACGGGCGATCTCCCGTTTCAAACGGCATGACAGCGGTATTCCGGATCGGCTGCCGCAGCTCGATCAATGCAATATCGTGACGCACCCGCGTAGCCGAGGACCCGCCATCATATTCGTACTGGGGATGTACGACAGTGCGCTGTGCTGCCCGATAGGCCAACGCGTGACCCAACCGCCAGCCAGCCAGAAACTCGATCCGTGCCGGATCAATCGGTTGCTTTGTAACCTTGTCGAACAGACAATGCGCTGCCGTCAGCACCAACGTGGGCGAGATCAACGCCCCGGTGCAAAATCCGGTTCCGTCGATATCCAGACGCCCCACAGCCATCCACGCGCGTCCAGCATGCGAGGTCTCAAGGCGTTCCAGCCCGGTATCCTGTGCCTGCGTGGCCATGGGGAGCAGGCTGAGTGCAAAGGCCGTGATCCAGTTGCGCACGTGGGTCTCCGGTCATTGGGTCCGGCCCCGAGTCGTACGCGCGAGGTGCGGCAAAATTAGGGCAGCACCGCCACAGGGCTTTGACTCCCAACAATGCCGTGTTGCTCCAATGGGATCAGCGCAGGATTGGAATCTCTGACGATTCTGCGCACATGGCGCGCGGACGTGGGCCTCCGGTTGCCCAATCCAATAGCTCCACCGTATGCACCACGGGCGTCTTGGTGCCAGAACCGATCTGCATCATGCAGCCGATATTTCCTGCCGCGATCACATCCGGTTTCTTTGCCTCAAGCGTGCGCACTTTGCGCTGCTTCAGCTTGGCTGAAATCTCGGGCTGCATCAGGTTATACGTCCCGGCACTGCCACAACACAGATGGCTGTCAACAGGCTCTAACACGGTAAATCCGGCCCGCTTTAACAGATCTTTCGGATGCGATTTGATCTGCTGGCCATGTTGGAGCGAGCATGCCGCGTGATAAGCAACAACCAAATCCTGACCCATCATTTCCGGCAGATCGAGTTGCACAAGCAGCTCGCTGATATCCATGGCAATCTCTGAGACTCGCGCGGCATCCTGCGCCAACGGATCGTTGCGGAACATATGACCATAGTCTTTCACCGTCGTACCACAACCGGATGTGTTTATGACGATGGCGTCCAGCCCATCCGTATCCATCTCACGCGCCCAGGCACGAATATTGGCCGCGGCGGCACGGTGACTTTCGGCAGTCTTTCCCATGTGATGGGTCAACGCACCGCAGCAACCTGCACCTTCGGCCACGACCACCTCACATCCCAAACGCGTCAACAGGCGGATCGTGGCGTCATTGATTTCCGTATTGAGTGCCTTCTGTGCGCAGCCCGTCATCAATGCAACCCGCTTTATCGGCGTGCCTTTGGGTGTGAAACTCTGCGGATCGTCATTGCGGCTGACCGGGGGAATATGTTTCGGCGCCATGTCGAGCATCGCCCGTAATCTGGCATCTGGCATCAGGAACCTGAACGGCCTACCCAGCTTGGCCCCGATCAGCGCCCAGCGAAATCGCATCGGATAGGGCAATATCCGCGACAGAACCCAGCGCAGCATACGATCTGTCAGAGGCCGCTTGTAATTTGCCTCGATATATTCCCGTGCGTGATCAACTAGATGCATATAGTGCACGCCCGAAGGACAGGTCGTCATGCACGCCAGGCATGAGAGGCACCGGTCAATATGTTTGACCGTTTTCTCATCCGGAACACGCTCATTCTCCAGCATGTCCTTGATCAGATAGATACGGCCGCGCGGGCTGTCCAACTCATCGCCCAGTACCTGATAGGTGGGGCAAGTCGCTGTGCAAAACCCGCAATGCACACAGCTCCGCAGAATCTCGTTCGAGCGCTGGATCGCCGGGTCCTGCAGTTGCTTTTCACTAAAGGTCGTCTGCATCGCCTACCCCATTAGCCCCGGATTGAAGATACCGCGTGGGTCAAATTTAGCCTGAATTCCTCGCGTTAGAGCCGAAATAGCCGCATCCTCTGGTTGAAATCTCCCAAGTTTTGCGAAGGTCTCATGATCCGCACGCACCAGAGTCGCATGGCCAGCAAATGCACCCAACCGGGTTCTGAGATTCGTTCCAGCCGGGACGCATACCCAGATTAACCCGCCGCCCCAGTCAAGCAGCAACTGGTCGGCCTTGGCGCGAGCGACGATCTCTGATGCATCGCCGGGTTTGACAGACAAACGCCAGACGTCCCCTTGCTTGCCCTTAAACGCATGAACATCGCGAATGGCCGTCCAGATCGACGCAGGGTCAACCTCTTCTGACACAGAACCTAACTGCCCTAACACCGATGTCAGTCTATCAACCCGATACGCAACTGAATCTGCAAAACCTTCGACCCTAACAAAGGCTTTTTGTGCACCTGGATCATACGCCGCGCCGGTGACCTCAAACGGAGATTTCAACGCCGCCGACAGCGCTTGCACCGCCGTTTCGACATTTGGTACCGCAATCGTTAAGGTCGCGACCTGTTCCGGTTTGGGTAACACTTTCAGCGAGACTTCTGTCAACACACCCAAAGTGCCCCATGACCCGCCCATCAGCTTGACCAGATCATAGCCAGTGACGTTTTTCATTACCCGGCCACCATTCTTAACCACTTGGCCAAGACCATCGACGTAACGCACGCCCAACAGAAAATCCCGACAAGCCCCCGCCTGAATGCGCCGAGGGCCCGATATATTAGCCGCGACAACCCCACCAATGGTCGGTGTGCCTTCGATCCCCAGCAACCCGCGATGATCCATCGGCTCAAAAGCCAGTTGCTGCCCTTCCGCATCCAGCGTCGCTTCAATCTCAGCCAATGGCGTCCCCGCCTGTACCACAAGGGTCAACGCTCCGGGCTCATAAAGTGCAATACCGCTCAACCCTGCTGTGCTCAGCACAGGTTCCGCCCCGGTCACCCCGCGCGTTCCGCCACCGGCAATCCGCACGGGACCATTCAGCCCCGCCACCATCTCGGCCAGTTCCGCTTCTGTCTCTGGTCCCATATCACTTCTTCTGTTCAAAAATAATCAGTAGCCTTGCACCACGTAAGGCACAGATCTGGCCCGCTATTCTGCTGCCATCCGACGCCCCTCAGACGCGTCCAGAGGGAACACCTTTGCCGGGTTCAACAACCACGCTGGATCGAACACATCCTTGACCGCCATCTGCGCCTCAAGATCAGCGGATGCGTATTGATGATGCATCAGATCGCGCTTTTCGATCCCCACGCCATGCTCGCCGGTCAGGCAGCCGCCCTCATCAACGCAGAGCTTTAGGATCTCGGCCCCGAAAGCCTCGCATTTCTCAAGATCGCCAGGCTTGTTGGCATCAAACAGGATCAGAGGGTGCATATTCCCATCCCCCGCATGAAAGACATTGCCGACGGGCAGGCCGTATTCGACGCTCAACTCGCCGATCCGGCGCAACACGGCAGGCAGTGCAGAAACAGGTATTGTTCCATCAAGGCACATATAATCGTTCATCTGCCCCATCGCCCCAAAGGCCGATTTTCGACCCAGCCAGATCTTGGCGCTTTCCTCCGCCGACTGACTCTCACGCAATTCGACCGGGTTGTGCCGTTTGGCGATCTCAACAATCTTCGACAATTGATAGTCGATCTCGGCCTCCGAGCCCTCAACCTCGACAATCAACAACGCTTCGCAATCGGGATATCCAGCCTTGGCGAAATTCTCACAGGCCTGAATACACAAACGGTCCATGAACTCGATCGCGACTGGTAGGATGCCCGATTTGATAATGTCAGAGACACATTGACCAGCGATCTCGTTGTCATCAAACCCCATCAACACAGGCCGGGCGCCCTCTGGCTTGCGCAGAATGCGCAACGTGGCCTCAGTCACCACGCCCAGCTGCCCTTCGGAGCCGCAGATAACGCCCAGCAAGTCCAGCCCACCCGCGTCCAGATACGCGCCTCCGATTTCGACCACGGTGCCGTCCATCATCACCATGGTCACGCCCATCAGGTTATTCGTGGTCACACCGTATTTCAGACAATGCGCACCACCGGAGTTCATCGCGATATTGCCCGCAATCGCGCAGGCCAATTGAGATGACGGATCGGGCGCGTAAAAGAAATCTTCTTCCTCGACCGCGCCGGTGACGCTCAAATTGGTGCGGCCCGACTGAACTCTGATGAAACGGTTGTCATAGTCGACCTCCAGCACATTATTCATCCGCGCCACACCCAGAATGACGCAATCCGCTGTGGGCAAAGCACCTCCGGCCAGCGAGGTACCCGACCCGCGCGGCACCACCGGCACGCCCTCGTCATGGCAAATGCGCAGAATGTCCGAAACCTCCTGCGTGTTCGACGGCAGAACGGCAAGCATCGGTGGGCATCGGTAAGCCGTCAGCGCATCACATTCATAGGCGCGGGTCTCAGCAGGATCGTGAATGATCGCATCTTCAGGCAGAACCTGCGACAATCGCGCGACGACTCGGGATTTGCGGCTGAGGACCGCGGGGCTTGGCGTGGGCATTTCCATGGTTGACCTCCATTTGGTAAAATAATATTACCAATTTATCCATCTGGCAAGTTCGCACCTGCGGTCCTACTGTCGCAGCATGACCTGGATTGATCGCGCCGCTCTGTTTTCGTCGTTGGACTACATCGCCATCACGCTGCTGCTTGGTGCTTGGCTGGGCATCGGCTGGCGCATCGAAAACCCCTCACCCAAAAAACAATCCGTGGCAATGATGATGGATGACTTTCGTCGCGGTTGGATGCGGGAAATGGTCACCCGGCAACCTCGCATGTTCGACGCACAGGTCGTGGCAGCGATGCGGCAGGGCAGTACGTTTTTTGCATCGACCACGATGATCGCAATTGGTGGCGGCCTGGCACTGCTGGGCAATACCGAGCGTCTGGCCGGTGTCGCCAATGATTTGGCTATTGGCAGCGCGCCCGCCGTTGTGTGGGAGATCAAGATACTGATCGTGATCCTTTTTCTCGCCAACGCCTTCCTGAAATATGTCTGGGCTCATCGCCTGTTTGGCTATTGCGCGATTCTGATGGCCGCGGTGCCCAACGAGCCCGAAGACTCCGCCGCATATCCACGCGCAGCGCAAGCAGCCGAGATTTGCGTCACCGCTGCACGCAGCTTTAACCGTGCTTTGCGGGCGACTTATTTTGCACTGGCGTCATTGGCGTGGATCCTCGGCCCCGTGGCCCTGATGGTCGGCGCGGTAATCACCTTTGGCGTGCTCTACCGGCGGGAGTTTGCGTCGCAATCCCGGTCCATCCTGATGAAACAGACGGCTAACACAAAGACGTGATCCCATTTGCGGCACCAACTCCGTACATTCACACCATGCGATATGTGATTCTTGCGGCCCTTCTGGCCAGCCCCGCCCTTGCCGATGATCCTGTCATCGAAAACGTCACCGCCAAGCAAAGCGGCGATACGTGGCGATTCGACGTCACCGTCTCACATCCTGAAACCGGCTGGGATGATTATGCCGACGGTTGGCGCGTGCTGGATATGGACGGGACAGAGCTTGGGATGCGCGTACTGCATCACCCGCATGAGAACGAACAGCCCTTTACCCGGTCATTGAGTGGCGTCGCTATCCCGGTCGGTACTGCTCAGGTACAAGTTCAGGCCCGCACCAATGTGGATGGTTGGGCAAAAGATACCTTTGTGGTTCCCCTTAACTAAAACACGCCCAACGTCAGACCCGCGCCCAGCGCCGCGCCGATTTCGCGGCATTGCTTCAGTTGATCCTGTGGAATGGTCTTTTCGGCCAGAATGGCCTCAGACGTTTGCGCGTGGGTGCAGAGGATCAGCGGTGGCTGCACCTCTTTCAGCCGCCAGCCGGTGGCAATACGGGCGATCTGGCGGGCGGCGTTTTCCCCGTCGGACCCGGCGCAGATCATCTGGGCATAGGGGCGGCCTTCGATCTTGCCCAGCACAGGATAGTAGCTACGGTCGAAGAACTCTTTCATGAGGCCCGAAATCGCCGCCAGATTCTCGGGTGCGCAAAAGATGTAACCATCAGCGGCCAGCAGGTCGTTGGGCCCGGCTTGATCGGCGAATTTCAGCACGACCTCCGCCTCGTCCCGTGCCGCTTCGGCTGCGGCTTCGGCCATTTGCCGGGCACCGCCGGTGCGCGAATGGTAAACGATCAGAAGCTGCGCCATGTCAAACCCGGTGATAGGGACCGCCCGACAAGATGGTTGCGGCCCGATAGAGTTGCTCGGCCAGCATCACACGGACCAGCATATGAGGCCAGACCATCGATCCGAATGAGATGGAAAAATCTGCTTCAGCCCGCAGGTTAGGATCTATTCCGTCCGCTCCACCGATGATCAGCGCCAGATCCTGCCGCCCGGCATCGCGCCAGCCGCCCAGCTTCTGCGCAAAATCCGGCGACGACATCACCCGCCCGCGTTCGTCCAGTGTGCAGATCACAGCGCCTTTGGGTAGTGCCTTGCGCAGCAGGGCGGCCTCGGCCCCCATGCCCGCGTTTTTCTTGTCTTCAACCTCAATCACCCGTGCGGGACCAAGGCCCAGCGCACGGCCGGTCCGGTCAAAACGGGTCAGGTAGTCGTCAAGCAGGGATTTCTCCGGTCCGGCGCGCAATCGCCCAACCGCAACTATGCTGATACGCATATCTCTCTCGCCTCCGGCCCTTCAATACAGGCCGGGATGGCGCCTCAGTTCGCCGAGGCGCTGCCGCCCTGAGGCAGCCACATCTTTTCCAGCTGATAGAATTCACGCACTTCGGGGCGGAAGATATGGACGATCACGTCGCCCGTATCGATCAACACCCAGTCGCCGGCATCCTTGCCTTCGACCTTCGAGGTGAAACCGAACTCCTGCTTGATACGATCCATCAGCTTTTCCGCCATGGCCGAAACCTGACGGGTCGACCGACCCGAGGCAATCACCATGTGATCCGCAACAGAAGACTTACCTTGCAGGTTGATCTGCACGACGTCTTCGGCCTTGTCATCGGAAAGTGAGGAAAGGATACGTTCAAGCAGCTTATCGCTGATTGACTGAGAGCGGGCCATCATGCTGGCCCCATCTTCGGCGGGCAAACCCGCCTGTGTATGTAGAGACAGGACATAGTCCTCCTTTGCAACGCGCCGCCAAATCCCCGGCGCTGGGGTACTAATAAGGTAACAAGGGGATTGCAACATTTCAATAAACGCGCTGTTTCAGTCCGTGACATCCGCTCACTCTTTGGCGAGCTGTTGCGCCTCGGCGTCGTCGGACAGCAGGCGCACTTCGCGCTGCGGGAAAGGCAGCGAGATCTCTTCGGCCTGAAATGCGTCCCACAGCGCAAGATAGACATTGCCCCGGATATTGGTCAGCCCCTTGGTCGGATCGCTGATCCAGAACCGCAGCACATAGTCCACGCTGCTGTCGCCAAAACCGGTGATGTGGCAGACAGGCTCATGTGACCCACCGCTCAGTACCCGACCGACGGTTTTCACGGCCCGGATCGCCGTGGCACGCACCTTGTGCGGGTCATCGCCATAGCTGGTGCCAAACTCAAGATCCAGCCGAACGAACTTGTCGGAATGCGACCAGTTCACAACCTGATTGGTGATCAGGTCTTCATTCGGGATCAGGTACTCCCGTCCGTCCCGCGTCACCACCGAAACATAACGTGCGCCAAGCGCGTTGATCCAACCAAACGTGTCGCCGAGCGAGATCACGTCACCGGGTTTGATCGACCGGTCCATCAGGATGATGATGCCCGAAATCAGGTTCGAGACCACCTTTTGCAATCCGAAACCGATCCCCACACCGATTGCGCCAGATAACAGAGCTATCCCCGTCAGATCGAAGCCCAACGTGCGGATCGCCGCCATGAAAACCGCGCCATACAGCAGCACCTGAATGCCCTTGGCCAGCAGGACCTGCATCGACGGCGTGATGTCATCGTTGCTCTTAAGGCCACGCTCCGCTGCCCGAGTTCCGAGCCGAGCAAGCGTCAACAGCACGCCGATCAGCAGAACCGCTTTGATGATCCCCAAAGCCGAGATGTGCAGATCACCGATAGACAGCGCCACGCCGTCGAGAAACCCTGCGACGTCATCCGTCAGGTTCAGCGCAATCAGCGTTGCATAGACCCACATGGACCACTTGAATATCTGCTGCAACGTCCGATTGCGCACCAGCCGCGAGACCAGCGCAATCGCAAGCCAAGCTGCAGCCAGTGTCGCAAAAACGCCAATGATATAGCTGCGCGAGGGCCATGTTGCCTGCTGCATGATCCAATACAGGCCCCACGAGAGCACCACGAAATAGACCAGAGTAAGACGGCGCATCAGCTGGATCAAAATACGCAAACGCCATTTCGGCCAACCCGTGCGGGCACGGGCCCAAGTCTCCCATCGGGTCTGGGTCAACAGCTTCAGCAGAAACGCCAGCCCCCAGAGGAACAGGATGATAACCAGTTGGTATTGCCGCCAGCCCGGCGTTACGATCAGCTCGATCAGGTTTTCCAACTGTTCTGAAAAGGCCGCCGTCATGTTGGCATAAAGCTCGGACAGCGTTTCCGGTAGCAAATCCTTATTCATGTCCCCAGCTTGGACAGCGTTGATGCGCGATGCAAGCCCACAGCCGGATTGAACCTTGATTGACGACAAACCCCGTTATATCTGGTGCGCATGAGACTCAATGTGGCCCAAGAACAGAATCTGGAAGACCGCGCGCGCCTGCGTGAACGGTTCTTTGGGGCTGCCCGCACGGTCTTGGCCTGCCTATCGGCGGCCTGAGCCAACTCGCCAGCTATTTCTCATTACATACGGGAGAGGACCGATGTCCCCCAAAACACTCTATGACAAGATCTGGGATGCCCATGTCGCGCATGAAGCCGATGATGGCACCTGCCTGCTTTATATCGATCGCCACTTGGTGCACGAAGTCACTAGTCCGCAGGCCTTTGAAGGTCTGCGCATGGCCGGTCGACCAGTACGCGCACCAGAGAAAACCATCGCTGTGCCGGATCACAACGTCCCAACCACGCCGGATCGGGTGAACGGGATCGAAAACCCCGAATCGCGTATTCAAGTCGAAGCTTTGGATAAGAACGCCAAGGATTTCGGCATCCACTATTATCCAGTGAATGATATTCGTCAGGGTATCGTACACATCGTCGGCCCCGAGCAAGGCTGGACCCTGCCCGGCATGACCGTTGTCTGTGGCGACAGCCACACCGCCACTCACGGTGCATTCGGCGCGCTGGCGCATGGTATCGGCACGTCCGAGGTTGAACACGTACTGGCCACGCAGACCCTGATCCAAAAGAAATCCAAGAACATGAAGGTCGAGATCACCGGCAAACTGCAGCCGGGCGTGACCGCCAAGGACATCACTCTGGCCGTGATCGGGGAAACCGGCACCGCGGGCGGTACCGGCTATGTCATCGAATATAGCGGCGAAGCGATCCGCGATCTATCGATGGAAGGCCGCATGACCGTCTGCAATATGGCCATCGAAGGTGGCGCACGCGCGGGTCTTATTGCACCAGACGAGACCACGTTCGAATATGTCAAAGGTCGCCCTCATGCCCCGAAAGGTGCCCAGTGGGAAGCCGCGATGGACTGGTGGAAAACCCTCTATACCGACGAAGGTGCGCATTTTGACAAGGTCATCACCCTGCGCGGCGAAGACATTGCTCCGGTCGTCACATGGGGCACCAGCCCCGAGGATGTACTGCCGATCACCGCATCCGTACCGCACCCCGAAGATTTCGAAGGCGGTAAAGTCGACGCGGCCCGCCGTTCGATCGAGTACATGGGTCTGGAAGCCGGTCAGAAGCTGAGCGATGTCGAAATCGATACCGTTTTCATCGGCTCATGCACCAACGGCCGCATCGAGGACCTGCGCGCCGCGGCTGAGATCCTGAAAGGTAAGAAGATCAAGGACGGGATGCGCGCCATGGTCGTGCCCGGTTCGGGTCTGGTGCGTGCTCAGGCCGAAGAAGAAGGTCTGGCGGACATCTTCAAAGAGGCCGGATTCGAATGGCGTCTGGCCGGATGCTCGATGTGTCTGGCGATGAACCCCGACCAGCTGCAACCGGGCGAGCGCTGCGCTGCGACTTCGAACCGCAACTTCGAAGGTCGTCAGGGTCGAGGTGGACGTACCCATCTGCTGAGCCCGGCAATGGCTGCCGCAGCGGCAATCACAGGACGGCTGACAGACGTCCGCGAACTGATGTAAGGTGCCCTCATATCTAGATATTTGAGGGATTGAAGACATGAGTGACTGGATCAAATGGCTTTTGCTTGGACTGCTGTCCATCGCGTTTGGCGTCTTTGTGCTGGGCGCACCGGTGGTGGCATCCGTGGCTGTAACGGTCGTAACCGGTGTGCTGCTGCTGATTGCAGGCGCATTGCAGCTGGTCGGCGGCTTCACCGTTGAAGGCGCTGGCAACAAGATCCTGTCGCTCATCATGGGTGCGGTCATGCTGTTTCTGGGCTGGTCCTTCCTGGATCACCCGCTGCAGGGCACGCTGACGCTGGCGACCGTGATGCTGATCCTGTTCATGGCAGGTGGCATCGCGCGGGTCATCCTGTCGTTCCAGATGAAGGGAACGCAGTTTTTCTGGCCCACGCTGATCTCGGGCATCTTGTCGATCGTTCTGGCCGGTATCATCTGGTCTTATGCGGCGGCGGAACCCGCGGCCCTGCTGAGCTTGCTGGGTATCCTGCTGGGCATCGAGATGCTGTTCAACGGGTTTGGATTGGTCTTCATGGCGTTCTTCGTCAAGAACGCACCCAAGGACGAAACAACAAAAGCCAAAGAGGCTTAAACGCAGGATACAGGGCGCGGCCCTCTCCTGCAGGAGTGTAGAGATGGAAAAGTTCGAAAAAGTCCACGGGGTGGCCGCCCCAATGCCACTGATCAACATCGACACCGATATGATCATCCCCAAAGTGCATCTGAAAACCATCAAGCGGTCCGGTCTGGGCGTCGTTCTGTTTGACGAGATGCGCTATCACGATGACGGGCAGGAGAATGAAGAGTTCGTTCTGAACAAACCCGCCTATCGACAGACCGAGATTCTGGTTGCTGGCGACAATTTCGGCTGCGGCTCATCGCGCGAACATGCGCCTTGGGCGATCAAGGATTTCGGCATCAAGGTCGTGATCTCGACCAGCTTCGCCGACATCTTTTTTAACAACTGCTTCAAGAACGGCATCCTGCCGATCGTGGTCGAAGAAGAGCACCACGCGATTCTGATGGACGACGCACACAAAGGCGAAAACGCCCGCATGACTGTGCATCTGGAAGATCAGAAGATCACCACATCGGATGGTGTTGAAATTGAATTCGACATCGACCCGCACCGCAAACACTGCCTGCTGAACGGTCTGGATGACATTGGTCTGACCATGGAAAAAGACCATCACATCGACAAATTCGAGGATCACGCAAGCCAGTCCCGCCCTTGGGTATGATTCTGGGGACGAATCTGTTGATACTCAACCTTACGGGGTCGCAAGCGCGGCCCCGTTCGCATTCTTGGGGCTAAAAGTCCGCAAACCACTACATCTAGGTATCATATTGAGATACACGTCGAATTTGCGTCGAAAATGATGCAATCCCGCACCAGTTGCGCCATCATTTTGCCCGAAAGTGCGTGTTTTCTGCACTCCGGCTTGAGCGAAATACCGCTTATCGTCAATCTTGGCGATACTGAGGTAACCGTCACTAAACGAACGGTCCGCACAAGTTGGAAGTGAAGTCGACATAGAATCGGCCACTCCGGTTTGGAAAAAAGGGTTCGGATTTTGATTGCACGCACAACAGGAGCGGCGATACGTGGAATATTGGTGGCGCTTATGGTGCTCACTCCCGCGTTGTACCTGCCAGCTTCGACGTCTAATGGGACAGAGATCGTTGTTTTTCTCGCCATCCTGGCGTTCCTGTTGACGTTCTCCGAATATAACTCCGCCTTTCCCAGCTTTATCGAATTTCGTGATGCCGCACCGGTGAACCGTCTGCGTTTTGTCGGGCTTGTATCGATGGTCATCTTCCTGACGATGATCTGCAAAAACGTTTATGCGCCGACGCATATGACCAGCCTGTTCTATGCGACCGGGCTGGCGGTTTCGAATGTGGCAGATTTCCCTTATTCGCCCGTGCGTCTGGTTGTACTGATGCTGCCTGACAACGCCAGCCAACCTTTGATTGAACTGGTACGCATCTCAGCAAGCATCGCTTATGTCGCCGCGTTGGCCACGATTGGTAGCTTTGCCTACGCGGTCAAGCTGCGGGGCTGGCCCATGGGCAACGGAGCCTTCAATGTCTGGACCAATCTGCCCTTGTTCGACCCCACTAAGGGTGGTGATGTGGTGACCCGGCTGCAACGGGATGGCCGTTTGAACATCGCCATCGGGGTGCTGCTGCCATTCCTGATTCCAGCCGTGGTGAAACTGATGGCTGCCTTTGCGGCTCCAATTGCCCTCAGCAATCCTCAAACCCTGATCTGGACATTGTGCGCCTGGGCTTTCCTGCCTGCCAGCATGATCATGCGGGGCATGGCGACCTTGCGCATCGCGGGACTGATTGTCGAAAAACGCCGCGCCTACTCAACCTCCGAGGCCACTCAGATCGCATGATCCGAGCCCTTATCGTACTGCTGCTGCCTCTTTCGGCGCAGGCAGACATATTGCGAGTCGCTACTTATAACACCGAACTCAGCCGCGAGGGGCCGGGGCTCTTGCTGCGGGATATCAGACGGGGCGATCCACAAGTGAGTGCGGTGATCGAAGTGCTGACGGAGACACGTCCCGACATCGTGGCACTGCAGGGGATCGACTGGGATCTGGACGGGTTGACCCTGACCGCCCTTCAGACGAAGCTGGACGAAGCGGGTCTGACTTATCCTCACAGCTTTTCGGCACAACCCAATTCAGGGCTCGAAACCCCAATAGATCTGGACGGAGACGGCAAAACCGGCGGGCCGGGCGATGCTCAGGGCTGGGGCCGGTTCACAGGGCAAGGCGGTTTGGCCGTACTATCGCGATATCCCATCGCGGAAGATCAGGTGCAGGTCTACTCCACGATGCTATGGCAGGATCTTCCGGGTGCTACGCTGCCCGTCGCTAAGGATGCCCCATTTCCGTCGCCCCAAGCGCAAGCCATTCAACGGCTCTCTTCAACGGCCCATTGGGTCATTCCGATCGATGCGCCCGGGGGTCGCCTTGAGCTGATGACCTTCCATGCCAGCCCACCGGTGTTTGACGGGCCAGAGGACCGCAACGGTCTGCGAAACAGAGATGAGATAAGGTTCTGGTCAGTGCTCATGGAAAAAGAGGTTGGCCCTGCTCCATCAAGCCGGTTCATAATAGCGGGGGATGCAAATCTCGACCCGGATCGCGGTGAAGGTCGCAAGGACGCCATCCGGGACCTGCTTGCCCACCCTTTGCTGCAGGACCCTAAGCCCACGAATGCGGAAGGTTCCACCGCGACGGTTCTCTGGAAGGGCGTGGGCGAGATGCGGGTCGATTATGTCCTGCCCTCGGCCGATTGGCAGATACAGGATGCAGGTGCGTATTGGCCACCTCAACCGGATCGTGACAACGCCGAGACTGCCAGCCGTCATCGACTGGTCTGGGTCGATCTGCTCGATCAGTGATCGGTGATGCTAACGCGCTTGGGATACCTCCCATGAAGCGACGTTCAGCATAAGAGAACAGTAATGCGCGTTATGACCAAAGAGGGGCACCGCCCGATTGTCCGCGCGGTTGTACGGCAAAACCCGGAACTGCAGCTGTCAACGCTGCAGAAAGATCAGTCTGCACAAAATCAGGCAGCAGCGCTTCAAACCGCGCACCATCCAAACGATGCGGCGTGTCCCACAGGTACCGCATTTCAAGCAGATGAGGCGCCATACGCCAGAACGGACGGGCCAATTGCAACGGCCACCAAGCCATCTTCCGCAGTTCAACCTCGCGCTCAATCACCCGCGACAACGCCCGCGCAAGGTCGTTGCCGGATAGCGTATAACCTGCAAACGGAATATCGTTGTATCGTGGCAGGTCGGCGCGCATCTCGGCCAAGCGGACAGCGGCACGGGTCAGATCAGGCAGATATGCCCAGGCATGCGGGATGTCGGGATTACCCGGATAGACGAAGCGACCACGACGCAGATGCTTGATCAGCACCTGATCAAACCAGTTCCCCGATGCAGCGGTATCGATGAAGTCTCCGGCCCGCAGCAAAATGGTCTGCACGGATGAATCGCAATAGGCAGCCTCCATCTCAATGCGAATACGACCGAGCGGATTGGTGGCCAAATGTGGCGTCTCGGACGACCAAGGGGCACGAGCGTCCGCGCCAAAGACATAGACATTGCCGGGCAAGAAAACGGTGGCCCCGCTGCTTTCAGCAGCCGCGATCACTCTGCGATGCAACCTCGGCACATCACGCGCCCAGTCCGGATAGGGCGGGTTCCACGCATTCACAATGACATCCACATCGCAGGCCGCAGCTTTCAGATCATCCGAGGCACGGTTGAAACGGCGCACGGACCAGCCCGCATGAGAAAACGCTGCAGCTGCGTTGCGGCCAAAACGTCCTGAGGCACCAAGAATAAGTGCTGTTTGTTGCATGTATTCCTCCTGATGCTCTCAATTTACTCATTCGCATGCATTGATGAATTGCCAATAATCGCAGATCATGTATTCGTTTTTGAATGGCAAACCCTCTGCAGCTTTCCGACTGGTCTCTGATCCAAAGCTTTCTGGCCGTGGCTGAAACCGGCTCGCTTTCAGCTGCTGCGCGGCGGTTGGGGCGCAGTCAACCGACACTGGGGCGGCAAGTGCATGCCCTTGAGGAAGAACTGGGCGTGCCCCTGTTCGACCGACATGCGCGCGGCCTGACACTCAGCGAAGTTGGGCAACAGGTGTTGCCGATGGCTCAGCAGATGCACGGCGCGGTTAACGCGCTTGGGCTGACGGCGGCGGGGCAGGCGCAACAGCTTGAGGGTTCGGTCCGGATCACCGCCTCGGTCTTTGTCTCGCACCACCTGCTGCCTCCCATCCTGGCCGCGATCCGCCAGGAGGAGCCGGCCATACAGCTTGATCTGGTCGCCTCGGATGCCAGCGAGAACCTATTGTATCGAGAGGCCGACATCGCCGTGCGCATGTATCGCCCCGAGCAGGTCGACATCGTGGCCAAACATATCGGAGAGCTTCCGCTCTGCTTTTGTGCTGCGCGATCCTATCTGGAACGCGCCGGGCGTCCAACGACCCCCGAGGAATTGATGCAGCATGATCTGGTAGGGTTCGACGCTAATCAGGACATCATCACCGCCATGCGCAACAAAGGCTGGCCTGCCAGCCGTGACAGCTTTGCCACCCGCTGCGACAACCAGACCGCCTATTGGGAGCTGATCCGCGCAGGCTGCGGTGTCGGCTTCAGCCAACTCAGCATCGCACAGGCGGATCCGGCGGTTGAGGTGCTGGATATCGAAGCCGAGATACCCGTTCTGCCGGTCTGGCTGGCCGCCCCGCAAGCCATGCGTCAGACCCCACGCATCCGCAGGGTCTGGAATCTGCTGGCTGAGGGGTTGAAGGCCAGATTGTGATGCCTCCTACAGCGCGCCAGTATAGGTGCCGCGCGCTGGATAGTCATTGGCGAGGGTGAATTTCAACCCTCCGACAATATCCGACATCGGAGGCCGGGCGAATGGCGTCGTCTGCTGCCAGACGTAGTACAGGGTTTGATCCGGTTTGATATAGAAATGCCCCGGCTCAGCAAACAGCGCAGGCTCAGCGCTGCCTTCGCGTGCGACCGAGATATTCAGCCCCCAGGTGTCACGCGCATCGACCATCGACAAACCATACCCCACGCGCAGTTTTGAGACCCCGGCTTTCTCGACCGTTTCAGCCGCGCGTTCGCCTGTATCCGTGGTGATCATGATCACCTCGATACCCAGTTCGGCGAAGTCATCCAGCGCTGCTTCGACCTCGCCCATCTGGCGAATACAGATCGGGCAATGCAGACCGCGATACTGAATCACCAGCGTCCCGTTTTCACCTGTGTCACGCTCAAGATCAAAGGTGCCGTGGCTCACGGTTTCGATTTTCAGCGATGGGGCGGGTTTTCCGGGTGTCAGCATGTCTGTTCCTCGTGTTTTGGCGGGTTCGTCTCATTGACCCGATGCGCCGCAAACGCTAGGGCCTGTGCAACGAAACGCAAGGAGATCCTTCATGTCCAACCCCTCGCTCCTCATCCTGCCCGGAGACGGAATTGGCCCCGAAGTCATGGCCGAAGTGCGCAAAGTCATCGATTGGTTCGGCACCAATCGCGGCCTTCACTTTGACGTGAGCGAGGACCTTGTGGGCGGCGCGGCCTATGACGCGCACGGCAAGCCTTTGTCGGATGAGACCATGGCAAAAGCGCAAGAGGTTGACGCGGTGCTGCTGGGTGCCGTGGGTGGCCCGAAATACGACGACCTGGACTTCTCGGTTAAGCCCGAGCGCGGCCTGCTGCGCCTGCGCAAGGAAATGGATCTATTCTCGAACCTGCGCCCGGCACAGTGTTTTGACGCGCTGGCCGATTTCTCGTCGCTGAAGAAGGACATCGTGGCCGGTCTGGATATCATGATCGTGCGCGAGCTGACCTCGGGTGTGTATTTCGGCGAACCGCGCGGCATTTTTGAGGAAGGCAATGAGCGTGTGGGCATCAACACCCAACGCTACACCGAATCCGAAATCGAACGCGCCGCGCGCTCGGCCTTTGAACTGGCAATGCGTCGGAACAAAAAGCTGTGCTCGATGGAAAAGGCCAACGTCATGGAATCGGGCATCCTGTGGCGCGAAGTCGTGAACCGCGTGGCCGAGGAATATCCCGAAGTCGAAGTGACCCACATGTACGCGGATAACGGTGCCATGCAATTGGTGCGGGCACCGAAGCAATTCGATGTCATCGTCACCGACAACCTGTTTGGCGATCTGCTGTCCGACTGCGCCGCGATGCTGACCGGCTCACTGGGTATGCTGCCATCTGCATCGCTCGGTGCTCCGATGGCGAATGGTCGCCCCAAGGCGATGTACGAGCCGGTCCACGGTTCAGCGCCGGATATCGCGGGTGAAGGCAAAGCCAACCCGATCGCCTGTATCCTGAGCTTTGCCATGGCGCTGCGCTACAGCTTTGACCAGGGTGCCGAGGCGGATCGTCTGGAAGCCGCCATCGAGAAGGTTCTGGCCGATGGTGTCCGCACTGCAGATCTGCTGGCCGAGGAAGGCGTTCAGCCAGTTTCGACCTCGGAAATGGGCGACGCGATTGTCGCTGCGCTGGACGCGAGCGCCTGAAACGTCAAAGGCGGTGTCATATGCACCGCCTTTTTTCTTTGCTTCGTCAGTTTCCGAAAATGTTATTCAGCAGGTTGTTGATCGCATTTTCAAAACCATTGTTCTTGCGGCGCTGCTGTCTGGGTTGTGCCGTACGCACGGGCGGATCAGGCGCCAGCATCGGCAATGGTGTGGGCGTCATCCCTTCGGTGACGCGGGCCATGGTCTCTTTCCAGATCTCTGCAGGTAACCCACCGCCTGTGACACCCGCCAAGGGCGTGTTGTCATCATATCCCATCCAAACACCCGCCACATAGTCGGCAGTGAAGCCGATAAACCACGCATCCCTGGCGGCCTGCGTTGTGCCGGTCTTGCCCGCCACCTGCCAGCCGGGCAGTTTCGCACGCCCTCCAGTGCCTTCCGAAACGACGCGCTCCATCATCCAGGTCAGTTGTTTCGCAGCCTTGTCATTGATCACGCGCTCACCGATCCCGGTGGTCGTTACCATCACCGGTTCGGTTTCGCCTAACAACTTCAGCTCGGTCAGGCCATACGGCTCGACCGACGAACCGCCATTCAGGATACCCGCATAAGCGCCCGTCATCTCGATCAACGTGCTTTCTGATGCGCCCAGCGCCAGCGCCGGACCCTGCGCCAGATCGCTCGTGATGCCAAAACCGCTGGCCACGGTTCGGACATTTTCCAGCCCCGATATCTCGGCCACCTTAACGGCGGGGATGTTCAGCGAGTTCTTCAGGGCATCTGCCAACGTCACCCGGCCATAGAACTTGTTGGTGTAGTTCTTGGGGCACCACTGACCCGACCCGGGGATGTCGACGCAATAGGGCTCGTCCATCACCGTATCCAACGGCGAATAACCCAGTTCCAGCGCGGTGGCGTAAACGAAGGGCTTAAACGACGACCCGGTCTGTCGCAGCGCTTGCGTAGCCCGATTGAACGCCCCTGACACGCGGGTCTTGCGCCCGCCCACCATGGCACGCACCGCACCATCCGCCGACATCACGACAATGGCGGCCTGTGCCTTTGATCCTTCGCGCACCTTCTCCTGAAAGATGAATTGCAACGCCTCTTCCGCCGACTGCTGAATGCGTTGATCCAACGTGGTACGGATCACAACATCTTCGGTGGTGTTGCGGGTAAAGAATTCTGGTCCGCTTGCCATGACCCAATCCGCAAAATACCCACCGGCACGCGCTGCCGCCGCCTCGGACAGTTCTGCCGGACGGCTGCGGGCCTCGCTAGCCTGCGCCTGGCTCAGATAGCCCTGATCTTCCATCAGACCGACCACCAACCGCGCCCGATCCTGTGAACGCTGCAGGTTATTCGTCGGCGCATAGCGCGTGGGTGCCACCAACAAACCAGCCAGCATGGCGGCCTCTGCCGGGCTGACCTCGGCTGCGGAGATACCGAAATAGCGCTGACTGGCCGCTTCGAATCCGCGTGCGCCCGCCCCAAGGAATGCGCGATTCAGATAGATGGTCAGAATTTCGTCTTTAGAGTATTTCACCTCCATCGCGATGGCATAAACGGCCTCTTTCGCCTTGCGCCACAGCGACCCCTGCCGACAATCCGACTCATAGGCCGCCTCAGACTCCCAATCAGCTGGATTGTATGGAACGCCCAGACACAGCAACTTCGCCGTCTGCTGCGTGATGGTCGAGCCGCCATGGCCCGATAACGGCCCGCGCCCTTCGCTGAGGTTGATCCGCACCGCACTGGCGACACCACGCGGACTGACGCCGAAATGGCGATAGAACCGCTTGTCCTCGGTCGCGATCACCGCGTTCTTGAGATGAGGCGAGACCGTATCCGCCGTGATTACTCCGCCGAACTGATCCCCGCGCCAGGCAAACACCTTGCCATCGCGGTCCAGCAACGTCACCGAACCCTTTGCGCGCCCGTCCAGCAGGGCATCGACGTCGGGCAAAGAAGAGTAGACGACGCCGACCGCCAGCGCCAGCAGCAGGCCCGCGACGGCACCCACCCGCCACGTGATTCCCCAGAACAGGCGCCAAATCCAACGGAACAGACGGCGGAAGATACCGCCCCCCTTGCCGCCCGAACTGCGGCGCGGTTTCCGGCGCGCCGTCTTGCGTGTGGCGGTTTTGCGCGCAGCCGCTTTCTTGCCCGCCGGTTTGGCAGACCGCTTGGTTGCCGCAGGCTTGCGACCCTTCGAGGGGTATCTTTTGTCCGCGACCAATGTCGGCTTGCGGCGCTTGGACTCAGTCATGCTCAAACTCTGCCCGTTTATGCTTTTGCGTCACCATACCTTGGCAAAGCAGCCATGTAGAGGTGTGAATTTCCGGCATTTCCCCTCGCTAAACTGCCTATTTTTTCATCTCGTCACGCAGTTTGTGCAAAAATTGTGCAACTTTTCGCTCTTTTTCCCAGCGTCACCCCTCTGGAATCGTTTCCTAACGCGCGATGTCACGCTCTTTTTCTGCAGGTGCAAAATACCGGTCTGTCCGGGACGATAGAGGGGAAAGACGTGAAACTGATCATTGCGACAATCAAGCCGTTCAAGCTCGAGGAGGTGCGCGAGGCACTGACCAACGCGGGCGTGCGCGGCATGATGGTGACCGAGATCAAGGGCTTTGGCTCGCAATCCGGCCATACGGAAATTTATCGGGGCGCGGAATATGCTGTGAACTTCGTGCCCAAAATCAAACTCGAGATCGTGGTGCCCGCCACCATGGCCGACCAGATCGTCGAGACCATCACCACAACAGCCAAAACCGGCAAGATCGGTGACGGCAAGATATTCGTCCTCGATGTCGAGCAGGCCCTGCGCGTGCGGACCGGGGAAACCAACGAGGACGCGCTTTAAGCGCCCCGCTTCCAAAACATTCGAGGACTGACAATGAACCTGATGAAATTCATCATTCCTGCCGCCGCACTTGTTGTGCTGCCGCAGATGGGGCTGGCGCAAGAGGCTGCCGAAGGCGAGGCTGCGCTGCATACCCAATATATCTTCACCACACTGCTGTTCCTGATGGCGGGCTTTCTGGTCTTCTTCATGGCCGCTGGCTTTGCCATGCTGGAAGGCGGTCTGGTGCGTTCGAAAAACGTCGCCATGCAGATGATCAAGAACGTTGCGCTGTTTTCCTTTGCAGCGATCATGTACTGGCTGATCGGCTTTAACCTGATGTATCCCGGCGACGGCTGGACCATCGCTGGCTGGCTGGGGCCCTTCTTCTCGACCACGCAGCTTGACGCCGTTGGCGTTGCGCCCGCTGATGCAGCGCTCGACTACGCATCGATTGGCTCGGATTTCTTCTTCCAGTTGGTGTTTGTGGCTGCAACCGCCTCGATCGTCTCAGGTGCGGTGGCAGAGCGGATCAAGCTGTGGCCCTTCCTGATCTTCGTCATCGTTCTGACTGGTGTTCTGTACCCGATCTCAGGGTCCTGGCAGTGGGGTGGCGGCTGGCTGTCCGAAGCCGGTTTCTCGGACTTTGCCGGCTCGACCGTTGTACACTCGGTTGGTGGCTGGGCCGCTCTGGCAGGCGCCATCATCCTTGGCCCGCGTATCGGCAAGTATAAAGATGGCAAGGTACATCCGATGCCCGGTTCAAACCTGGCGCTGGCCACTTTGGGTACATTCATCCTGTGGCTGGGCTGGTTCGGCTTCAACGGAGGCTCACAGCTGGCAATGGGTACTGTTGGGGACGTGTCCGACGTGTCGCGCATCTTTGCCAACACCAACATGGCCGCAGCCTCTGGCGCCGTCGCCGCTTTGATCATGACACAGGTCATGTACAAAAAGCCCGACCTCACCATGGTTCTGAACGGCGCGCTGGCCGGTCTGGTCTCGATCACGGCGGAGCCGCTGGCCCCGACCCTGTTCGGTTCGCTCTGGATCGGTGCCGTCGGCGGTATCATCGTGGTCTTCGCAGTTCCGATGCTGGACAAGTTCAAGATCGACGATGTCGTGGGTGCCATCCCGGTTCACTTGTTCGCCGGTATCTGGGGCACCATTGCCGTGATCTTCTACGGTGAAGCAAGCCTGATCACTCAGCTGACCGGCATTGTCGCCTACGGTGTGTTCACCTTTGTCAGCGCGCTGATCCTGTGGGTGATCCTGAAATCCACTCTTGGCATCCGCGTCAGCGAAGAGGACGAGATCAACGGCCTCGACATGGCGGAACTGGGTATGGAAGCCTATCCGGAGTTTTCGAAGGGCTAAACTTCCCCATCAAAGCACAATCAAAACCGGGCGTCCGCGCCCGGTTTTTTTATTTATCCCCGAGAATTGTATTTCGTCGAAGTGCCGCTTTTCAAAATGGTGCCCCTATGAAACCGTCTGGGGGGAACAATTGAATGGCGACAGCAATGCACTCTTCTCGCAATCCTCGAATTAATTTACCCCGGCTACGCGACATAGGATGGTCACTTTGGGATCCTATTGGGTTACTAGCCCCCGGAGATTGCTGGCAAGATGAGCAATCCGAACCCTTCGCGGATGAGTACGATACGTATCTTATGTCAGTAGCTGGCCAACTGCGCAACGGTAGCACCCAAACTGATGTTGCCAACTATTTGATATACATTGAGGTTGAGCATATGGGCCTTTCCTATATGCCAGGAGTTGAGCAACGTGCAAAGGCAGTTGTCTCCGCCATCGCTGGTAACAAAGAAATATGGTCATAGCCGAGCGGGTAAGATGACTTTGAGAAAACCCAATACAAATCTCACTGAACGCTGCGCTAGTTTGCGCAGCGTTCAGCAAACCATTTTCGTTGGAATCAGACCCCGACGTCTACAATCGCCTGCGCCAGAATTGGCACGGTGGTCGCGTTCAGACCGGCGATGTTCAGGCGGCTGTCGCCAACCATGTAGATCCCGTGATCGTTGCGCAGTTGCTCGACCAGTTCAGGTGCCGCACCAAGGCGCGAGAACATGCCGCGGTGCTG
This sequence comes from Ruegeria sp. CF4, assembly GCF_056537345.1. Lineage (NCBI taxonomy): Bacteria > Pseudomonadati > Pseudomonadota > Alphaproteobacteria > Rhodobacterales > Roseobacteraceae > Ruegeria > Ruegeria sp. CF4. The sequence continues at coordinate 5,878 of NZ_JBQFRJ010000002.1, read as the reverse complement.
TGCGACAAAACCGAAACGATCCGACCCGCTGAGACGTTGCAATTCGTCAGCCAGTTGCTGACGCAGACCCAGCATGGACAAGCGGACCTCTTCCAGCTCGGCGGCCCAGTCGGCGCGCAGCGCGTCATCATTCAGGATCGTCGTTACCACGCGCGCACCATGATCTGGCGGAAACGAGTAGTTCTGACGGTTCAGGAAAGCCAGTGTCGATTGGTTCAGAGCCGTTTGCGCCGCATCGTCGCTGATCGCCATCAGCAGACCGGTCCGTTCGCGGTAGACGCCGAAGTTCTTCGAGCAGGACGCCGCGATCAGGCAACGCTTGACCGATGAGGCAACCAGACGGGTCGCCTGCGCATCCTCTTCAAGGCCGTCGCCGAAGCCCTGATAGGCGATATCGATCATCGCTACGAGGCCTCGCTCGTTGATCAGGTTCACGACCTCCTGCCACTGCACCATGTTCAGGTTGGCTCCGGTCGGGTTGTGACAGCAGCCGTGCAGCAGAACCACATCGCCCGCATTGGCGGTTTTCAGGTCCTCGATCATGCCGTCGAAATCGACGCCGCGGGTTTCACCGTCGAAATAACGATACTGGACCGTCTCGATTCCCAGATAATTCAGGATCGACAGATGGTTCGGCCAAGTCGGGTTAGACACAAAAACACGGGCCGACGGATTGGCCATGCGGATCATCTCAAACGCCTGACGGCAAGCACCGGTGCCGCCCGGCGTCGCCACGGCGGCGATGTTGGCGCGCGGGACCGATGTACCCAAAATCAGACCGATCATGGCATCGGCATAGGCTGGGTCACCGGCCAAACCGGTATAGGCCTTGGTCTCCTGCTCTTCCAGAATGCGCTTTTCAGCCGCTTTCACGGCGCGCATGACCGGGGTGATGCCCTCAGCGTTTTTATAAACGCCAACCCCCAGGTCAATTTTCTGATCGCGCGGGTCATCGCGATATATCTGCATCAGCGCCAGAATCTTGTCGGCTGGCTGTGGCTTGAGGTTCTCGAACATCAGTTCTCTCCGGTTGCGACGGGCAGGGTTGGGAAGGCACCCCATTCAGCCCAGGAGCCGTCATAAAGCGAATGATCTTTTTTACCCATGCGCTCAAGCGCAAGGCTGAGGATCGCAGCCGTGACGCCCGAGCCGCAGGATGTGATTGCGGGTTTCGACAGATCTACGCCTGCGGCCTCGAATATGGCGCGGCACTCTTCGGGCGACTTCATGGTGCCATTTGCATTCAGCAGCGTACCAAAGGGCACATTGTGAGAGCCCGGAATATGACCCGAGCGCAAACCTTCGCGTGGTTCTGGCGCTGTTCCGGCAAAGCGGTCAGTTGAGCGCGCATCGATGATCTCATGATCGTTCAGCTTGGCCGCAGCTGAAACCTGCGTCACGTCACGCACCAGATGGTTTTGTACGCGAACGGTCATATGGCGATCGCGAACGACGGGCGGCAGGTCCTCGATCTCGCGACCTTCGGCCTGCCATTTCGGCAGCCCCCCATCCAGAACGGCAATATTGTCCTGACCCATCAAACGGAACAGCCACCAGACGCGTGCGGCAGACATCAGCCCAGCCCCGTCATAGACCACGACCTGATGGCCGTCGCCCACCCCCATCGCCCGCAGGCGGGACATGAATTTCTCGACCGGAGGTGCCATATGCGGCAGGTCCGAACGGTGATCGGCAATGTCATCAATGTCAAAGAACCGCGCACCGGGGATATGGCCTGCATCATACTCGGCCTTCGCATCGCGGTTCTGCGCGGGCAGATACCAGGACCCGTCCAAAATCCGCAGATCCGGGTCCTTGAGATGCGCGGCCAGCCAGTCTGTGGATACGAGAGTTTTCGGATCGTCCTGCATCAAAGCCTCCCCTGAGCGAGCTTGGATTTTCCCTATATGGGCACGGCCAAACGTTCAAGTCACGCCGCAGCTCAGAACCCGCGCGGGGAACGTTTTTTTCCAACCACATGCTTGGCGTGCTTGACAGGCAGCATTCTGTGGCAGAAATCTGTGCGACATGGTTCCCAATGGGGTTTCCCCAGAGGGATGAAAAGGGAATCCGGTGCGACAAATCCTGTCAATTCCGGAACTGCCCCCGCAACTGTAAGCGGAGTATCGCCCCATCAGGGCCACTGACCGAAATGATCGGTTGGGAAGGCCGGGATCGATCCTAATCCGCGAGTCAGGAGACCTGCCATGCACAAACCGGGCATCCGCCCAATTTCAACACGTTTCTACCGTCGGGTGTGACGGTAAGGAGAACAAACTATGCATATCGAACCGGGCGTCGTTAACGGCGCCAAACTTGTCCTGAGCTATGCCACCGCGGCCGGGGCAGGGCTTTATAGTCTGAAGCTGGCGTGGGAGAGCGTCAAAAACAGTGGTGTTGCAAGCCTTGCAGTGCGGTCTGCCCTGACAACCGGCCTTGTTTTCACATTCTTTGAAGTTCTGCCTCATTTCCCGGTGGGAGTGTCAGAGGTGCACTTTATTCTGGGCTCGACACTGTTTCTTTTGTTCGGTGCCGCCCCGGCTGCGATTGGTCTGATCCTGGGCCTCTTTGTTCAAGGGTTTTTCTTGGCACCCTTCGATCTGCCCCAGTTCGGAATGAACATGACGACGTTGCTGGTGCCTCTGTTTGCCCTGCAGGCGTTGGCAAACCGCGTCATTGCGCCGAATACGGCCTATGTTGACCTCAAGTATTCTCAGGCACTTGCGCTGTCGACCGCCTATCAGGGTGGTGTCGTACTATGGGTGGCCTTCTGGGCGTTCTACGGTCAGGGTTTCGGTGCCGAAAACATCGCCGCCGTGGCCAGCTTTGGCGGAGCTTACATGATGGTTATCCTGATTGAGCCCCTGGCCGATCTTGCCGTTCTTGCGGCTGCGAAATCCATGAAGGGTCTGAACAAGCTCGGCCTGTTCACGCCACGTCTTCTCAGCGCAGCCTAAACATCCCGCGCCGCGCACTACTTTGCGCGGCGCAACCTGAAATGCTGAATGATCCCGATCATGCTGATCAGAATCCAGAACCCCTCGATCAGCATCGACGCCAGATTGAAATTCTCGAGCAGCGAATAGACGATCAGAACCGACCCCAAGAGGTTCACCACCGGAAACGCGAGATCGTCAGAGTTCATCATCCGCATCTGTGTCGCAAAATAGGCCGCGACCACGATCAAAGCCCCAAACGAGCCAATAGCGTCGACGATGGTGAGGCTGTCGAGAACTGCAGTCATGAATGGGCCTTGCCGTTTTCAGAATACTCGTTGTGCTGGGCGTAGTGGTGCATGTTCAGGAATGCGGCACCCTCTGCACCCGCGCGGTATCCATGGGGGATATCAGCGGCAAAGCGCAAGCCCTGTCCGGCCTGCAAAGATACCCATTCCCGATCGCGTAGAATCTCGAGCGTACCTGAAAGAACAAACACCTCCTCGGTCACACCAGCGGCATGGGCGGGGGATTCGTGGCTTTGGTTCGGATGCAAGCTGACGTGAAATGTCTCGGCCCCTAGGGCGGGGTCGAAGGGAAAGACGATCTTGACCTCTATGGTCCCGGGGAAGGTCACGGTCTGGAAAACAGACGGGTCGCCCAGCGCCGTATCGATCAGCGCGCTGAGTGGTAGCTGGAAGCCTTTGGCGATTTTCCACAAGGTCGCGATGGTGGGGCTGGATTCGCCGCGCTCTATCTGGCCCAGCATGGCTTTGCTGACCCCGGTCATTTCAGCCACCTTCGACAGGCTCAGCCCGGACGCCGTCCGCACGTCCCGTAATTTCAGCGTTATGTCGTCCGGTGCCATATCATCAACTTCCGAATCCTCTTGTACGTTATAGCGCACATGTGATACGTGCGCTATAACGTACGAACCCCAAGACATGCAACCCGAGGCAAAAGGGAAACAGCATCATGCCATTGTACCGATCCAGAACCTCTACCCATGGCCGCAACATGGCCGGTGCCCGCGGTTTGTGGCGCGCCACCGGTATGGGCGACGATGATTTCGGCAAACCGATCATCGCTATCGTAAACTCGTTCACCCAGTTTGTGCCCGGTCACGTCCACTTGAAGGACCTCGGCCAGATGGTCGCGCGCGAGGTCGAGGCAGCCGGCGGTGTCGCGAAAGAGTTCAACACCATCGCGGTCGATGATGGCATCGCCATGGGCCATGACGGGATGCTGTATTCGCTGCCCTCGCGTGAGGTGATCGCGGATTCGGTGGAATACATGGTCAACGCGCATTGCGCCGACGCGATGGTCTGTATCTCGAACTGCGACAAGATCACCCCCGGCATGTTGATGGCGGCCATGCGCCTGAACATCCCGGCCATCTTCGTCTCGGGTGGTCCGATGGAAGCGGGCAAGATCGATATCGCCGATCTGGACGCCAAGAAAATCGACCTTGTGGATGCGATGGTAGCCGCTGCTGACGACCGCTTCACCGACGAACAGGTTCAGCATATCGAGGAAAACGCCTGCCCCACCTGCGGCTCGTGTTCGGGCATGTTCACTGCCAACTCGATGAACTGTCTGGCCGAGGCGCTGGGTCTGGCACTGCCGGGCAACGGCTCGACCCTTGCCACACACGCGGACCGCAAAGAGCTGTTCCTTGAGGCCGGTCGCCGGATCGTCGAGATCACCAAGCGGCACTATGATCTGGACGAAAAAGGCTTCCTGCCACGCGAGATCGCTACGTTCGAGGCCTTTGAGAACGCCATGAGCCTCGACATCGCTATGGGCGGTTCGACCAACACGGTACTGCACTTGCTGGCCATTGCGCATGAGGGCGAGGTGCATTTCACCATGTCCGATATGGACCACCTCAGCCGCGAAGTGCCTTGTTTGTGTAAGGTCGCACCCAATACCGAGAATGTGCATATGGAAGACGTGCACCGCGCCGGTGGCATCTTCTCAATCCTTGGCGAACTGAGCCGTGCGGGATTGCTGCACGAAGATTGCGCAACCGTTCATTCGGCTACGATGGGCGAAGCGATTGCCAATTGGGACATCAAGATCGCCAACAATCCCAAAGCGCAGGAACTGTTCAAGGCTGCACCAGGCGGAGTGCGCACCACTCAGGCCTTCAGCCAGTCGAACCGGTACAAGGAGCTGGATACCGACCGCCAAGGCGGCGTGATCCGCTCGAAAGAATATGCCTTTAGCCAGGATGGCGGTCTTGCGGTACTGTTCGGAAACATTGCCCGCGACGGCTGCATTGTGAAAACTGCAGGTGTTGACGAGAACATCCTGAAATTCACCGGCTCAGCCTATGTCTGCGAAAGCCAGGACCAGGCGGTGAACGACATCCTGACCGGAAAGGTCAAAGAAGGCGACGTGGTCGTGATCCGCTACGAAGGCCCGCGCGGCGGGCCGGGCATGCAAGAGATGCTCTACCCGACCTCATACCTGAAATCCAAAGGTCTGGGCAAAGCCTGCGCTTTGCTGACCGATGGCCGCTTCTCGGGCGGCACCTCGGGTCTATCAATCGGCCATGTCTCGCCCGAGGCGGCAGAGGGTGGTGAAATCGGGCTGGTGCAAACCGGCGACACCATCGAAATCGACATCCCGAACCGCAGCATCCATCTTGCGGTGTCCGATGAAGATCTGGCCGCCCGGCGCGAAGAACAGGATGAAAAAGGCTGGCATCCCGCAGCACCGCGCAAACGCAAGGTGTCTACGGCGCTGAAGGCCTATGCCAAGCTAACCACCAGCGCGGCGAAAGGTGCTGTTCGCCAGGTCTAGGGTCTACGAAGATGGGCGCGCTCCCGCGCCCGCTACGTGCTATCGGCAAAGCCGATACCCCTTGCGGATGTGTGTGTGTGTGTGTGTGTGTGTGTGTGTGTGTGTGTGTGTGTGTGTGTGTGTGTGTGTGAGTG